>JANRLS010000158.1:0-15321 GCA_033762315.1 Pirellulaceae bacterium
GTTTGGACCGCATCAACGCTTTGGAGTGCCGACCCGCCGACCGATCCGGCCCTCGGCCGCGCTCGCAAGCAGGCCGAAATGCTCGACACGCTCTACAAAACGGCCATCGTGCTGATCACCGAGAACTACGTCGATGAAAAATCGGACCTGGCGGCCGGCGACGCCTTCCAGGCCCTCTTCAAGACGATGAAAGACAAGGGATATCACGAAGTCCGCCTGCTCGACGCGACCGGCGAACCCTACGACAAAGACAATTTGCCCAAGGACGATTTTGAAAAGGCCGCCATCGCCGCGCTCAAAAGCGGCTCGGCGACGCATGAACAGGTCGTCGAGCGCGCGGGGCAGCGATTCCTGCGTGTGGCCACGCCCGTTCCCGTCGTCATGAAAAAGTGCGTGATGTGCCATGCCAACTACGAGGGCGTTCCCGCCGGTCAGCCGATCGGCGCTTTGGGCTATACGATTCCCATCGAGTAACCGCCGCGCTTGGGTGCCCGGTGTTTGGCGCCAGCGAGACCCACCCTGGCAACGGCCATTCGCTTGGTTTCACGGACGCGAAGCGCCAGCCGCTCTCGATCCCGAAGGATTTTGCAGTGCTGCTGGATCAATAGTCAGGTTGCTTGCTTTCCGCCGTGACCCGTTCTACAAGGGTGAACTGGGGCCACCAGCCACCTTCGGATGACGCCCACCGCGTCGGCAGCCAATGCGCCTCGACTTGTTCCTCCCCTTCCTGAAAAAAGCGAAGGGGGGCGTGATTCAAACTCCCCTCCGCGCCGCTACCCGCCTCGCGCGGTGCCTATTGCCCGCCGCGCTCTTCTCGGACCTCGTCACCGGCAAGCCGGGACTGGTTCGACGCTGGCTGAAATGGATCGGGCCAACTTGGCTGTCTGCTCCTGTGCGGCGGGCAGTACAGGGGCTGTGCCTCGTCACGTTCCTGACGCTGTTCTTCTACGTTTGCTGGCCGTATACCGCCCAGCCCGCGCGAACCTGGGACGGCTGGACGGCGACCGAAAGCAATCCGGCTGCCGGCACAGTCAAGCTGCACATCGCTGAGCCCTCGGCCGAGTTGCCGCAGGTGGGGCAGGCAATCTTTCTGGCCTCCAGCGACGAGACGGATTCTCCCACAGGAAAATTCCGCGTCGTGGCTTGCGGGCCGAAGGAGCTGGAACTCGCGGCCCAGAACCCCCTGCCCGCGGAAGGGCTCGCACCCGGTCCTTGGCGGCTTTCCGAAGATCCGCCCGGCGCGTGGCCCGCGCACTACACGGAAGAACTACGCCGCAAGGAACTCATCGCGGCCGATTTCTTCCTGACCATCGACCCCCTCGTCAGCCTTTCGACCGCTATCGCCTCGCGCTCGTGGATCTGGTCGCTCGCCTCTTGCGGAATCATCCTGGCGGTTTGCATCCTCATTCCCCGCGGGTTTTGTGGCTATTTGTGCCCGCTGGGAACGACGATCGACCTCTGTGATTGGCTCCTCGGCAAAGTGGGGGGCAAACGGCTGAAGAAGTTTCAGGAGCGGGTGAGCGACAACGGCTGGTGGGTGCATACCAAGTACTACGTGCTGCTGGCGACGCTCGTCGCGGCCTTGTGCGGAGTTCTGGTCAGCGGTTTCGTGGCGGCGATTCCGGTCATCACGCGCGGACTGCTCTTTACCCTCTCGCCCCTGCAAACCGGCACACTCCGCGGCTGGCACCTGGTGCCCCCCATGCACGCCGGCCACTGGATTTCCATCGGTCTGTTCTTCGCCGTTTTGGGGCTGGGTTTCTTCAAGCCCCGGTTCTGGTGCAAATATGTCTGCCCCAGCGGGGCGGTGTTTTCGCTAGGCAACCTGTTTCGCGTCAGCGAGCGAAAAGTCGAAGAAAGCTGCATCCACTGCAACAAGTGCGTGGAAATCTGCCCGTTCGACGCGATCAAGCCCGACTTCACCACCCGCACCACCGATTGCACCCTTTGCCAAACGTGCGGCGGCGTCTGCCCCACGCATGCGATCAAGTTCGTCGAGCGCTGGAATGGCGTCGCCCTCAAGCAGATCGAAGACCCTCCCACCGGCGATACCGCCATCGGCCGCCGCGGTTTCCTTTCGACCGGCGTCGGCATTGCGGCCGGTGTGATCGGCGGCGTCAGCCTGGCCGGCGCGGCGACCGTCAGCGGCGCGAATCTCAGCGATCCCAACGCCTTCCGCCCGGTTCGCCCGCCGGGCAGCCTCCCCGAGCAGCAATTCCTGCAAGCCTGCATCCGCTGCGGCGAGTGCTTCAAGGCCTGCCCAAACGACGTGCTGCACGCCCTCGGTTTCCAGCAGGGTTTCGAAGGGCTCTGGACGCCGCACGTCGCTGCCGACTGGGCCGGCTGCGAATCGAGCTGCAATGCCTGCGGCCAGGTTTGCCCGACCGGGGCGATCCGGGCGATTCCGCTGGAGGAGAAGAAGGTCTGCCGCATTGGCCTCGCCGAGCTGAACCTGCAAACCTGCCTGCCGCACGCGGGGCGCGAGGCGTGCCAACTGTGCGTCGATGAGTGCATTCACGCCGGCTACAACGCCATCGAGTTCACCCGCGTCCGAACCGAGGTCGATGCCGAGGGGAACCCGGTCGAGGATAGCGGCTTCACCGCTCCGGTCGTGCTGGCCGAAAAATGCGTCGGCTGCGGATTGTGCCAGACCCGCTGCTATGGCATCAACGTGCTCGACAAGGGATTGCTCGCCGAATCCGCCATCATCATCCGGGCCGGCGCTGGCAAAGAGGACCGCCTGACCACCGGCTCCTACGTCGCCCTCCGTGCCGCCGAAGCCGAGCAGAAAGCCGCCGCCCAGCAGCCGGGCGGCGGCGATAGTTACCTGCCGGATTTTCTGAAGTGAGTGGGCGGGCTACTTCTTCAGCGCCGCCAGCGCGGCGCGGACACTGGCGAGCTGCTCCTGCATCTGGGCGAGGCTGTCGCGCTCGGCTTGGACGACGTTCGCCGGCGCGCGGGCCACAAAGCTCTCGTTGCTGAGCTTGCCTTGCTTGCCGGTAATCATGCTGAGCAGTTTTTGCTCGAGCTGCTGGTTCTTGGCCAGTTCGGCGCCGACATCGATGAAGCCCGCGAGATCGACGAAGATTTCCATCCCGGCCAGGGCCGTCTTGGCGCTGGTCGCGGGTGTTGCCACATCCGGCCCAAAACCGGTCGCTGTGGCGTTGGCCATCGACTGGAAATAGGCCGTCATTGGCTGGAGGAGGGCTGCCGTGCCAGCGTCGCACTTGATGCAGAACTCCAGCGGGTTTTTGCCCGCGATGTTCTGCCGGCTACGGATTTCGCGAATGGCGGCGAGCGCCTTTTGGAACACGGCAAAACGGGCCTCGGTCTCCTGATCTTGCCAGCGCAAATCGGCTGCCGGCCACGGAGCGGTGATGAGCCACTCGGGAGCTTTGGTTGGCTTCTCCAGGCCGCGCTCCGGCGCGACCTTGTTCAGCAGTTGCCATACCTCCTCGGTGATGAACGGCATGATCGGATGCAAGAGCCGCAAGAGCGTATCGAGCGCATGGGCGAGCACCCGTTGGGCGGTCGGGCGCGAGTTCTCATCCGCGAGGCGGGCCTTCGCGATCTCGACATAGAACGAGCAGAACTCGTCCCAGGCGAAGTCGTATAGCGTCTTCGCCGCCTCGGAATAGTGATAGTGACGGAGACCTTCGGTGACCGATTCGGTGACAGTGGCCAGGCGCGAGAGGAGCCAGCGGTCTTCGGTGGTGAGTTCCGGGTTCAAGGTTCCAGGTTCAAAGTTGCCAGACTCCGAACCTTGAACTTTGAACTTTGAACTTTGAACTTGTTCCGACCCCTCGCTTGCGCTTCGGGCTTGTGTGCCGTCCGCAAGGTTGAGCAGTGCAAACCGGGCGGCGTTCCACAGCTTGTTCATGAAGTTGCGGGCCACCTCGAAGCGCTCGCTCACTACGGCGGCGCGGGGCAAGGCCTTGTCGGCCTCGGTCTTGGCCCACTGCGTCGAAAACTCCTTGCCGCACTTCGCGCAGGCGATCTTCGGCAGCTCGCGATTCTTCTTGGTCTGGTCGATTAGGGCCTGGCAGTGCGGGCACTCGAACTGCACGGGCATCCGCACGTCCTGCGTTTCGGTCGTCAGCATGGCCAGGCCGAACCGGAGCGAATCGGCTCCGAACTTATCGACGATGTCGAGGGGATCGACGCCGTTCCCCTTCGACTTGCTCATCGTCACGCCATAGCCGTCGAGAATCTTCGGGTGGATGAACACCTCGCGGAACGGAATCTCCTGCATGTTGTTAAGGCCCGTCAGCACCATCCGCGCCACCCAGAGCGTGATAATGTCGCGGCTCGTGATCAGCGTGCTCGTCGGATACCAGTATTGGAGCGAGTCGGTTTGTTCTGGCCACCCCAGCGTGCTATGCGGCCAGAGGGCGGAGGAGAACCAAGTATCGAGGACGTCGGGGTCTTGCGTGAACCCCTGAGCTTCTAGATCACGCTCGTACTCTTCGTGGCCGGGAGCCACGCAATAAAGAACTCGAAACGTTCCAGTCTCCGAGCCTCTCTCGCCCCGAACTTGCACAAAATCGGTTGGAATGGATGATCCACGACTTGAAACGGGCATAGCACAAAACACGTCGTCCGGTGTTCCTGGAACAAATTCTGCGCCCGTATCTTTGCTCCACACCGGAATCCGATGACCCCACCACAACTGCCTGCTCACAGGCCAGTCGCGCTTTTCGCCGAGCCAGTCGAGATAACTCTTGGCGTAGCGTTCGGGGAAAATCTGCACGCGGCCGTCCGATACGGCATCCATCGCCATTTGGGCGAGGCCGGGCTGGGGGCTCGCAAGCTCGACCCCAGCCACCCCCTCTCCCTCGCTTGCGCTTCGGGCTTGTGTGTTGGTCCCCTCGCTGGCGCTTCGGGCTTGTGTACTCGCCTCCCCAGCCCCCAGCCCCGAGTCCCGAGCCCCTTCCACGTCCCCCATCTTCACAAACCACTGATCCGCCAGATACGGCTCAATCGGCGTTTTGCTCCGGTCGCTGTGGGGCAACTCGATCTCGCGGTCTTCCACGTCGCCTAAGAGGCCGAGCTTGTCGAGGTCGGCCACCACTTTGTCGCGGGCTTTGTAGATCGTTAGCCCCTTGTATGGCCCGGCAGCATCGTTGAGAGTGCCGTCGGGGTTCAAGATGTTGATCATCGGCAGGCTTTGCCGCTTGCCGACTTCGTAGTCGTTCGGGTCGTGGGCCGGCGTGATCTTCACCGCCCCGGTGCCGAGCTCTGGCTTGGCCCACTCGTCGCACACCAGCGGAATTTCGCGATTCACCAGCGGCAGCATCAGCTTGCGGCCCGCTTTGGCCAATTCGCGCAGCGTGACGAGGAGCGGCAACATTTCGGTGCGGCGCTTGCCGATATTGTCGAGCTGGGCCTGGATGCCGTCCTTCTCTTTGGCCGGCGCTTTATCGAGTCGTTCGCGCAGTTCGGCTTCCGCACGGTCGAGCGCGCGGGCCGGGTCGGGATGCACGGCCACGGCCGTGTCGCCGAGCATCGTTTCGGGGCGGGTGGTGGCGATTTCGACGTGCGTCGGTTCAGCGGAAGGGGAACCCTCGCTTGCGCTTCGGGCTTGTGTAGCGGGGATCACCGGATACTTGAAGTGCCAGAACTTCCCTTTCACCGTTTCCTGAAACACTTCGTCGTCGCTCACGGCGGTTTGCAGGAAGGTATCCCAGTTCACGAGGCGCTTGCCGCGATAGATCAGCCCTTGGCTGAAGAGGCTGAAGAACGTTTGCCGCACGGCCCGCGAGCAGCCTTCGTCGAACGTGAAGCGGGTGCGGTCCCAGTCGCACGAGCAGCCCATCTGCTTGAGCTGGGTGAGGATGCGCTTCTCGTACACTTCTTTCCACTGCCAGATGCGTTCGATCAGCCCCTCGCGACCCAGGTCGTGCCGCGTTTTCCCCTCTTCCTCGCGCAGCCGCTTTTCAACCACCGCTTGCGTGGCGATCCCCGCGTGATCGGTGCCCGGCATCCAGAGCGTGTTGTAGCCCTGCATCCGGTGCATGCGGATTTGGATGTCTTGCAGCGTGTTGTTCAGCGCGTGCCCCAGGTGCAGCGCCCCCGTCACATTCGGCGGCGGAATGACGATGCAATACGGCCCCTTGGTCTTATCCTGCTCGCCCGCCTTCGGCGGTTCGGCATGGAAGAAGCCGCGGGCTTCCCACTCGGCATACAGGCGCGCCTGGGCCTCGGCGAATTCAAAGCGATTGGGGAGGGATTCGGGGGAGAAGGACGTCATGTCTTGAGTCATGGTTCCGAGTTAATCTTTGGCTGGCAATTTCTTGAGTTGCTCTCGCATCCAATCCTCGTCGGCAGGCCGGGCAGGCGGAACGAGTGGTTGGTCGTAGGGGATGCGCATCGAATAGCCGAGCTTGTCGTACAACGACGAAAATGCCACTTGGAGATCGAGATTTATATCAGAATCTCCCACACTGAGCGGGACAGGAATTTCAGGTAGCTTATGACGGACCGTGAACTCCCAGGCCAGTATTTTTGGCCTCGCTGAGCCTCGATGTAGGAATACACAATAGTCCGTCGTCGGGCGCATGGGCCTGTTCAATCGCGGACGTTGACCACTGCGCAATAAATCGATCTCTACCAGATTGACCCGCGAACCGAGAAGACGTTCGCGTTTTTGATAGTATTCTTTATGCCCGTCGCTGCCCGCGAGTTTGTTGGTGGGCGAGAGAACTTCGATGACGGTCACAAGCTCATTCTTGCCACGGTCGCGAAGCACGAGGTAATGCTCGCGATGCTCCTCGGGTATCACGGCCAAGTACGTCTCAGGTTCAACTTCGGCGACGGTAGCTGCGGAATTGCCCCAAGTTGCTCCGCTAGCGGCCGTGGGCTGCAAGCCGAGATCAGGGATGAAACGCCACGTTTCACCGTCGTTGCGCTCTAGATAGACGCGAGTTTCCGTCATCACGAGATAATTGGGAAAAACAAGCGGCTGAAGTAGGTCTTTCATGGCGGCGATGAAGTCGAAATGAAAATTCGACCACTCGCTCATCTCGAGATAAGGGTCCATTCCGGGAAATGGTGATGGCATGGTTTTCTCCTGCGTACGGCCGTATCCCATTCTACCCGCCCGCCGCATCCTTCCCCAGCTTGTACTCAATCGCATCGACCAGCGCCAGCCAACTGGCTTCGATGATGTTCTCGCTGACGCCGACTGTGCCCCACACGCCGTGGGCGTCGGCCGATTCGATGATGACGCGAATGCGGGCCGCGGTGCCGGCTTCGCTGTTGACGACGCGCACCTTGTAGTCGATCAGTCGCATGTCGGCGAGGGCCGGAAAATCGCCGTTCAGGGCCTTCCGCATGGCGGCATCGAGGGCGTTCACCGGGCCGTCCCCTTCGGCGACTTCGTGCCGGTCGCGGCCGTTCACCTTGAGCTTCACGGTCGCTTCGGTCACCGGTTGGCCGTCGCCCAGGGTCGAAACGCCAACGTGGTACTTCACCCGCTCGAAGTGCGGCCGGAAGGTGCCCGCCAGTCGCCGCACCAAAAGGTCGAACGAAGCATCGGCCGCCTCGAACTGGTATCCCTGGGCCTCCAGATCGACCACCTGCTTGAGAATCGATTCCATCAGCGCCTTGTCGTCGGTCAGTTGGTGCTTGGCGGTCAGGGCGGCAATGTTCGACCGACCCGAAAGCTCGCTCACCAGAATCCGCCGCTCGTTGCCAACGAGGGCTGGGTCGAGATGTTCGTAGCTGCTTGTCGCGCGGGCAATGGCATGTACGTGCATCCCGCCTTTGTGGGCGAACGCACTTTGCCCGACGAACGGCTGGCTATTGCGATGATGCAGGTTCGCCGTTTCATAAACGAACCGCGACAGCTCGGTGAGATGCACCAAGGGCCGCCCGCCGAGCACTTTGTACCCCTTTTTCAGGCCCAGATTCGCCAGCACGCTGATCAAGTCCGCGTTCCCGCACCGCTCGCCAAAGCCGTTGATGGTCCCTTGCACCTGCACCGCCCCGGCATCGACGGCGGCCAGCGAATTGGCCACCGCCAGCTCGCCGTCGTTGTGCGTATGAATGCCCACCGGAACATTGAACGGCTCCAGCACCGCTCGCACCGCCTGCACGCGCTGGGCCACCACTTCGGGGAGCGAGCCGCCGTTGGTGTCGCAGGCGATCACCACCTTCGCCCCCGCGCGGGTCGCCGCCAGCAGCGTCTCCGTCGCATACTCCGGATTGGCCGCAAAACCGTCGAAGAAGTGCTCGGCATCGTAAAAGACTTGCCGCCCCTGGCCGGTGAAGAAATCGACCGTCTCGGCGATCATGTCGAGGTTTTCCTGCAGGCTCACCCGCAGGACTTCGGTCACGTGAAAATCCCACGTCTTGCCGACGATCGTCACCACCGGCGTCTCGGCGGCGAGCAAGGCTTGCAGCCCCAGGTCGCTGGCCGCTTTCGTCCCCCGGCGGCGCGTCATGCCGAAGGCGCAAATTTTCGCGTGGGTCAGCGGCAGCTGCCGGACCCGCTGAAAATACTCGGCATCCTTGGCGTTGCTGGCGGGGTAGCCCCCCTCGACGAAGTCGAAGCCCATTTCGTCGAGCCGCTGCGTGATCTGCAGCTTGTCTTGCAGCGACAGGCTCACCCCCTCGCCTTGCGTGCCATCGCGGAGGGTCGTGTCGTAGATTTGGATGGGGCGCATGGAAGAATGTCCGTGGTCAGTGGTCAGTCGCTGTGTATTCACAACGGGCAACTGACGACTGACAGTCTGTCAACAAAAACAGCCCTGAAACCCGCGGGGGTTTCAGGGCTGGCTGGATTCGGTGTTACCGGTCGCGGCCCCTAGTCCCCCAAGCTTCCAATAATAATGACAACCTCCACCCGCCCGATGTGCGTCGGCTGGGGAAAGATCGCTGGGGAAGAGGTCGGAGACATCAGGGGTTTTCCGCGATAGCCGCAAGTGCTTACCTTGCGGCGACTTCCTAGCGAGGCCGACGGGGCTCGAACCCGCAACCACCGGATCGACAGTCCGGTACTCTAACCAATTGAGCTACGGCCCCTCGTGGGGATTTTCCAATTCTATCGCGCTGTTGGCGGCTGGCAAGGGTGTTTGGTCCCAGCTAGGCTCGACTTGCGAAAAACGGGCCAGCGGCGCTAGCGGTAGCGATTGTGCCGCCTCTACCTCCATTGTCGCCTCTGCCGCCAGTTGCCGGCATATCGCGCAGGCTGAGCTAAGTTTGGTTTGGATGCCTGACATTCGGACCTGGACTCGGCCTCGATGGTGCTTTCATGCTCGACAAGGTTTGGCTCTACGTCGATCAAGTGACCCGCGCCGCTTCGCACCTGGAACGAACCCACTGGATCATCCTCTCGGTGGTCGTGCTGGGTTTGGGCCTGGTCTGCATGCGCGGCTTCGGCTCGCGCAACCAATACTAAACCCGCCACCCACCTCCCGCCTTCACCAGACGCCGATCCGGCCCGCCGGGTTCGCGCCCCGCCCCACATGGACTTTCTCACCACGGGCTTGCCCGTCAGCGTTGCCTTGGCGGCCGTCGCCGTGCTGGGCTATTTGTTCGGCCGCTCGCGGCGTCCGGTCGCCACCGAGCAGACCACGGCCCGCCGCGAGCTGAAGCGGGCCCTGGCCATCATTCGCGATCTGGAGACGATCTCGCAGCACGTTCGCCGCGACCTCGCCCAACACCACACGAACCTCGTCCGGTTTCGCGGCAAAGTCGATGAACTCGCGCGGCAATCGGACAAAGCCGACTGGCAAATCCTGGCGGACGAGGCCGAGCGCCTGCTGCGGCCGACGCAATTCCTGGCGACGCAATTGGCCCACGCCTACGACGGCATTCGGCAGCAAGCGGGGCAACTGAGCACCTTCACCGATGTTCGCACCGATCCGCTGACCGGCCTGTGCAACCGCCGCGCGCTCGACGAAACGCTCGTCAACCTGCTGCAAATGCTCGACCGCTACGGCACCGGCTTCGCGATCGCGATTTTCGACATCGACCACTTCAAGCAGATCAACGACACCTTCGGCCATTTGCACGGCGACCGGGTCTTGCAGCAAGTGGCGACGCTCCTCGATCAAAGCATTCGCGAGACCGACACCGTGGCCCGCTTCGGCGGCGAGGAATTCGTCGCCCTGCTCCCCGCCACCGACCTGCACGGAGCCGGCGTCTTCGCCGAGCGGATCCGCGTCACCGTCGAACGGCTCGCGCGGGTCACGATCAGCGGCGGCGTGACGATGGCGATCTCCGGCGACGATTCGCGGTCGCTCCTCGCGCGGGCCGACGAGGCCCTCTACGGCGCGAAGGCCGACGGCCGCAACACCGTCTTTCAGCACGACGGCCAGGCGGTGCTCAAGTGCGGCCTGCAACTGCTCGAACAGGATAGCGCCTCGGAAGGGCCGCGACTGGCGGAAATCGTCGCCTAAGCTCGCCGTCGCGACATCCTCGCGCCGGCAATCCTCCGGCGTGCCACGGGCGCGCTCCTCGTTACCAAGCTCTGTCTGGTAACGCCCGCCGCCGAAGCTCCGCTTCGCGATTCGCCCGTCGCTACCGCGAGGAGAATACGAAGCAGCGGAGCTTCGAGACGTCGGTTCCCCAGCGGAGCTGGGGAACAAGGCAAATGCAGCCTCGCGCCAAAAAGGTCGCGCCGGCAACCGGCAGCGGCAACGCCCCCTCCACTCCGCTGCCGTTCGGGCGAGATACCTGTGGCACCCCGCGGAACCGGGTTCGCCGACGGGTAGCGAAAGGCCCGGACGGGAATCTATACTAAGCCACCTGGCAACACGCCCTCGCCGGCAGCCCGCCGGTCCCGCCTGGCTCGGAATCCCCCACGCACTCTGGTTCTGGAACTCGACATGCGCAAGCTCCCCCTCGCATCCGCCGCCTGGCTGGCGCTCGCCGCCGCCGCCCTGGCCGCCGACCCGACCCCGCAATGGATTTGGCCGAACAACAAGCCGGCGGCGAGCGAAATCGCCAGCTTTCGCAAAACAATCGACCTTGCGGCAGCACCCAAATCGGCCCTGTTTTTCGGCTCGTGCGACAACCTGCTGACGCTGTTCGTCAACGGCGAGCAAGTCGCCACCAGCAGCGAATGGCAGCAGCCCATCAAAGAAGACCTGACGAAGCGGCTCAAGGCGGGCAAGAACGTCATCGCCGTTCGCGGGACGAACCAGGGGGGGCAAGCAGCGTTCATCGCGCAAATCCACCTCGAAGCGGCGGACGGCACGAAGACCGTGTTCGTTACCGATGGCTCGTGGCAATGCTCGCTCGACCCCAAAGAAGGTTGGCAGCAAATCGAATTCGACGCCTCCGCCTGGAAGGCCCCGCACAGCTTCGGCAAGCTCGGCGTCGGCCCGTGGGGAGATCTCGCCATCGCCAATGCTCGCCCCGCCGGCATGGCGGCGACCGATTCGGGGCAAATCACCACGCTCCCCGGCTTCGAGGTCGAGCTGCTCTATTCGGTTCCCAAGGATACGCAAGGGAGCTGGGTCAGCCTCGCCAGCGACGACAAGGGTCGGCTCATCGCCAGCGATCAATACGGCGGCCTCTTTCGCATCACCCCCGGCGACAACGCCGAGACGACCAAGATCGAGCCGTTGAGCGTGGCAATTGGCGATGCCCAGGGGCTGCTCTGGGCGTATGGCAGCCTCTATGTCGTCGTCAACGGCGGCAAAGCCCAAGGGAGCGGCCTCTATCGTGTGCGCGATACGGACGGCGACGACCAGCTCGACGAAGTTCGCCTGCTGAAGAAGCTGGAAGGTGGGGGAGAGCATGGGCCGCATGGCGTCCGCCTTGGTCCCGACGGCAAAATCTATGTCATCGCCGGCAACTTCACGAAACCGCCGGCGGGCTACGACCCGACCTCCCCCCATCGCAACTGGGCCGAGGATCAGCTGCTCCCGCGCAATCCCGATGGGGGCGGCCACGACCCGCACATCATGGCCCCCGGCGGCTGGCTCGCCCGCACCGATGCCGAGGGGAAAAACTGGGAGCTGCTCTGCGCGGGGATGCGCAACGCTTATGACTTCGACTTCAACCAGGACGGCGAGATTTTCACCTACGATTCGGACATGGAATGGGACACCGGCGCGCCCTGGTATCGGCCGACGCGGGTGAACCATCTCGTCAGCGGCGGCGAATATGGCTGGCGGAACGGCACCGGCAAATGGCCCGAATATTCCCCCGATAGCCTCGGCGCGGTGGTCAATATCGGCCTCGGTTCCCCCACCGGCGTCGCCTGCGGCACCGGGGCCAAGTTTCCGGCCAGGTATCAGCGGGCGCTCTTCATCAACGACTGGACCTACGGCAAGATTTATGCGGTCCATCTCACGCCGAGCGGCGGCACTTACAGCGGCAGTTTCGAGGTGTTCGTGTCGGGCCGGCCGCTCCCCGTGACCGACCTCGTGGTGCATGGCGATGGGCATCTCTATTTCGCGATCGGGGGCCGCCGGACGCAGTCCGGCCTCTATCGCGTCAAGTACACCGGTAGCGAATCGACCGCGCCGGTGGGACCGCTGGAAGACGCCGCGGCCGCGAAATCCCGCGAGCTGCGCCGCAGCCTGGAAGCCTTGCACGCCAGGACCGATCCGGCGGTGATCGAAGCTGCCTGGCCGCACCTCAATAGCGGGGACCGTTCGATCCGCTATGCGGCCCGAATCGCGATCGAGCATCAAGATTCCAAGTTGTGGGCCGACCGAGCCTTCGCCGAAAAGCGGACCACCGCCGCGATTCAGGCGCTGCTGGCCCTCGCCCGCACGGCTTCCGATAAGTCGCTCGCCGGCCAGATCAGCCAGCGCCTGAATAGCTTGCCGCTTGAGCGAATGACCGAAGAACAATTGCTGGCGGCGACGCGGGCCTATGCCCTGACGTTCATCCGCCTGGGACCGGCTGATGAGGCGACGAGCAATGCGGCGGCCCAGCGGCTTGCGCCCCTGTTTCCGAATCAAAGCGAGGCCGCCAATCGCGAGCTGGCCGCGCTGCTGGTGTATCTCAAAAGCCCCGCCGTCATCGAGCCGGCGATGAAGCTGCTCGCCACGGGGCAAACGCAAGAGGACCAGCTTTACTACGTGCTCGTGCTGCGGAACATCGCCGATTTGCTCTCGGCCAATCAACGGCGGGCCTTTTTCGGCTGGATCAACCTGGCCGAAAGCAGTTATCGTGGTGGAGCGAGCTTCAAGAAGTTCCTCGTCCGCATCCGCCAAGATGCCGCCGAGAAGCTCACCGCAGCGGACCGCAACGCGCTCAAGGAAGTGATCGAAGGGAAGCAAAAGGTGGAGGTGGTGAAGCTGGAAACGACCCGCCAATTTTTGCACAATTGGCAAATGGAGGACCTGCTGCCGCTGGCGGCGGAGGTCGAAAGTGGTCGCTCGTTTGAGAAAGGTCGGCTGGCGTATGAAGCGGCCCAATGCGCGAAGTGCCATCGCTTCGTCGGCCAAGGGGGGGACACCGGGCCCGACATCACCGGCGTCGGCAATCGCTTCAACACGCAGTATCTGCTCGAATCGCTGATCGTGCCGTCGAAGGCCGTTTCCGACCAGTATTTGGGCTCGGTCATTCGCACGCTCGATGGCGAGATCATCACCGGTCGCGTGCTGGAGGAAAACGATAAAACGCTCAAAGTGCGGACCGATCCCTTCGCCCGCGAGCTGGTGACGATCGCCAAGGACAACATCGAAGAGCGGCAGCAGTCGCGCGTCAGCGAAATGCCGCAAGGGCTGGTGAATGTATTGACCAAGGAAGAAATCCTCGACCTGATCGCCTTCCTCCGCTCGGCCGGCAACCCGCAAGACAAGGCGTTTTTGCCGGGCGGAAAGTGAATCCTCTCCCTCTCCCTCCTCGGAGACGGTCGGGGTGAGGGTCTCCTGCGGGAAGACGGTTTCGCCCGCCGCCGCGATTCGATGCTTGGCAATGACCACCGACAACCATCCATCCACCAATCACGAGGTTTCCCGTGCTCCGCTCGATGCTCTCCGCCGTGCTGCTCATTGCGCTGACGCTCCCCGTCGTCGCTCAGGAATTCAAAGTGGAAAAGGTCGATAGCGGGCCCCCGGCCGACGAGCTCTCGCCCGAAATCGCCGGGCAACTCGCCCCGACCGGCTTCAAGCTGATCAAAGGAGAATCGCGCACCGTGTGCGAAATCTGGCTGGCCAAGGAGTGGCCGATTTCGCCGGCGGCCAAGGTCGGCGGCGACGTCATCTATCCCCTTACCCCCGGTCAACTCATCGGCGTCGCACGCTATCCGCGCAAGGCCAGCGACTTCCGCGATCAAGACGTTCCCGGCGGCGTCTATACCCTCCGCTATGGCCAGCAACCGGTGGATGGGGCTCATGTGGGCACCTCGCCGACGCGCGATTTCCTCTGCCTCTTGCCGGCGGCCAAGGACCAAACCGCCGCGGTGATCGACTACAAAACCCTGATTACCGCCAGCAAGGAAACCGCCGGCTCCGCCCACCCGGCGATCTTGTCGCTGCAGCGCCCCGGCGATTCGACCGACCCCCTCGCCATCCGCGAAGATGCCGACAAGGAATGGACCATCGTCCGCTTTACCGGCAAGACCAAGGCGGGGGACGCGGTGAAGGATCTGGCCCTCGAATGCGTGCTGGTGGGCATCGCGGCGGAGTAAGGCCATGCGAAAAGCGGATCGCGGATTGCGGATTGCCGGAGTGGCCATCGTGCTGGGGGCGCTCACATTATCGACCCCCCGCGCCGAAGAACCCCCCCCGCCGTTCACGCTCGAAACGTATCGCGGTCAGGTCGGCTTTCTGGCCGAAATGTTGGAGAAAAAGTACGGCGTCACCTCGGTCCCTGAAGCGAAAGACAAAATCATCGCCATCCAAACGGCGGACGGCAGGCTCGTTCCCCTGGTCGAAAACATCCGCGGCCGGGCCTTTCGCCGCGACGACCGCCTCCGCAACCCCGAAGTCGAGCTGCTCGTCCGCCGCTATGCCGGCTCTCCCGCCGTGCAGGTGATTCGCGTTTACGAAATCGCCCCCGATGGCAAATACGAGATCGACTATTGGTGCGACATTTGCGCCATCGCCATGTACGAGCTGAAAGACTGCGAATGCTGCCAAGGGGAAATCGCCCTGCGGCGGACGAAGGTCAAATAGCGCGCCGCGCGTACGTGATGCCAACGCGCAACCTTCAATCCCTTCGCTCATTGCATTCTTCACTTCGCAATCCTCTCTCCTCAATCCTGCCCCTCCCAATACTTCGCGAAGGCGGCGGGGGTGCATTCGACATGCGCGGGGGGAACGGGGGGCATGCCGCCGTGGAGAATGGTTTTGGGGCGCTGCGATTTGGGCAGGATCGGTTGGGGCGTCGCGGATGGTTGCTGTAGGTTGT
>JANRLS010000159.1:0-29789 GCA_033762315.1 Pirellulaceae bacterium
AGCTGGTTCGGCAACTTCCGCCGCCTCAAGCTCTGCTACGAAAGGTGTGGAATCCACTTTCAAGCCTTTCACGATCTCGCGGCAGGCATCCTCTGTGCTAATCGAATTACGAAACTCAAAGGGTTGTGAAACAGCTTCTTACTGATCCTAGTGGTCTCAGCCCCTGGCAGGGAATAGCCGGAATCCTCGGCAAGAAATGGACTGCCGAGACCTGCGAGCGAGCGGGGAAATCACTTGCAACCGAACTACTGCAACAATTGGGGCCTTATAAACCAACCGATCAAAAGGCGCAGGAACTGATTAAACAACTAAAGCAAATGGGCTGGGTGGAGACGCCCCTAAAGCAGGGCGACCATGCTGGCCAAGGTATGATTCTATGGGAAATGGAGAATGGAAAGGAAACGGGAAGATTCCTTCAATGGCATCCCGGCGGTGGCCATCATGGTCCTGATCCATATTGGAAATTCACCAGTGGCGAATCAGGCACTTTGCGGTATCTCGGTGGTAGTGTCGCCGCGATTGCTTGCGCAATGATCCCCGGAGTGGCGCAGGCAAGCGAGGGCGATTTGAATGGGGCTGGTAGGGACGTGTTTGTTGAGGTTTCGCCATTCGCCTGGTCCAAGTTGCTGTGGCAATCATTGGGCTCGAGTTTCGACTGGTTTGAGCGCAGTCTATACGGTGACGAATTTCATCAAAGCATGGAAGAATATCGAAAAGAGTACTGGAACGAGAAAAAGTAGAAACCTTAGAAACGGCTGGCGAAAAGGCCGTACCGCTATTTGGGCTTGCCGCAATGAGTGGAAATTCCACCAGCCTTGATTTGACTCAGCTCAGGAAGGCACTGCAACAGGCGGCGCTAGATGCCGAGTACCAGATTGCCCGACTGAAGGGCTTTGCCGTCGCTGATGAAATAGCCGACGACTTGGGCAACCAAATACTATGGATTCTCAAAAGTTCGAACAGAAATTTAACTTCTGAGCAGGTGGCCGCCCTTTCCGAATTAGACGCGGCTTTGGATCAGATGCGCGGCCAACAAGTGCCTCAATTGTGGACCGAAGAGGCGCTGCGATCGCGACCAGAGTGGGATGAACTGCGTCGAAAAGCGCGTAACGCCATTGGCCTATTTGGATGGCCACTTAACGACGTCGAGATTGAGCCCGATGAGGGGGCAATGCTAACTCAGGCACTGCGCATTGCAGCGCTCCCCGCCGACCAACAACTCGCGAGTTTTCCAATTGGCTCGCCAGTCGCGGCTTGGATAGCTGGCGATTTTTTGAATTGGGCCGGATTGACTTTAAGCCGAGCCGATTTCCCATTGACCGATGAGCAGCGATTCGCCATCAAAGCTCTTGAATCCCGTCTCAATGCGATGAGCGACACGCACCGGCAAGATCCAGAGTTGTGGACGAACGCGGGACTGCAACACCGATCTGAATGGGAGGCGGTTCGCAAAGATGCTCGAAAAATTCTTGGGATGTGGAAATGAGCGGTGGTTGACGAACTCGGACGCGTCGTAATGGACAGGTCTTGACTTGTTCCCAAGCTCTGCGTAGGAACACACGTCTCGAAGCTCCGCTTCGCCATCCTTTTCTCGCGCAGCGCCTGCCCGCCAATCGCGAAGCGGAGCTTCGGGAATGGGCGTTACAACGCGGAGCTTGGTAACGAGAAGCAAAATGAAGTTCAAGAGGTGGTGGGCACAGATCACCCTCACCCTTCGCAGCTCGCTTCCAGACGGCAGCCGGGCCCTTCGGCGGCGGCGATGGCGCGGTCGAGCGTGAGATGGTAGTACTCCAGCCGCGTTTGGGCGTCGTCGAGCACGCCGCCAAACGACCGCTTCTCGTCCAAATAGATCAGCGGCACGGGGAGCTCGATCACCCGCAGCCCCGCTGCCGCGGCCTGCACCCACACCTCCAGCGGCATCGCGTAGCCTGGCTCGGTAATGTGCAGGTGCGCGAGGGCCGCCACGCGATAACACTTGAAGCCGCAGAAGGCGTCGGTCAGCGACAACCCCAGGCGGCGGTTCAACTCGGCCGTCACTTGCTCGTTGATCCGGCGGCGCTGGGCGGGGGGAGCCGAATCTCCCGCAAACTGCCGCAAATAGCGGCTGCCGGAGACGATATCGACGTCCCCTTCGCAGGCGGCGAAAAACTGCGGAATCCGCTGCGGCTCGTGCTGGCCATCGCAATCGATGGTGACGAGCTTTTCGTAGCCATGCCCCTGGGCATAGGCAAACGCCGACAGGAGGGCCGCCCCATAGCCCCGATTCTCTTCGTGCGTGACGACCCGCACGTCGCGGCGAGCGGCCAGCAGTTCGGCTGTCCCGTCGGTCGAGCCATCGTCCACCACCAGAATCTCGCGACCATGGCGGCGAACCTCGTCGAGCACCCGATTCACATGCCGGGCTTCGTTATACACGGGCAGGGCGGTGAGCCAGCGAGAAGCCATCGGAGGTTCCTGGTGGGAGTGTGCGGCGAGTACAACGCATTCTAGGCACGGGGAAGCGTGGGTCAACGCGCGCCGCCTCAGAGCCGCCACGGTTGGTTCCGGGCCGCGCCGGCACAATCGAACCAGCCCCCCGCCTTTGCCGCAAGTCTTGTCAGGAACGGGATTTTCGTTGCCGCTGGGGGCTGGCCGCGATATGCTCAGCACTGGGTAGTATGGCCCGGCGCGTCAGGGAGGACAGTTGACTCATCCGCGCCGCGGGCGGGCGGCGCGCGGCGCCAGGCAAGCCCCGCGCGGGACATCTCGTCCGCCGCCGGCCGCCTTACCCGGCGGAGCAAACTCGCGTGTGGGATTTCTGGTCGCGGCTGTTCGACACGAGCGGGTTCGATCCCCTCTGGCTGCACGGACCATCGTTCACCACGGGGCTGGGCGTGGCCCTGATGCTCGCGCACTTCGCCACGGCGCTCGCCTATTTCACGATCCCGGTGATCGTGCTCTTCTTCTTGCTCCGCCGCCAAGGAGTTCGCTGGTCGCGGCTGTGGTATTTGTTCCTCCTGCTGCTGGTGATTGGGGGGACGATGAAGCTGCTGGCGGCCTCCACTTTTTTTTGGCCGGCCTATCGCTTGCACGTGGTGGTCAGCATCCTGATGGCGGTCGTCGCGTGGGTCTCGGTGATCGCGCTGATTCCCATCATTCCGCACCTGCTGGAAAGCAAACGCCCCGAAGAGGTGCTCTTTCACATCAGCAAGCGCGAAGAGGCGGAGCTGGCCCTCAAGGAAACCGAGGCGGTCTATAAATCGCTCTTCGAGGTCATGCCGCTGACCGTCTTTCGCAAGGATCCCTTCGGCCGCTTTATCGACGCCAACCAGCGGCTGTGCGACACGCTCGGCAAGCCGCTGCGCGATATTGTCGGCAAGACGGACGCCGATTTTTTCCCTCCCGAGCAAGCCGAAAAATATCGTCGCGACGACGAGCACGTGATGAAAACGGGAGAAACGATGGAGCTGGTCGAGAGCTTCGTCAAGCCCGATGGGAGCAAGCTCTTCGTCCAGGTGCTGAAGGCCCCGGTCCGCGGCGCGCACGGGCGAATCGTCGGCGTGCAGGGGATGTTCTGGGATGTCACCGCGCGGATGCTGGCCGAAGAGGCGGTCAAGCTGAGCGACGCTCGCTTTCGCAAGCTGGTGCAATCGAGCGTCATCGGCGTGATCGTGGCCCGCCTCGACGGGGCGATCATCGACGCCAACGACGAATTCCTGCACATCGTCGGCTACTCGCGCGAAGACCTGGCGGCGGGCCGCGTCCGGTGGGATCAGCTAACTCCCCCCGAATATCGCGCCGAGGATGCCGAGCGGGTGGCCCTACTGCGGGCGAGCAAGAACTTGCCCCCCTTCGAGAAAGAATATCTGCGTCGCGACGGGCATCGGGTGCCGGTGCTGCTGGGCGTGACCATGCTCGAAGGCTCGGAAACCGATTGCATCTGCTTCGTGGTCGATATCGCCCGCCAAAAGCAAACCGAACAGCAGCTCAAGGCCGCCAAGCAAGCCGCCGACGCCGCCAATCAGGCCAAGAGTCAGTTCCTGGCCAACATGAGCCACGAAGTGCGTACGCCCATGAACGCCATCATCGGTATGACCGAGCTGGTGCTCAATACGCCCCTCCAGCCCAAGCAGGCCGAGTATCTGCGGATGGTGCTGCAATCGGGCGAGTCGCTGCTCGGAGTCATCAACGACGTGCTCGACTTCGAGAAGGTCGAATCCGGCAAGGTCGAGCTGGAGCGCGAGCCGTTCAGCCTGCGCGAGAGCATCGGCGACGCGGTGAAATCGCTGGCGATCAAGGCCCACGAGAAAAAGCTGGAGCTGGCGCTCGACATCGCCCCCGACGTGCCCGATTGGCTGATTGGCGATCCGGGGCGCTTGCGGCAGGTCGTCATCAATCTCGTCAACAACGCCATAAAATTCACGCACAAGGGGGAAATCGTCGTCGATGTCACCGTGCAAGAGCGCGACGAAACCGGCGTGCGGCTCCTGTGCTGTGTCACCGACACGGGCATCGGCATCCCCCCCGATAAGCTCGAAAAGGTGTTCGAGGCGTTCGAGCAGGCCGACACCAGCACCACGCGGCAATATGGCGGCACCGGGCTGGGACTGGCCATCGTGAGGCGCTTTGCCGCCTTGATGGGGGGCCGGGCTTGGGTCGCCAGCGCCGTGGGCAAGGGGAGCGAGTTCTTCTTCACCGGGCACTTCGAGATTTGCCCCAATCCGCCACCGGACGACACCGCCCCGCGGCGCGTCGCCCTCCGCGGCACGCGGGTGCTGGTGGTGGACGACAACGCCACCAACTGCCGGATTCTCGACGAAGTGCTGGCGAGCTGGGAATTCTTGCCCGAATCGTGCCGCACGGTCGCCGAGGCCCTGGAGCGGATGCGAGCCGCGTTCGCGCAAGGCCGAGCCTTCGAGCTGCTCGTTTCCGACGTTCACATGCCGGAGCAAGACGGCTGGGAGCTCTTGGAGCAGGTCCGCCGCGATCCGTCCCTTTCGGACATCACCGTCATCATGCTCACCTCCGTCGAACGGGCCGAAGATGCCGCCCGCTGCCAGCGATTGGGAATCGAGCATTGGCTGACCAAGCCGGTGAAGCAATCGGAGCTGTTCGACGCGATCGTGGCAGCCTTGGGTGTCGCTCCGCCGCCGGCCGCGGCCGAAGAGCCCGCCGCCGCCGCGCCGGTTCCCGCCCGCACGCTCGATATCTTGCTGGCCGAAGATAGCCTCGTGAACCAGCGGCTGGCGGTGGGAATTTTGGAGCGCTATGGCCACCGGATCACTATCGCCGGCAACGGCCGCGAAGCCTGCGAGCTGATCAGCCAGCGCAAATTCGACGTGGTCCTGATGGACATTCAGATGCCCGAGCTCGACGGCCTGACCGCCACCCGCCAGATTCGCGATCGCGAGGGGGGCAACGGCAGCCACTTGCCGATCATCGCCATGACTGCCCACGCCCTGAAAGGTGACCGCGAGCGCTGCCTCGCTGCCGGGATGGACGAATACGTCTCGAAGCCGATCCGCGAGCGGCAGCTGATTGCCGCCCTGCGGGGGGTGTTGGGAGACGACGTCGGTTCGCTCCCCGCCGAAACTCCCGACCAGCCCGTGGCCGCGGCTGACGACGTGCTCGATTGGGCCGCCGCGCTGAAGATTTGCAACGGCGACGAAGCACTTTTGCGCGACCTGGTCGAGGCGTTTCTGGAGGAGCATCCGCGGCGGATCGACGAAATTCAGCGGGCCATCGACACCCGCGATTTCGAGCTGCTCAACCGGTCGGCCCACACGATCAAGGGCTCGATGCGCTATTTCGGCGCGCAAGGAGTCTTCGACCGGGCCTTTGGCCTGGAGCAGCTCGGTGCCACCAAATCGCTCGACGGTGCCGAGGAGATTTTCGGCCTCTTGAAGCAAGAACTCAGCCGCCTCACCCCCCACCTCGTCGATTTCGTCCAAGGCCGCGGGGGACCGGGGGCAAAGAGTGCCGCGGGAACGTTACAAACATGAATCAGCCCGATGCCAAGATTTAGCGGAATCATTGATTCAACCGCGGCTGGCACAAATGGCGGCTGCGATCGCGGCGGCCACGCTTTGCGGCCGGATCGAGAAAGCCTCGAGCGCGCGGCGGTCGCGAACCACGGTCGGGTTCTTCAGCCCTTCGATCAGATGCCGCCCGACCTCGAAACTGGCGGGGGTGACCAGGGCCAGCCACAGTCCGGAGAGGTAGGGAGTCAGCACCGGGACGAAAATCAGCCACCGCCGCAGTCCCCGGAGCCGAGCGTATTCGCGAATCAGATCGCCGTAGGTCACGACATCGGTACCGCCGATTTCGTAGATGCGACTTTCGCCCGCCGGCGAATCGAGGGCCGCCAGCAAGTACGCCAGCACATCGTCGATGGCGATCGGCTGCGTGGGGGTGGTCAACCATTTCGGACAAATCATCACCGGCAACCGATCGGTTAGCGACTTCATCAGGTCGAACGAAAGGCTCCCCGCCCCGACGATCATGCCCGCCCGGAATTCGATGACCTCGGCACCGGACTCGCGCAAGATCGCTCCCACCTCGTGCCGGCTTCGCAGGTGTGGTGAGAGCTTGGGATCGGCGTCGTCTCCTAAACCGCCGAGATAAATGATCCGGCGAACGCCGCCCTGTCGCACGGCGGTCGCGAAATTCCTGGCGGCTTGCCGATCGTCTTGCTCGAAGTTTCGCGAGCCGGACATCAGATGGACGAGGTAAAATGCCGTGCCGACGCCCGCCATCGCCCGTTCCAGCGAATTCGGGTCCAAAACGTCCCCGCGGACAACTTCGGTGGTCTCTCGGCGGGGCGAAAGCCTGGCCGGATCGCGGGCCAAACAGCGCACGGGAAAGGAACGCTCTTCCAGCAACGGGAGCAACAATCGCCCCACGTAGCCGGTCGCGCCGGCAAGCAGCACGAGCGGCGAATGGGGCGTGTTGGGAGAGGCTGGCGGCATTAGGGGCTTGACGAAATCAGCAACAAGGTGCGGTTGGCAAGGAGCATCAGGTGGCGCTTATCATGCCATCTACATTCTTACCGCTACGTCAAGCGAAACAACATAGCGGCAGTGCGCGGACATGACCGACAAAAAAACCGCGGCCCCAGTCAGTTTGACGGGGGCCGCGGTGATTGTAAAAAAACCTTCGTCAGGACGGCGACTAATGGAGTCGCTGGGAGAGTGGCGAGGTCGGGCGTGCTACTGCACCTGCCGTTTAGTGACCTGGGCCATCCCGGAAAATTTGGTCCCTCAGCCGGTATCCTGCCGAAGGTATTCTCATGCTGGCTGTGCTTTGCGACAGACCGCCCGGTGGCTACCCGCGACAGCAGTGGTTATCGGTCAGTCTAACTCGGAAGTTGATGGGATTTTGGCGGACCGGCCATGAATTCCCGATGAATTCACCAACCGGCTACGCCCAGCTTCCCGCCACTTCAAAAGCCAGAGCAACCTCGAAATCATAGGTCGCCTGCCCGGCAAAACAAGTCCCCGGCTGCCGGGCGGCGCATCACCGCACGAATTGCCGCACGAAATCGGCCCCCAGCCCGACGCTGGCATAATGCTGGCGGCACATTTCGATCTTGGTGTGAACGTCGTCATAGCCGGTGGAACGCAGCTGGTCGTCAAAATAGAGCAGCGCCCCGCAGACGTGAAACAGCGTGATCATTTCGGGCACGTCGTCCAGGGCCACCAGGGTGTGGATTTCGCCCGGCGGCTCAAAGACGTACATCCCCTCGCGGGCGATCCAGTCGTGCTCCAGGTAGCGCCAAGCCCCGCGGATGACATAACCGTGCACCGGGGCCGGATGCCGATGGCGGCTGAGCACGCCGGCCCGCTTGACCCGCAACAGGTTGACCCATTCGCCGCCGACGGTGTTGAGCAGCAGTGGCCGAAACCAGATGTTCGGCGCTTGCGGCACCCACAGCCGCTCGTCGTCCGGCAGGGCGGCAACGGCCATTTCGGGAATCATGTAGGGGGTGGGCGCGGCGGCATTCATGGCGGGGCCTGGGTCGATGGCGAGGAAATCCGATTGTAGCATCCTGGAGCGCGAGACCGCTTCGCAAGCCGCCCACAGGGGCTAGAATCGAACGGGACGGAACCAGCCACTTCCCCAGGAGGCAGCCATGCCCGACGTGACGATCAAGGTTCGCGACAACGGTCCACTACTGGTCGAGGGTCCGGTGACGATCATCGACGCCGCGGGGAACAAGTTCCAAATTGCCCCCGACAAGCCGGCCGTCGCCCTTTGCCGGTGCGGCGCGTCGCAGCATAAGCCTTTTTGTGACGGCACGCACAAAACCTGCTCGTTTGTCGCCGCCGAGCGTGCGCCGGCAGCGAGCTAATACCGCCCCCGATGGCGTTGTCGCCTGCAGGCCCTGCCGCGCGGCCCATAAGATTTGGCGATTGCGCCGGTATTGCCCCTGCGCAGCCGGCCCCGCGAGATTCTCCCTCCCGCCAGCCGATGAGTAGAGGGCACGGCCGCAGGCAATTGTCGCGCACGGAGAGCGTGTTCTTCACGTTTTCCTTCTGGTTCGCATGCGCCCCCCGGCCCTTTGCCTGCTCCTCCCTCTGATGGCCTTCTGCTGGGCCGCGGGCTGCCGCTCGCTCGGCACTGGCCCTCACAGCGGCTGGCTGACCCCGCGCGATGAAGCGGATCGCCTGTGCCAGGAAGCGGCTGCCCTGGAGAAGGCGGGGAGCGACCGCTGCGTCGATTGGTATTTCGCCGCTACCCGGCTGCGCTGGCAGTCGCTGGCCGCGCTGCCGCCGGGTTTGTGCGACGGCGGCGATTGGCGGGCGTACAACACGGCCCTCGCCGATCTGCTGCAATCCGCCTGGCGCTGTCGGCGGCTCGATGCGACCCGCGGTCTCTTGATTCGCGACGGGCCCCGCCAGGCGACCATTCCGGTGGTGCAGCATGGCTTTCCCTGGAACAACTGCGATTTCCAACGCCTGCTGCCCCCTCCCCGCGGCCACAATTCGCTCCTTCGCCGCTATTACGATTGCCCCGGCGCGGGGCTCCCCTTCGTCGTACTGCGTGCCCGCGATCCGCACAGCCCGGCCGAAGTCCGCTTTCTGCCGGAGCAAAGCTCGTTTGCGGCGACCGCACTGTTGCGGTTCGACGACCACCTGGCGACCGACGAGGGGGCCGGCGCGGTGCTGGAGTTTTACAATCCCCTGACTGTCCGCAAGCTGCGGCTGGACTGCGGCGAAACGCCTCTCGCCGCCGATCTGACCGCCCCGCTGGCCGAAGCACTCGCCGACAACCCTCGCACCTATTTTGCCGGCTTTCTGCAGCCCGGCGGCGGGCGCGATGCCCCGCGGCTGCAATTTCTCGAACCTTATCAGCCCGGCAAAATCCCGGTGGTGCTGGTGCATGGCCTCTTTTCCGACCCGCAGGCCTGGGCCGACATGACCAACGACCTGCGGGCCGACCCGGCCTTTGCCGACCGCTTCCAGATCTGGATGTTCCGCTATCCGACCGGCCAAGGGTTTTTGCAATCGGCGGCCCGGCTGCGCGAAGAACTGGCCGCCGCCAGCGAGCTGCTCGACCCCGCGGCAGCCGACCCGGCGCTGCGGCAAATGGTGCTGATTGGTCACAGCATGGGAGGGCTGATCGCGAAGCTGCAGATCACGCACTCCGAAGAACGCATTTGGAGTCAGGTCGCCAATCGGCCGCTGGAGGCGATTGTCACGACCGAGCAAACGCGACTCTTCCTGGCCAAAACCGCCTACTTCGACCCCGCCCCGCAGGTGCGGCGAGTCATTTTCATCGCCACGCCGCATGCCGGCTCGCTCCCCTCAAGCGCGGTTTTTGGCGAAGGGGTCTCGCACCTGGTAAAGCCCTCTCCCGAGCAGGCCGCGATGCACCGCCAATTGATCGATGACAACCCGGGCGTATTCAACCCGCTGATCGAACGCCGCTTTCCCACCAGCATCGATCTACTCACCCCCGGCTCCCCCCTGCTCGAAGTGATGCGGCAGCTGCGCATCAACCCGTGCGTCCAGCTGCACAACATTGTCGGCGTGGTGCGGCCCCTCTCGCTGGATGGCCCCTCGGATGGCGTCGTCTCGGCCGCCAGTGCCGAGCATCCCGGCTGCCAAAGCGCGCTCGCCATCGGCGCGAAACATGCCGAAGTTCACCGCGCCCCGCAAGCCTCGGTCGAAGTGCTGCGGATTCTGAACGAGCACTGGCAAGTCGCCGGCTGCGGGGGGTGAACTTGACCTTGATAAATTGGGCTCGTTCACAGGCGCCGTGCATGCCACAGGCCGCGGAGATACCGCAGGTTTGGCATCACGATCACAACTCTTCGAATAAATTGGAGCCGATGAGCAAAGCAATTGGCGTTCGAACGAACAAAAATCACTCAATCGGGCGATTACTTCCAATCGAAAACTGCATTGCTATACTCTGAGCGAAGGGTTGTCGTGTTTGCCTAACTCGGAGTCAGTCAATGCCAATGCCTAAAAAAGTCGCGGATCGAATCGCATCAGGGCTAAAGCGTCTCGGTCCCATCATTCAACAGCAGCGAACACGAGACGTTTCCGAGGCAGACACGGTTACGCTTGTTAAGGACTTGCTCTCTGAGGTTTTTGGCTACGACAAGTACACAGAGGTGACGAGCGAAGTCGCGATTCGAGGCACCTATTGCGACTTGGCGGTTAAGCTCGACGACAAACTTTGTGAATTGGTCGAGGTAAAGGCAATTGGCCTGACATTAAACGATCGACATCTAAAGCAGGGTGTTGATTACGGTGCTAATCAAGGAATCGAATGGATAGTCCTGACCAATGCGGCAGTTTGGCAGTTGCACCACATCATCTTTGGCAAGCCAATAGACAGCCAACTCGTATTGGAAGTTGACTTAACGACGCTCGATCCAAAGAAGGATGCGGATATCGAGTGCTTGTTCCCCTTTACGAAAGAGGGGTTCCGCAAGGGCGCACCAGCTGAACTTCGTGATCTGAAGGATGCGACCAGTCGCTACGTTTTCGCCGCACTCTTATTGAACAATGAGAGCGTTGGCAACATGATCCGTCGTGAACTTCGTCGAATTGTGGATGTGAATGTCTCGGAGGAGGAAATCCGGCGCATTCTCGAAACAGATGTCATCAAAAGAGACGCCCTTGAAGGCCCCGAAGCGTTAGACGCCGCAAATCTTGTCAAACGCGGTCGCCGTCGGTCACTTCGTGCAGAATCGCCGAAAAACACCGATGAGCCGGTCGCAACACCCTCCGAGACAGAAATTGCGGCACCATCTGAACTTGGTGTTACAGCAGCGGACGCTGACCAAGTGTAGGTGCTTGAAAGTCGGGATTCCCTATCCTTACGACAATGTGCTCCGAGGCTCAGCGATGAGCGCGGGAATGCAAGCTTACGGCTTCTGCGTCGCTAGCGCGGGCTGCCGCCGGGTCAGCCAGCGCATGGCAAGGAAGGCGGAGATCAGCACGAGGGTGGCGCAGAGGATGGGCAGGACGAGGGCCAGGATCGTCGCACCGACCGAGGCGATGAGCTCGCCGGTGGAGACGACAAAGTTGGCGAGGCCCCCGGTGGTGGCGGTCGAAGCGCCGCGCAGAGCGACCGTGCTGGTTTGCACCACCGCGGCCGTGCCGCCGCCGGCGATGAGCGCGAGCGACCACTCGACGAGGGGCGAAACATTCTCGACCTGGCCGAGAGCCGCCGCAGTGGCGATCGTTCCCGCCACGATGGCCGCGGGGGTGGCGACGGCATCGAGCAGATTGTCGAGCCAGGGAATGTAGTAGGCGCCGATTTCCAGCACCGTCGCCGTCAAGAAACAGGCGAATGCCGGCCAGGTGCCGATCCACTCAAAGCCGGGGCCGAGATCCAAATGGCCGGCCAGGGCGGCCACGTTCATGCCCAATAGAGGCACAAACACCCGAAATCCACACCCGGCAGATAAGCCGATTCCCAAGCAGAGCGCAAGTACCAGTTCCATGCGGCAACCTCCGACCAGACTATTCGCCGCCCGGCGCTCGGTCTTGCCCCAGCGCCGCTATTTTGCCTCGGCGGCTTTCTCGGTTGCGGGCTTCTCGGCGGCCGCATCGGGGAGCAGTTCGGCCAGCAGCTTGCTGATGGCCTGGGCGTTGGCTTCGCCCGAGCCGACCCGTATCAAGCGAACCTTGTTTTGCTGGTCGATGACCACCGCGTGCGGAATGCCGGTGACGCCAAAGAACTCGCTGAGGTCGTTGTCCTCTTGAATCGCAAAGCGATGCTTGAGGCTATGGAAGTTGGCGAACTTCTTCAGCATCTCCTGCTCGGCTTCGGGAGTGACAACGCCGTCCCCCTTCTTCGGCCGCTGGGCCTCGTCGTTCCATTCGTATTCGTAATAGCGCGTCAGGCCGACGATCACCAGCCCCTTATCGACATACTTCTCTTGCCATTCGCGGAGATGGGGGAACGTGGCGATGCACGGACCGCACCAAATGGCCCAGAAATCCAGCAGCAGCACCTTGCCCGCCCGTTCGCTGGGAGTCAGCTCCGGTCCATTCACCCAGGCAATCGCCTCGATGGGGGGCGCTTCTTTGCCGACGAGGGCGTTCAACTTTTTCCCCGCTTCGATTGCGCGTTCCAGGCTGGTGAAGGCACCGCGGGTGAGGCTGGCGAGCGCGGGAAATCTGCCGGCGAATTCGCGCGCCGCGGCCAGCTTTCTTTCAGCCTCTTCCGGCTCGCCGCGGGCAATGGCCCCGATCTCGGTGACGATCTTCCGCGTCCACTTTTGGGCGGTAGCCGCGTCGTCGGGGTTTTCGGTGAGGGCTTTTTCCAGGTCTTCCAGCTTCAGCCGCTTGATTTCGAGGATGTCACGATACGACTTGATGCTGGACTTGCCTCGCGACACCAGTTGCTTGGCGTCGGGATCGGTGGGCATGAGCTTGTCGAGGAGCGCGTCGAGATCGGCCAGCCCCTTTTCGGCGGCGTCGGCATCTTTCTCGAGCAGCGGCCCCAGCTCGCGAAACCTGGCACTGAGAAAAGCGTTCAGGGCCTTGGCGTCGTCCGGATGGCTCTGCACCTCTTCCGCCGTCGGCGCCTTTGCCGGCTCATCCGCCGCGCGCGAGATGCCCGCGAGACTGACAACGACCGCCAGCGAGAGGAAGAGGCGTGACATGGCGAAACCCTTGGGGAAAACGGGAGGAGAGGAGCGGATCAACCATTATTAGATACAGGCGCGAGGGGCGTAAGCAATAGTTCGATCTGAGAGTTCGCCGGTCATCCCCTCTTGGACGTCACTAGTTTTCGCCGAACTTTGCCATCCGCTTGTTTATCGGCCAACTTGCGGCCGTTGGCGGTCGTCGGGGCGGACATGGTCGGTTCGGGAGCGCCGCTGAGCGGGTCGCCGGCTCGTATTTCAGCCAGCCGGTCGGTCCCGCGGCGAACATACTCCGGCGATAAGTCAAAGCCGAGATAACCGCGACCGAGTTTTTTGGCCACCGCCAGCGTCGTGCCGCTGCCGCTGAAGGGATCAAGCACCGTTTCCCCCTCTTGCGAGCAGATCCGGATGATGCGGCCGAGCAATTGCTCCGGCATCTGGCAGCCATGAAAGCCCTCGCGCTCTTTGAACGTGCCGGCGACGCGGGAGAAGAACCAGGTGTCTTCCTCGGCGGAGAAATGCCCCGCCAAATCTTGCGGGCGGAGAATCCAGGTGTCATCCGGCAGGCGGCCGTTGGGGTTGGAGCGTTTGTCGCCATACACTAGCTGCCGGGCGGAGGGGATGCGGTTTTCGAGTTCCTCGGCGCGAAAGGTGAACCGCTTGGGGTCTTTCACGAAGTGAAACAGGTGGGCGTGCGAGCGGCTGAACTTGGTTTTGCAATTCACGCCGAACGTGTAGTACCAGATGACCCAGCTGCGCGAGTGAAAACCGATTTCCTGCGAGAGGATTTTCAGCTCGGCCGCGTATTCGTCGCCAATCGCCAGCCAGAAGGTGCCGTCGGGCTTGAGCACGCGATGCACGGCCCCAATCCACTGCCGCGACCAGTTGAGATAAGCCGCGTGCTCCTTTTTATCGTGATACACGTCGTAGTCGTAGCCGATGTTGAACGGCGGATCGGCAAACGCCAGATCCACCGACCCTGCCGGCAGGGCATTCATTCCCGCGATGCAATCTTGCTGGTGGATGCGACCGAGAGCGGAATCGAGCGGATTACGGGCGGGCATGGTGGGCGTCCCTGCGGGGCGAAGTGGACGAATCGATTGCGCGAGCGCGGCTTCCAGCGATGACCAAGAGGGGCGTAAACCGTGGCGGCAAGTTCTTCGCGAACACGCAGTTTAGCCCTTGGGCGGGCACGGCGCTAGCGGGGATCGCCCCCGGAAGCGGAAATGTTACCGTCGGCCGGAGTGCGAGTCTCTGGCCTCGCGCGAATCACGGGCCGGGCCAGAGAACGCGGGTTATGCGCGGGCCTCGAACCGGGTTGTGCGCAGGTCTCGGAGCGGGTTGTGCGCAGGTCTCGAACCGGGTTGTGCGCAGGTCTCGGACCTCGCACCCTCGCGGGTTGCGCGCAGGTCTCCGACCTCGCATGGCGGGGTGGCGAGGCCTGCGGTCTGGATTGCGGCGGCGGGGTCGGAGACCGCGCCGAGCGCGCCGAGCGCGACCCGCGCCAAGCGCGCCAAGCGCGACCCGCGCCGAACGACGCGACTTTCGCCTGCCAGGCCACGCTTCGCGACCTAGACTTTCCCGCCCCAGCGGCAAGGGAGAGAGTCCGATGGTAGCGATTGTACCCAAGTTGCCGAACGTTCGTTGGCTAAGTTTGCTGGTCAGAATCTCGCCGCGCGGTCGCTGGGCGATGGCGCTCAGTTTCGTGATTCACGCCGCGCTGGTCGTGCCGCTCGCATGGCTGATTATTCCGCCCCGCCCGCCGGCAACTTTTCTACCCGTCGCCGTCGTCGCGCTCCCCTCCCCACCCGAGCAGCCAATCCGCGATCTGGTCTTCGTGAAAACCGCGGAGCCGCTGCCGACGGGATTGGAAGTCCGCCCAGAAGTTGCCGAACCGGAGGCTCCCGCGCCGGAAGCGCTCCTACCCGCGGAAATTACGCTGTTGCCAATCCCCCAAGCCCATCCGAAACCCACGACCGGTGCCGACCTCGCCGACCTCCCCACGGGCGGCGGCTTGTCTGGCCGGAGGGCCGAGATTCGGGAGCGACTGGCCCTGGCGCGTGGTGGCACGCCAGCCAGCGAAGTTGCCGTTGTCCGCGGACTTGCCTGGCTCGCGGCCCATCAACAGGCCGACGGCAGTTGGCGCTTCGATCATCAAGCGGGCCCCTGCCAGGGCCAATGTCGCGATAGCGGCCGAGAGAAATCGACGACCGCCGCGACGGGTCTCGCCCTGCTGCCGTTTTTGGGGGCCGGCCACACGCATCTTTCCGGAGAGCATCGGGGGACGGTCGCGCGCGGCCTGCTCTATTTGATCAGCCAGCGCGTCGAATCGCCGCGCGGCGGCGATCTGCGGGATGGCTCGATGTACGGCCAAGGGCTGGCGACGCTCGCCCTCTGCGAAGCCGGCGCGCTGACGGAGGATCCCGATTTGCTCGCGGCGGGGCAATCGGCAATCGAGTTCATCGTTCGGGCGCAGCACTCCGGCGGCGGCTGGCGGTATTTTCCCGGTCAGGCGGGAGACATCACCGTGCTCGGCTGGCAGTGGATGGCCCTCCGCGGCGGCCAACTTGCGGGGCTCCCCGTTCCCACAGAGACCCTGGTTCGGGCGGGAGAATTTCTCGACGGCGTGCAGGCCGATGGAGGCGTGGGTTATGGCTATCAGCTTTCCGACCGCCAGCCGACAAGCACGGCGATTGGCCTGTTGTGCCGGATGTATTCGGGCTGGCGGCAAAGCGACCCGCGACTCGCGCGGGGAGCGGCCCGCCTCGCCAAAATGGGGCCATCGCTCGACGACCCCTATTTCAACTACCACGCTACGCAAGTGCTGCATCACCTGCAAAGTGCCGAGTGGCCCACCTGGAATGAGCGGCTGCGCGAGCGCCTGATCGCCACCCAGGCCGACCGCGGGCATGAGGCGGGAAGCTGGCACTTTGCCGATCCGCACACCGCGGTCGGCGGCCGGCTGTGCGACACGGCTCTGTGCCTGCTAACGCTCGAAGTCTATTACCGCTATCTGCCACTGTATGGCGAGGCGGGTGTGGAGATGCGGTAAAGCGAGGAACGCACCGCAGGGCAGGTGGTGGGCGAAGCCCCCCCCTACGCTTTGCCGCCGCGACGCCAGGCTTTGCTGGCGCGGACCGTTCGCGTGGCCTCGCGCGGAGTCGCTTCGACGCGGGTGGCCTTCTTGGTGGTCGCGGTTTTCGTGGCGGTGGAGTTCGCTTTCGCCAAATTCACGGTTTTTGGCTGGGTCGCGGCCGTGGTGGGTGGCACGCTGGTGCTGGCGATGTTGACCGTGCTTTCGTGCTCGTGATCGTGCGTGGACTGGCTCGTGGCGATCAAGCTGGCCAGGCCGCTCGTGACGACGGTGGAGGCAACGCTCAATCCGCTCGGCGCGGAGGCCGCCACCGAGGGGACCACCGCCTCGACCGCCAGGCAGCCCGCGCAGCAGCAGGGCATCGTGGTGCCGGGAATCTGGCTGAAATGCAGCGGGTTTTGCGCGAAATACTCGGCGGCCGTGGTGGGAGTGGGAGTTGCGGGCTGAGCCGCATCGCTTTCGGTGGGGGTGTTCCAGGCGGCGAAGGCCTCGCCATTCGCCGAGCCGCTGCCGCCCGAGCCGCCGATGGGAATGGAGCGTTCCCCTTCGCCGAGTCCGCCCGGATTGCTGGCCATGTAGTTGATGACGGTCAGCAGGTCTTGCGCGTTGCACAAGTAGTTGCCGTCCGGATCGACATAGCCGCCGGTCGGGTCGCCGATCGTCGGCAGCGTCGCCGAACCGGGGTGGCTGGCCATCCAGTTGATGATCGCCAGCAAATCTTGCGGGTTGACGATATTCTGCAGGTCGCCCGTGACATTCGCCGCCAGGGCCGCGTTTTGCCAGAGCGGACCACCCGTGCGAATGCCGAAGCTGAGATCGCTGATCGACTGACCGGCGACATAGTTGATCGTGGCGATGCCGCCGGGGGGGGAAGTGATCGAATAGCCGGCGGGGGCGGTCACTTGGACGTTGTAGGTGCCCGTGGGGAGCCCCGCGAGCGACCACGCGCCGAGCACGTTCGTGGTAGTGCCGACCGTGGGTCCCCAAGTGAGCGAATCGAGCAGCACGCCGCTTTTCGGATCGGTCGAGTCGGACATGTGGGCGTGAGCGATGACGTAGGCAATGTCTCCCGCCGCGCGGGTGACGGTCATCACTTCGCTCTTGCCGGCCGTCAAACCGGCGGTCGTGTATTGCGCCACGAGCTTGCCGCTGGCGTCGTAGGCTTCGAGCTGGCCGAAGCTGGGGCCGGTCGCGCCGCTGCTTAGGGCGCGGATCGAAACGGTCGTCACCGGCGTGGCGAATTGGGCTTTCAGGCCGCGATGATCGAGCGGCGAGCCGGTGGCGGGATTATCGGCCCAGCGCCACAATTCGTCGGTCGCCAGCGAGGTTTTGGTGTTGGCGAAGACCTTGCCCGCCGTGCCGAACAGCGTGCTCGAAACGGCGGTGATGTTGGCGTTGCCCACGCCATTGCCGATGGCCGACAGGGTGACTCCCGCGACGGCGGTATTCAGATTCGTTCCTTCGAGGAAATCGTTCGGCTCGACCTTCTTCTGCAGGTTCAGCGGGCTGCCGAATTGATCGACCAGATTGACCGCCCAATCGGCGAGGCCTGGCTCGGTGGCGTCAAAAACCCCGTTGCTGTTGTCGTCTCGGAAGACAAAACCGGTGGTGCCCGTTTGCGGGGCCGACTTGGGAACGGTCGTCGTGCCGACGAATTCCGGCGACATCACGCCGGTGCGGGTATCGACCGTGCGGATTTTGATCGTGTGGTTGCCAGGGGCCAGCGGAATGTTGATGTCGAGGCTGGCGCTATAGGTCCGGTCGGGAAGCGTTTGATACACGGTCCAGCTGCCGCCGTTGACCGAATATTCCACCTGCCGGATGCGGTTGATCGTGATGTCGTTCTTGAGGCCGAGCGTGTTTTGATTCGGGAGGGTGGCGACCCTGGATTGCCCCTTGAAGCGGTACATGCCAGCGGCCGTGTCGTAGCGGCCAGTGCCGGTCAAGGTGAAGGGGACATCCAGCACGTCAAAAATGCCGTCGCCATCGCTGTCGCGCCAGCCGATCATTTCGAGCGACGATTGCGACGAAGTCTTGGCGGCGTAAGCCTGATCGAGCAGCGACCCGTTGGCCATGATGCTCGGCTGCTGGACGAATGGGTTATCGGGAGGATTGCCGGGGTTGTTCGAGGCGTTGGTGTTGTAGGTGTCGTAATAGCCGCGATGGGCGGTGTGGGTGCTGGCCCCGGCATATTCGTCGAGCGCCCAGAACTGATGCCCAGCCTCGTGGGCATAGGTGCTGGCGGGGCGGTCGGCCGGAACGACCATGAACTGCCCGCCGGGATAGGAGAAGGCCCGCGTGAACCCCCCCGGAGCGAACTGCAAATCGGCGTCGTTGACGTTGTTGACGACGAAAATCGTGAATGCCCAGTCGGCGTTCGATTGTTGCCTTTGGAAGTTGTTGAAGGCGTGAATATCGGTCGAGAAATTGCCCGATTGCGCAAATCCGGCCGGAGCGAGGAAGTCGTAGATCCAGTTGGCGAAGTCGTACGACGGCCGGGCGATCGGCTCCTTGGCCGTTTTGACCGGGGTATCGGCATAGGTCCAGTCGAAGGTGAAATTGAGCAGGCCGTCGCGCACGGTGGGCATCGCGTCGAGCGTGTCTTTCCACCACTGCATGCCGGTCTGAATGTTGGACTTGATCGTCGAAATCTGGCTGGCCGACCAGTTCTGCTCCGGTGCGCCGATGCCGCCGGCACCGGTGGGCAAGTTGTCGGCAAAAGGGAGCGTCGGGTCGGATTCCATCAAGACGACCGTGACCCGCACGTCGCCGAGCATGTATTCGCCCGAGTCGTCGGGATAGGCACCGAAGGGGAGCGCGGTGAGCAGGTCGCGATTTTCCAGCTTCTCGACCAGCGCACGGCGACGACGCTGTCGCAAGTGCGCAGCCTGCTGGGGAGTTAGGCGAGAGAGACGCCGGTTCATGAAATCACCGCCAGGTTAGACGCTCAACCAAGGCCGCGCGTTCCGGGACGCGGCACCGTGCTCTTCACGCACCCGATTGAGGGCGTCCAGCCCGCAGAGTAGCCTTTCATCCTAATTTGCCCGGCCAATGTGGGCAACAAATTGGCGAAAATGCTAGCGATTCGCTGGCAGCCAGGCATTAGGCTTGGATTTTTCCGCAAGTCTTTTTGCAACAACGACTTACGACTCAGGATAAAGGCACTGCCCATTTTTTTCGGAATTCCGCGCGGATTTCGCGGACATTCCGAGCACAATGCTGATCAACCAGCCCGAACGAGGGGCTAGAGATCCTTGTCGAGGGCTTCGATTTCGCTTCCTAACTGCATTTTGACGCCGTTGTCAGTCACTTTCAGGGCGTGATCTTGGGCCTTGCTGAGAAGCTCCTTTGCCCCCGCCGTCTTCTTGGCGGAAAGCATCTTTTTCACGATGTGCAGCAAGGCATAGGCGTGCTTTTCGTCGTCGGTGATCTCGCTGGCCGCTTTTTCGGCAGCGGCTAAGGTTTGCTTCGCCTCGTCGGGCTTGTCCATGGCATAGAGAGCGCCGGCGATCTCAGCCAGACACTCGGTCTGCACGGGCAAATCGGACTGGGCGCGGGCCTGGTCGGTCGCGACCTTAATGACCCGGTCGGCATCGGCGGAGCGTTCGATTTTGTGATAAGCGGCGGCGATGCTACCCAGGGCGATCGTCTTGCTGGGGGGGGATTCGAGAGTTCCCGCCGTTTCCTCCGCCGTTTTCAGGTAAGACGCGGCCAGATCGACGTTCTTCACCGACTTGCCGGTGGTCGCGGCAAGTTCGGCCAGCACCCGAATTTTGGTGAGCGGGTCTTCGATTTCCTTGGTCGCCGCGGCGGCATCCTTCAGCATCTTTTTCACGTCGTCCGGCCCATGCTCCATCCGCGCATAGGCCGCCGCGATCTCGGCCAGCGTGCGGGCCCGGCTATCGGCATCCTTTACCTGATAAGCGGCCTCTTTGGCGGCCGACAGGGTCGATCCCATGCTGAGTAGATCGCCGGCCTGTTTTTGCTTGCCGGCGAGCGTGGCCAGTTTGGTCGCTTTTTGACGAGCGTCGGAGAGCTTGAGCGCCTCTTGATATTGCTGGGCGAGCGACTTCCCCTGCGGTTCGCCCCCGCCGCAACCGCCGCCAACCAGCACACCCAACATCAATAGCCCCACGGCCACAACTAGCTTGCGCACGCCGCACCTCGCTCGGGAAAATGACACTAAAACACCAGCCGGCACTGCATTAGCCGCTCGGCCGCGGCGGCCATCAGGGCGTCTTCCGCCGACTCGTCGGCCGCTTCATAGGTAACGCTGAACCGCAAAAAGGCCCCGGCATCGTCCCAGGGAACCGTCACGATCGAATGCTGCGTGATGAAATACTGACTTGCCGCCTCGGCATTTTCAAATTTCGTGCCGTCGGCCAATCCCTTGGGAGCGCGGGTATAGAGGAAGTACGTTCCCCCCGGCATTTGGCATTGAAAGCCGCAGCTTTTCAGCATGGCGACCAACTTTTCCAGTCGCCGCTTGTATTTCGCGCGGATTCGCACGGGGATCGAGTCGTCGTCGAGGGCGGCGGCGGCGGCATTCTGGATCGCGCCGAACTGGCCGCTGTCGCTATTGTCCTTCACGTCGGAAAACGCCCGCACGATTCGCTCGTGGCCGCAGACCCAGCCGATTCGCCAGCCGATCATGTCGTAGCCTTTGCTGAGCGAATAGACCTCGACGCCCACATCCATCGCGCCGGGGACCGCCAGAAAGCTATTCGGCGGCTGGTCGTACGACAGCAGGGCGTGGGCCGCATCGAGCACCACGACAAACTCGTGCTGCTTGGCCAGGGCGATCACCTGCTCGTAAAACTCGCGCGTCGCTGTTTTGCCGGTGGGGCTGTTCGGATAATTCAGCACCAGCAGCTTGGTCTTTTGCCAGATATCGGGCGAAAGCTGCGAAAAGTCGGGAAAAAAGTCGTTCTCGGCCAACAGGGGCAAACGAAAGACGCTGCCGCCGTAATACCGTGTGTGCGTGCCGGCGACCGGATAGCCCGGCACCGTCATCAGGGTAATGTCTCCTGGATTGATGAAGCAGGCCGGCAGCATGGCGAGGGCCGGCTTGCTGCCAATGGCGTGGTTCACCTGCGTGATTGGATCGAGCGTGACCCCCATCGTCCGCTGCATGAACCGGGCGACCGCTTCCTTGAAGTTGGCGTTGCCATTGTCCATGTACCCGCGATTGGCGGGCAAGTTGATTTCCTCCGCCATGCGGCGGCGGACATTCTCCGGGGCGACGCCATCGTTCTCGCCGATGCCAAAATCGACGAGCGACCGCTGCGGAGCGTCGGCCAGGGCCTTGCGTTTGGCCCGCTTGATCTTCTCGAACTTGTAAATCTCGGTCCCTTTGCCATAGCTCGCGCCGCCAATGCGCTCGGCAAAAAGCTGCTGAAAATACGGGTCGTTCATGATGATTCAAGGGGCCTTTTCGGTGACAAATCGCGAGAAATCAGCTTAGTGGACCCGTGGATTGCCGACAACGGGCGGGAAATTGCGGATTTCGGATTGCGGATCGCAGATTGCGGATTGAGAATCTGCAATCAACCATCATGAATCCGCAGTTCGGTCCGATGTCAACGCCTCCCACTTCCGTCTCCTTCCGCGAGGCTCTATGGACCTGGTGCCGCGTGGCGGCCCTCAGCTTTGGCGGACCGACGGCGCAGATCGCGGTCATGCACCGGATTCTGGTCGAAGAAAAGAAATGGATCAGCGAGCAGCGGTTTCTGCACGCGCTCAACTACTGCATGCTCTTGCCGGGGCCGGAGGCGCAGCAACTGGCGACCTATATCGGCTGGCTATTGCATGGCACACTCGGCGGCCTGACTGCGGGAACGCTCTTCATCTTGCCGGGCTTTGTCTCGATCCTCGTGCTCAGCATCGTCTATGCCGAGTATCAGCAGACCGTGGCGGTGACGGCCCTGCTGTTTGGTCTGAAGCCGGCGGTGATGGCGGTCGTGGTGGAGGCGGTGATCCGGATTGGCAAGCGAGTGCTGAAAAACGGCGCGATGCTCGCGATCGCGGGCGCGGCTTTCGTGGCGATTTTCTTTTTCGAGGTGCCGTTTCCGCTGATTATCGTATCGGCGGGGGTGGTCGGGTTGATCGGGGGCTGGGTCCGGCCCGATTGGTTTCACGTGATTAAGGGGCATGGCCAGGAGCCGGCCGCGGCGGAGCATGTGGTCGATGCGCGGGCGCAAACGACGCAAGTCTCGCTGGTGCGGCAGCTGCTCGTCGCGCTCGTTTGGCTTGCGCTGTGGTTTGGTCCCATCGCGCTGCTGGCGTGGTGGTTTGGTCCGGAGAGCGTGTTTGTCACGGAGGCGACTTTCTTCAGCCGGGCCGCGGTGGTGACGTTCGGCGGGGCTTATGCGGTGCTCCCCTATATCAGCCAGGCGGCGGTCGAAGAGTTTGGCTGGCTCGAGGCTCCGGAAATGCTCGATGGCCTGGGGATGGCCGAAAGCACTCCCGGCCCGCTGATCATGGTGGTGCAGTTCGTCGGATTTTTGGGGGCCTATCGCAATCATGGGCCGCTGTCGCCGCTCGGCGCGGGCATCCTCGGCTCGGTGGTGACGGTCTGGGTGACGTTCGTGCCGTGCTTTCTCTATATTTTTGTGGGAGCGCCCTACATTGAGCGGCTACGGACGAATCGCCTGCTGAGCTGCGCCTTATCGACGATTACCGCGGCGGTCGTCGGCGTGGTGCTGAACCTGGCGATCTGGTTCGCCATCAAAACCTTGTTCGCCGAGGCCGGCGAGGCTCGCTATGCCCCGCTGCATGTGCGATGGTTTTGGCCCGATGTTGCCACCCTGTCGTGGGGGGGCTTGCTGATCGCGCTGGTTTCGGCAGTGGTGCTGTTTCGCCTGAAATGGGGGCTTTTCGCGGCGTTGGGAAGCGGCGTGTTTCTCGGTTTCGTCTGGTATGTGGCAGGGCTGCGCTGACCACTCCGAGGGGGCGAATCGCGAACCTGCGCGGCCCGTCCAGCGTCCACCTACTGACGCTAGCGTTTGCCGTCCGTCGCAAGGCCCTATCGGGCAATGATTTGCGACCGCGTGCAATCGTCGCGGCGAGCCGCTATTCGACCATCCGGCCCACTTCGCCTATGATGAAGAGCTGCTTTGGCCGCAATGGGCTGCGGTCCCCTCCTGAAAGGCTCGCTGCTTGAACCAACGAGTGACTAAATCCGTGCTGGGGCCGGTGGATGTGACTCTGGCGGCCCCGTCCGAATCGTCGGTCGAATGCGTGGGCCCCCACTGCAAGGTTCACCTCGTCCACGAAACGGGTACCGAGCTTTCGGGCGAAACCCAGCAACTGCTGCGGTCGCGGCTGCGGAGCGCGTCGCTCATCAGCTTCACGGGCTTCGCGGCGTTTCTCGTCTGGCATACCCTGCTGCTCGATTTCGCAAGCGCGAGCTATCTGCTTGTCTATCTGGCCCACCTGGCGACGACACTGATCCTCGGCTCGATCGGCTTTTCGCTGCTCTCGCGCTGCCCGATGACCACCCGCCAATTGCGGGGCATCGAGCTCGTTACGTTCGGTGTCGGCATCGCGTTTTTCATGCTGCTGCAATTCAGCAATATGACCCGCTGGGCCGCCGAGTTTGGCGTGTTGCCGCAAATCGGCGCGCCGTGGCTGCTACAGATTTTTCTGTACGCGATTTTCATCCCCAACACCTGGCAGCGCGCGGCCGCGGTCATTGGCGCGATGGCGGCAGCGCCGCTCGTCAGTGTCGTGATTACCGCACTGCTCGATCCGCGGGTGGCCGCCTTGCTGGCGGGCGATCCGCGGACGCTGGTCGAAATGGTGCTGATGCTCGCCCTCGCTTCGGTCGGCGCGGTGTGGGGCGTTTTTACGCTCAATCATTGGCGGACCGAGGCGTATCAGGCCCGCCAACTGGGGCAGTACAAACTGAAGCAACTCATCGGCAGCGGCGGCATGGGGGACGTGTACCTGGCCGAGCATCAGCTGATGAAGCGCCCCTGCGCGATCAAGGTGATTCGCCCCGAAAAGGCGGGCGATCCGAAGGTGCTGGCCCGCTTCGAGCGCGAGGTGCAGGCGACCGCCAAGCTCTCGCACTGGAATAGCGTCGATATTTTTGATTACGGCCGAGCCGACGACGGCACGTTCTACTATGTCATGGAATATCTGCCGGGGATGAACCTGTCGGAGCTGGTGCGGCGATTCGGCCCGCTTCCCGCCGCGCGGGCCATTCACCTGGTGCGGCAGGCTTGCGACGCCCTGCACGAGGCACACGAGCTGGCGCTGGTGCATCGCGATATCAAGCCTGCCAACATTTTTGCGGCGGTTCGCGGCGGCGTATTTGATGTGGCCAAGCTACTCGATTTTGGTCTCGCCAAGCCGCTGGCCGATTTAGAAACGGCGGCGCTCACCCAAGAGGGTACGATCACCGGCTCGCCGCTGTACATGTCACCCGAACAGGCAGTGGGCGATCGCGAGCCCGATGCCCGCAGCGACATCTACGCGATGGGAGCAGTGCTCTATTACGTTCTCACCGGGAAGCCGCCGTTTGACGACGAGAAGCCGATGAAGGTGCTGATCGCCCACGCCAACCAGCCCCCCGTCGCTCCCTCGCAGCACAACAGCGACGTTCCGGCCGACCTGGAAATGGTCGTGATGCGGTGCCTGCAAAAAAATCCGGACGACCGCTATCAATCGGCCTACGAACTGGCCCAGGCGCTCGACGACTGTGACGACTCCGCCGGCTGGACGCGCGATGCCGCCACCGCTTGGTGGCGGGAGAATGATCGGGCTACTGCCCGCGCGGAGCTGGCCATTGGCTAGGCCGGGTGTCTTTTTTTCTTATGGGACTCCGCCCGTCAGTTGTTCTTAAACGTTTACTGCAAAACGACTTGCGGCAATCTCCGCGACATCGGTAGTAATCTTTTGGCCGCCAACTAGCACGCGGATTTCCTGTGCTTACTTGACAAGAAACAGTTGTTTCATATAGTTGTTTGAAACGATAGATTCAAATAGCTGTTTCGGTTCCAGCACGGAGCAACCTTATGCCGGACGGACCTGACGATACTCGCGAGCGACTCCTCCATGCGGCGGGCGAAGTCTTTGCCGAGAAAGGGTTTACGTCGGCGACGGTGCGCGAGATTTGTCATGAGGCCCAGGCCAATGTGGCTGCGGTGAACTACCACTTTGGCGACAAGGAGAGCCTCTACATCGCTGCCGTCCAGCACGCTCATTGTGCCCAGGGAGAGTCTGTCCAGCCTGACTGGCCTCCTAACATGCCTGCGGAGCTGAAGCTGGTGGAGTTCATCCGACAAATGATGACCGACATGATCGATCGCGACCGTCCGACCTGGCAGGCGGCGCTCATTATGCGCGAAATGGCCCAGCCGACCCGGGCCTGCGAGGAGCTGGTGAAAAGTTTCATCGGACCCAAGTTTGCGATTCTCAGCGACATTCTCTCCGAGCTTCTGCCGGCGGGTGCCACGGAGCGTCAAAAGCATCTCACGGCGTTCAGCATCGTGGGCCAGTGCCTCTTGTATCGGTTTCATCGGCCGGTGGGGCGATTGCTGCTCGGCGAAAGCGAATTCAACGCTCTGTTCGATCTGGACCTGCTCACCACGCACATTGCCCGCTTTTGCCTGACCGCACTCGGGCGCGAATTGCCCGCGCTGCCCGCCGCGCCGCTTGCCGTGGAGGCCGCACCATGAACTGGCTCGCGTGGAAAATGCTGACCGGCGACCGCACGAAGTATCTCGGCATCGTCTTTGGCGTGGCGTTTGGTTCGCTCTTGATCGCCCAGCAGTCGTCGATTTTCGTCGGGCTGATGCGCCGCACCAGCAGCGTCATCATCGACCTCACCGATGCCGACGTCTGGGTAATGGACGAGCGGGCGCAAAACGTGGACGAAATTCGTCCCCTGCCCGACAGCCGCCTCTATCAGGTGCGCGGCGTGCCCGGCGTGCAGTGGGCCGTGCGACTTTACAAGGGGCTATTGCGCGTGCGGCAAGACGACGGCAGCTTTCGGCAAGTGATTTTGCTCGGGCTCGACGACACTTCGCTGGCCGGCGCGCCGCGTGAAATCATCCTTGGCAACCTCACCGACTTGCGCCGGCCCGATGGGGTGTTCATCGATCAAGCAGGCTACCGGCTGCTCTTTCCCGGCAAGCCGCTGGCACTTGGCAAGACCTTGGAAATGAACGACCGCCGCGCGGTGATCGTCGGCATTTGCGAGGCACATGCGCCGTTTCAGACCTTTCCCGTGGTCTATACGCGCTACAGCCAGGCGACGCAGTATGCCCCGCGCGAGCGGAACATTCTCTCGTTCATTCTCGCCAAGGCTCAGCCGGAAGTCGCTCCCGCCGAATTGAGCCGACGTATTGCCGCGGGCACCGGCCTGCGGGCGATGACGGGCGATGATTTCTTCTGGTTCAACATCCGCTACTACATCGAAAACACCGGAATTCCCGTGAATTTCGGCATCACCGTGGGTCTCGGCTTTTTCGTCGGGGCGACGATCGCGGGGCAAACCTTCTACCTGTTCACCATCGAAAACCTCAAGCAATTCGGCAGCCTCAAGGCGATGGGGGTGAGCAACTTGCGCCTCGTGGGGATGATCGTGCTGCAGGGGGCGGTGGTGGGACTCCTGGGATTTTCGGTCGGCATGGGGTTGGCGACGGGGTTCTTTGTCGTGACCGAGGCGAGCGGCCAGGCCGACCTGCGCGGAATGTTCGTTCCGTGGCAAGTCATGGCGATGACCGCCGCCGCCGTGTCGTTCATCGTGCTGCTGGCCAGTCTGCTGAGCATCCGCAAAGTGCTCATCCTCGAACCGGCGGTAGTGTTTAAATGAGCGCCACGTCGCCCGCCAGCAATCTGCCCGCCGTCGTGTGTCGCGGCGTCACCAAGGAATTCGGCACGGGAGACGCTAAAGTGCGCGCGCTCACCGGCGTGGATGTCGAAATTCCCACTGGCGAGATGACGCTGCTGGTGGGACCGAGCGGCTGCGGCAAGACGACGCTCATTTCGATCATGGCCGGCCTGCTCGATCCGACCGCCGGTGAAGTGGTCCTGCTCGGACGCAATCGCCGCGAGTTGCGCGGCGGCAAGCTGGTCAATTTTCGCGGCAAGAACATCGGCTTTGTCTTCCAGCAATACAACTTGCTGCCGGCGCTAACGGCCGCCGAGAACGTGGCGGTGCCGCTGATTATCGCGGGCGTGCGGCGGAGCAAGGCGGTGGCGCGGGCCGCCGAGGTGCTCGATCTGGTCGGCCTGGGCAACAAGTCGCGGGCCTATGCCCATCAGCTTTCGGGCGGTCAACAGCAGCGGGTCGCCATCGCGCGAGCCCTCGTTCACGAGCCGAAGCTGCTCGTGTGCGACGAGCCGACGGCGGCGCTCGACGCCCAATCGGGCCGCCGCGTCATGCAGCTGCTGCGCGAGGCAACCGTGCAGCCGGGCCGGGCGGTGATCGTCGTGACCCACGACAGCCGCGTGTACGAATTTGGCGATCGAATCATCGAAATGAGCGACGGCAAGGTGAGCGGCGTGCGGACCCGCGAACCCTTGGCCGCCGCTTTGTAGTTGGCCCATGCTTCGGAGAATCGACATGAAAGGCTATTTCCTTCCCCTCGTGGCGGTCGTCAGCCTCGCCTTCGCCGGCTGGCACCTGGCCGGTTCGCAGACCAACCACCCCCCCACCGAGCCGCCGTTTGCCCCGGCAAAGTCTCCGTTCGAGCGGCAAGTGGCGGGACTGGGGATCGTCGAATCGCGGACCGAGAACGTCGCCATCGGCTCGCATGTGCCGGGGATCGTGGTCCGCGTGCTGGTGAAAGAGGGGGACCGCGTTCCCGCCGGCCAGCCGCTGCTGGAGCTGGATACGCGGCAGGCGCAGGCCGATTTGGGGGTGAAGCGGGCGATGCTGGCGGCCGCGCGGGCCGAGCTCGCCAAGCTGGAGGCGATGCCCCGGCAGGAGGAATTGCCCCCGCTGGCGGCCCAATTGGCCGAGATGCGGGCCCTTGTCACGCAGCGCGAAGATGCTCTCGCCCGCAGCCGGCAATTGCGGCAGTCGGGGGCGGTTCCCGAGCAGACCTACATCGCCGATCAACAAGCCGCCGCCGTGGCCCGCGCACAGCTCGCCCGGATCGAAGCCGAAGACCGCCTGCTGCGGGCTGGGGCGTGGCTTCCCGATAAGGAAGTGGCTCGCGCCGCCGTCACTCGGGCCGAATCGGAGCTAGCGCAGGTGCAAACGCAGCTTGATCTGCATCGGGTGCTGGCCCCCACGCTCGATTCCTTGCGCGATGCCACCGGCGAATGGGAAGTGCTGAAGGTCAACGTCCGCCCCGGGGAGTTCGTCAGCACGCCGGCGGACGAACCGCTGATTGTCCTCGGCAATACGGGCCAGCGGCATGTGCGGGTCGATATCGACGAGAACGACATCCCACGCTTCGAGCCGACGGCCAAGGCGGTGGCCTATGTCCGCGGCGACAATGCCCGTCCCTTTCCGCTGCGGTTCGTCCGGGTCCAGCCCTATGTCGTCCCCAAGCGGTCGCTCTCCGGCGACAATGCCGAGCGCGTCGATACCCGCGTGATGCAGGTCATCTATGCACTCGACGAAGGGGAAGGGGAGATCTACATCGGCCAGCAGATGGACGTGTTCCTGCAAATGACTAGCCCCGCTCAGGAAAGCCCACGGGCGGTGGCGGCGAAGGACGGTTAAATTTGGGCTCGCCAGTTCTTCGAATCGCGAAACAGTGGCTGAATTGAATCTTGCCGAATGTTGAACTATAATTCAACAGACTGGATGACCAGCCATGCCGTTCGAGGCCATTATCTGGGATCTTGACGACGACCCCGAGGGCAACGTGCAGCACTGTGCGGAGCACGATGTCTCCAAGGAAGAAATCGAAGAGGTGTTTGAGAACGCGACTGACAAAGACATCAGCCGTTCGTCGGAGCGACCGGTGGTATTCGGCGACACCAACTCCGGTCGCCATTTGATGGTGGTGTACGAGGAAATTGACGCCGAAACGGTTTATCCTGTAACGGCCTACGAAGTTCCGCGGAGGCGGGCCTGACCATGCGAAGAATCACGCGAGATCGAAAGCTAACATCCGCGGAAGCCGCCAAGTATCGGGAGGTTCGCGAGCAAGTCGCGGCCGAGTTGCCAAAACTTGTCGCCCGGCACCATGATCGCGTGGAAGTCCTCGAAACGCTCGATGTGCTGCTGCCGCAACTAAAGGCCGCGCGCGAAGCCAAGGGGCTGAGCCTGGCCGACGTGACCCGGCTCACCGGCATGGACCGCTCGGCCCTCTCGCGGCTGGAAACCGGCCAGCGCGACAATCCCACCCTCGACACCCTCGTCCGCTATGCCGAAGCCGTCGGCAAGCGATTGGTGGTGGCGCTGGCGGATGCGTGAGCTGGGTCTAAACCGATCCAACAACGGCGACCCAGACCGTGAAGGAAACGTAGAATCCGATGCCGAGCAGTGCCGAACAAATTAGAGCGTATTTCAAAACCGTCCTAGGACGACGATGAGGCACGCAAGCTGGACGAATCCGTGAAAGAGATGGGCATGGTACTCGTAACGCGTGACAAGACGCCGAAAGTTCTGGAGCCAGCTTATCGAGCGCTCCACTT
>JANRLS010000160.1:0-53299 GCA_033762315.1 Pirellulaceae bacterium
CTGCCTGGAGTGATCTGCCGGGGGTGGACGGCAAGCAGCACTCGCTGGCCGACTTCAAGGATCGCGACGTGCTGGTCATCGTCTTCAGTTGCAACACCTGCCTCTATGCCCAGGATCACGAAGACCGTTTGATGGCCTTGCAAAAAAAGTTCAACGAATCGGACAGCTGTGCCCTCATCGCGATTTGTAGCAACAAGGTGAAAGACGACCTCTTGCCGGCGATGACCGAGCGGGCGAATCAGCGGGCCTTCAATTTTCCGTATGTTCACGACGAAACGCAGCAAGTCGCCCGAGCCCACGGCGCGACCTACACGCCGGAGTTCGTCGTGCTCGACAAGGATCGCAAAGTGGTCTATCTCGGCGCGATGGACGACAGCCCCGAAGGGAAGAACGTCACCAAGCGATATGTCGAAGAGGCCATCGCCGCCGCGCTGGCCGGCAAAGCCCCCGCCGTCGCCGAAACGCCCCCCATCGGCTGTGCGGTGCGCTATGTGAAGGAGCGGACGAAAAGGTCGCAGTAGCCGCTGCTGGCAACTCGTTTACGGATTCACCGCCAGCGCGATGATGAATCCCACCAAGAAGAGCGAGCCAATCGATCCCAGCACGATGCCGACAATCGCCCGTCCCCAGCCGCTCATCCGCGGATTGGCCCGCATTTCGCGAATCGCCACAATCCCGGTCAGCACGGCAAAGGGCCCCAAAAAGCAGAAGGCCAGCGACAACAGCCCCAGATAGCCCGACGCGATCGCCCAGAACGACTGCCCGACCGGAAGCACCCACCGCATCGCCGGATCATCGCCGATGTCGCCGCCGGCGGGTCGAAATTGCCCCGGAGCAAAGGGGTCCGCCGCTCGCGTCGGCTGGCCGGGGGAAGTTGGGGGCCGATCAGAAAATGGATTGTGCCCTCCCGAACCCGGACCGATTGGCGGTGTTGGCGATGTCATCGTGCTGCTGATCGTGCGATAAGGCCCAAAAAGTGGTCGCGCCGCGAGCAAATCTTGACGGGACGCGCCGCGCGGGTCAAGCGCCGGTCGCCGCCTGCCCTGCGAAGCTCCCTACGGCCACTTCCCCCCGCTGGCGGATCGGTCTAGGTTGGCGAATTCTCCCCGATTGCCTCGCAGCGAGAGACCCGTGCCTGTCGTGACTGAACTCCCCCCCACCGCCGACGAAACGCCCCCCGCGAATCCGTATCCGGGCGATACGCTCCCCGCCGCCCTCGGACGGCATGGCATTGCCCTGCCCGCCGATCAAATCGAGCGGCTCGACCAGTATTGCCGGCTGCTGTGGGAGTGGAACGAAAAGATCAACCTGACGCGGCATACCGACTACGAGAAGTTCGTCGCCCGCGACCTCGTCGATTCGCTGCAACTGGCCAAGCACCTGAATGCGGGCGAGGAAGTGCTCGATGTGGGCACCGGCGGCGGAGTGCCGGGACTTTTGCTGGCGATCGTGCGGCCCGACCTGCGCGTGTCGCTTTGCGATTCGGTGGGGAAGAAAATCAAGGTGGTGGACGAAATCTCGCGAGCCTTGGGTCTGGAGACAACCACGTTTCCCTTCCGGGCCGAAGAGGTGCTCGAAGACACCCGGTACGACGCCCTCGTGCTGCGCGCGGTCGGCCCACTCTGGAAGCTGCTCACCTGGTTTCGGCCCCACTGGCCTTCGCTGCGGCGGCTGCTCATTATCAAGGGGCCAAAGTGGGAAGAAGAGCTTCCCGAAGCGAAACGCCGTGGATTGCTGCGCGAGCTCGATCTCAAGGTGGCCGCCCGCTACGACATGCCAGGGACCGGATCGCAAAGCGTGATTCTGAAAATCTGGCCCAAGGGAACTCCGGAAAGGTGACACGATGCAGGGGCATTTCTCGCGCGGGTGGTGGGGCGTGATTGGCGGCAGCTTGCTGGTCGCGCTGTTTTTTGCAGCGGCCGCCGCGGCCGAGCCGATCGACGATAAGTATCCGCTGGGAGACGACCTGCGGGTGCTGGAAATCGATGCCAAGAGCCCCGACTATGCCCAGCTCGTCGCCGGGATGAACGGCCACGACCTCGATGCCGAGTGGCGGCGGTTGGAAACTCGGGACAATCCCGAATCCTTCGCGGCCAAGCATGGCGGCAAAGAGAAAGTGCTGGCCGATGCCGACCTGCAGCGTGCCTATGAGCGGCGGGTGGCGATTCGCGACAGCTACCTCGCGCTAATGCGAGCCGAATATGCCAAGCGCAAACAGACCGCCCCGTTCGATAAGGGGCAAGCGGCCGAGAAAGCGGGAACAATGGCCAAGAGCCTCGCCGCGGGGGACGTGAAGCTGGCGTTCGTATGGCCCAGTCCCGGTGCCGAGCGGCAATGGCCTCGGTTTCGCGGGCCAACCGGCCAGGGAATTGCTCCCGACAGCGAGCGGTTCGCTTGGCCCACCGAGTGGACGACCGAGAAGAACATCGTCTGGAAAACCGAATTGCCCGGCGATGGCAATTCGTCCCCAGTCATTTGGAACGACCAGCTGTTTCTGACCACGAGCGGTGCCGAAGGAAGCCGGCGGGCCGTTCATGCGTTGGACCTGGCCAGCGGCAAGCTGCTTTGGTCGAGCGAAGTTCCGGCGCACCAGGTCGAGCCGCAGGTTCGCGATAAGAACGGCTTCGCGTCGAGCACGCCGGTGGTCGATGGAGAACGGATTATTTCGTATTTCGGGGCGGGGGGACTGTTGTGCCATGATCTGGCGGGCAAGCTGCTGTGGCACTATTCGACGCCCGATTTCAACTCGATGTGGGGGAGCGCGGCGAGCCCGCTTTTGTATGAAAACTTGGTGATTCTGGTCCACGACCAGAACCGCGGCAATTCGCTGTGCGTTGCCCTCGATAAGGCCACCGGCAAGCTGGTTTGGAGCCGGCCGCGAGCCAAGGCGATGGGTTGGTGTACGCCGGTGGTCGTCCGCATTGGCGAGCGCAACGAGCTGGTCTATGCCGGCGGCGAAACGCTCAAGGGCTACGATCCGCGGACGGGCGAAGAGCTGTGGACCCTTGACGGCCCGACGAAAGAAGTGGTGCCAACCGTGGTGATTGGGCCGGAGCTGATCTACTCGGCATCGGGGCGGCAGGGGCCGACGCTCGGCGTTCGTCCCGGTGGGCGCGGCAACGTAAACGACACGCATGTCGCCTGGCGGGCGGTTCGCGGCGGCCCGCATGTCCCTTCGCCGGTGCTATTCGGCGGGCGGCTCTATGTGATTAACGACTTTGGCATCGCCTCGTGCCTCGATGCCCAATCGGGAGAGCTCGTTTATCAAGACCGCCTGCGCGATAAGTTTTCTGCCAGCGGCATCGAGGCGGGAGGCAAGCTCTACTTTGGCAGCGAAAGCGGGCTGATCTATGTCGTCGAGCCGGGCGATAAGCTGACGGTCGTCGCGACGAACGACCTCAAGGAACCTATCCTCGCCTCTCCCGCGGCGCTCGGCGGGCGGCTCTATGTGCGGGCGGGAAAGACGCTGTATTGCGTGGGGAAATAAGCCCTCGTTTTACGGCAAACCAAACGCGGCGATGGCGTTGTTCGCAATCTCAACACGGTCGCCTACGGCTCCCCGTTAAACGATATCTTGAAAAAAATCGCCTCGCGCGAGATTTTTCTGGAACCTTTTGGTGGACGAGAGCGTTCTATATGTGTACAATATACCCGTATTTGCGTCACTGCGGTTTCGGGCGGCGATCTTTGACAATTCGGTGTTGCAATGGGTGCCAGAATAGTGCAACTTTCGGGGGATAAAAATACCAGGTTTCCAGATACTCCCTTGAGGCTTGTTTTTGGAAACCAGCGGCGGGCAAAAAGAGCGTTTTTCTCGCGGTTTTTGAGCGCCGCGCCGGGCGCAGGTTTCCAGCACCCACCAAACCGTGGAAACCGATCGCAAGTCTTTATGCTGCAATGGTTTAGCGACGAAAATCCGCCCCAAATGGCGAAATTCGCTGGAAACCTGCCGCGGCCTCAGGCGGCTTCGCGGCGGCGGGTGGCGTCGGATTCGATTTCGTCGGTTGCCGGATCGACGATCTTCAGCGTCGCCTTGCGGCTGATGCGTCGCTCTTGAACAAAGCCCCGCTTGCCGGACTTGAAGAACTCGTGAAAGGCGGCGGCTGGGCCGGTGTTGAAGTTGGCCTTCAGAATCGCCAGCACCTCGCTCCACCGCAGGGCCTGGCGATAAATGATGCGATAAGCCTCTTTGAGCTGGTGGATTTGCTCGTGGGTATAGCCATTGCGGCGGAGGCCGACTTTGTTCAGCCCGACGACCTGCGAGCCGCCGGCCCCTTCGACCATCACGAACGGCGGCACATCCTGCGTGATTTTGGCCAGGCCGCCGACCATCGCTAGCCGGCCAATGCGGCAGAACTGATGCACGGCGACGTTGCCCGAGATATAAGCCCGGTCGTCCATGTGGCAATGGCCGCCGAGCATCGAGCCGTTGACGAGGATGCAATTGCTGCCGACGCGGCAATCGTGGCCGACGTGGGCCCCCACCATGAGCAGGCAGTTATCGCCGATAACCGTGGTGGCGTCGTTGGCCCAGCCGCGGTGGATGGTGACATTTTCGCGAATGCAATTGCCGCTGCCGATGACGAGCGTGCCGCCCGGATCGGTAACGTGCAAGTGCTGGGCACGACCGCCGAGGACCGCGCCTTCACCAATCTGGTTGTTCGCGCCGAGCGTGGTGCGAGATTTGACCACCGACCGCGATTCCAATTGGCAGCCGTCACCGATGATGGCCCCGGCTTCGACGAGGCAAAACGGCCCAATGCTGACGCCCTGCCCCAGTTGCGCCCGAGAATCCACGACAGCGGTCGGGTGAATTTGGGCCACGGTGATCCTTTCGGCCGGCGTCGTGCCTGGCGGCGATCGGGTGCTGGGTCGATCCCTGGCCTGCGTGCGTGGCGCGGCCAGCGAATCCGAGGGACTGGCAAGCCTCCTGCTTGCCGCGAATCACTGGCCTGACTAGCGGTAGCCAGCGGTCAGCGTGATTTAGCATCGGCCGCCGAGCCGCGCCCACTTTGACAGGCGACGCGGATTATGGCGATTTTGCGTACCTTGTCGAGTTCGGTTTCCGCCAAACTTGCTAGCAGGCAATGCGCGCCGCGGCGCGCGGCTGAAGGTGCTAGCGGCGGGCATCGAGAAGGCGCCGCTCGTCGGTCAGAAAGACCTCGCCCGTGTCCAAATCGCGCAGACCACGCAAGCGAGCTTCGCGGCGATCCACTCGCTCCATCCGCCGGTGCGAGACCATCAGGCGGAAGAATTCGGTCGGCTCCACCAGCCGTCCTTCGACATTTCGATTGTGTGAAGACAACATCAAACCCAGAGAATTGAAAGTGGTATCCATAACCCGCGACTCCGCCGCTTGCACGACAATTCTTAACGCGGGGATTTTAGCCGATGCCCCTCGACAGCAGAAACCCCCCAACTTGGCAGTTACAACGTAAGTCGTTGCTGCTAAAGTATTTGCGATCTTCCGCAAGCCGCTATTTTCTGCCAAATGGCGGGGGAAGGTTCGTCGCTAGCGGCGGCGGCTAGCACTCCAGCCAATTAAGGTTCCGACATGTCACGCTCCTCGCTCTCTCGTCGATCACTACTGCAAGGCGGGCTGGCCGCGTTGGCACTACCCGGCGCAGGCTACGCCGCCCTGGTCGACGCTCCCGGCAATCGGGCGGCGACTTTCGAGGCGGACATTACCCCGCCTCTGGGCCATCCCTTGATTGGCGGCCTGCGCAGGCCAGCCGTAAAGATTGCCGACCGGTTGCTCGCCCGCGGCGTCGCGTTGCTCGGTGCCGACAAGCCGCTGGTGGTGGCCGCTCTCGATTGGTGCGAGCTGCGGAACGATGCCTACGACCAGTTTCGCGAGGCCCTCGCCAAAGCCGCCGAGACCACGCGCGAGCGGGTGCTGCTGTCGTGCAACCACCAGCATGACGCCCCTTACTGCGACCTGACCGCCCAAAAGCTGCTCGCCGGTGCGGGGCTCGCGGGGGTGATGTTCGATCCGGCATTCTTCCAGCAAGCGATGGAAGCGAGCGCTGCCGCCGTCGCCAAGTCGCTCGCCACGGCGCGGCCGATCACGCACGTCGGCGTCGGCAAAGCCCAAGTCGAGCGGGTCGCCTGCAATCGCCGCGTCGTGGGAGCCGACGGCAAGCCGCGCTTCAATCGCTACAGCTTCGTCCGCGATCCGGCGGTGCGCGATGCTCCCGATGGCGAGATTGATCCCTGGCTGCAAACACTGAGCCTCTTTGACGGCGACGACCGGATCGTCGCCCTCAGCTACTATGCCACGCACCCAATGAGCTACTACGGAAATGGCGAGGTCTCGTACGACTTTCCGGGCATCGCGCGGCAGATGCGGCAGCGCGAGACGCCGGGCACCATGCAGATCTATCTCACCGGCTGTAGCGGCGATGTCGTCGCGGCGAAATATAACGACGGCACCCCAGCCGGGCGGCAAGCCCTCGCCGAACAGTTGCTACTCGGCATGCGCGGCGCAGGGGAAGCGACCAAGCGAACTCCGCTCACCCGCGTCGAGTTTCGTCATGCCCGCATGCACTTGCCGCCGCCGGACGAAGGCCCACTCTCTGCTGCGAACCTGACCAAAACACTCCACGACCCAAAGGCCGACAAAGCTGCCCGCATCTATGCCGCGATGGGCCTTTCGTATCGCGAGCGATGCGCCGCCAATCAAGCCATCGACGTTCCGGCGATCGACTTTGGTCCTGCCCAATTGCTGGTGCTCCCGGCGGAATTGTTCGTCGGCTATCAACTCGCGGCCCAGAAGATGCGCCCCGATCAGGCCATTTTGACGGCTGGGTTCGGCGAATGCGCCCCGGGATACACGCCGACCGATCAGGCGCGCCGCGAGGGGTTTGTCGAAGAGCACGGCTATTGTTGGGTGCGGCCCGACGTGGAAGCGACCATCCTCGCCGCGATTCGCGAGGCGCTCGGAGCCAACTGATGGGCCACCTGCACCGAGTTTGCCGCCTATGCCGATTCGCCGAGTTACCGGTGCCCTCGAGCGTACCGGCCTTGCGGCAAGCCGCACATTCGATCAAGGGACAGAACGTGTCAACCGATAGATACCAAGCCACCACTTGGCATATCCATAACGGATTGTCGCCGCTGCCCCTGGCGGCAATCCGATCTTGCGCGGGCCGTCGAGTTGCTGCCCCACTCGGCGGCCCGCTGCTTTTTCTTGGCCCGTTGGCCGGCCGCTTCCGCGTTGACAGTGCGGCAACTCCCCCGGACCATACAAGCAGCCACTCTTCGCGCTGGGAGGCACCATCATGCCGCGTCGCAATCTGATCATCCTCTTTGTCGCTTCGGTGTTGTCGCTGGTTTGCTATCAGCGGGCGGCCCGCAACCGATTCGTCGATACGCTGGCCGAGGCGATGAATTACGTCCGCACCGACTATGTGGACGAGGTCGAACCGCGCGTGCTGTTTGAAGGGGCCATGCAGGGGATGATGAACCAGCTCGACATGTATTCGGGCTATACGCCGCCGGCCGAATATGTCCGCTTCAAGGAGACGATGGATGGCGAACTAACCGGCATTGGCATCGAAATCGAGCCCGACCTGAAGACCAACGAAATCATTGTCCTGATGCCGCGCCGCGGCTCGCCGGCGGCTGAGGCGGGGATCAAGCCGCGCGACGTGATCGTCGCCGTCGGAGACACCAAGACCGCCGACGTGCCGATGGACGAGGCGATTGGTCTCATCAAAGGAACGGCGGGAACCAAGGTGAAGCTGACGCTGCGCCGCCCCGGCGAGCCGCAGCCGCTGGTCGTGGAAGTTCCCCGGGCGCGGATCGCGATGGAATCGGTGCTGGGAGATGCCCGCCGCGAGGATGGCACCTGGATCTATCGGCTCGTCAGCCATCCGCGCATCGGCTACATCCGCATCACCAACTTCACCGAGCGAACCGCCGCCGACCTGAAGGCCGCCCTCGAAACCTACCGGCAGCCGGGGCAGGAAATCGACGGCCTGATTCTCGATGTCCGCGGCGACGAAGGAGGACTGCTCACTGCCGCCGAGCAAACCTGCGACCTGTTTCTCGACAGCGGCCTGATCGTGAGCACGCGTGGCCGGGGCGGCGTCCTCCGCGAAGCGACTCGTGCCACGCCCGGCACCGCTGTCGATCCGAAGCTCCCCATGGTGGTGCTGGTCGATCGCGAATCGGCGAGCGCCAGCGAGATTGTCGCCGCCTGTTTGCAAGATCATCACCGCGCGGCCATTGTCGGCCAGCGCACCTGGGGCAAGGGAACGGTACAGAACTTGCTCGAGCTCGAAGGGGGCAAAAGCGCCCTCCGCCTGACGATCGCCAGCTACTGGCGACCGAGCGGCAAGGACATTCACAAACGTCGCAACGCCAAGGAAACGGACGACTGGGGAGTCCGCCCCGACGATGGCCTGGAGCTCGTCCTGACCGGGGAGCAGCACGCGCAGTATGTCAAAGGCCGCCGCGAACGAGATGTCAGCTCGCTGGCTGAACTGGAAGCCGAGGCCAAATTGCCCCGCGCCAAACCCGCGGCGACGAAGCCCGTCGAACCGCCGCCGACGGACGATGGCAATGAAGCCCCCGCGCCGGCCGCGACACCGAAGCCCCCCGCGCCGATTCCCGATCCGGGCGAGGATGTCGCTCCTGTTCGCGAGCCCTTCGTCGATTTGCAGCTCGACAAAGCGGTCGAATACTTGCAGCGGCAGATCGCCAAGCGCAGCGCCAAGCCGCGCGAAGCGTAGCGAGATCGGGCCGAGGTCAATCCAGCTTCTTGGCCACCGCGGTGCCGATGCCCGTGGCCCCATAGCCATTGCCGCAATAGAAGAGTCGCAGATTTTCCCCTTCGTCCACCACGTTTGGATACTCGGTCATCTTGCTTTCCCAGCCGCTGCCGGTGGGAGGGAGGGCGAGGTTTTCGCCGGGGCGGCCCCGCTCCCAAACAAGACCGTCGTCGCTGATCGCCTCGCAAATGGAGTACGCGCCGAACTTCGTGCCGATACCCGCATAGATGGCTCGCCAGCGCGTCGCTGTTTTCCACACGTTGAGGGCGATCGTCGCCGCGTTCTCATAGTCGGCATCGGCCCGGGGCCGCAGCGCGACGCGGCGGTCGGTCCAAGTCAGGCCGTCCTGGGAATGGGCGATGACCGCTTGCTTCGCTTGATCGATCCGCAGGTCCTTGCTTGGCGTGCCGGTGGCCAGCGTGTAGTGCATCCGGTAGAGCACGCCGCCATCGGGCTGAGGAACTTCGACGATTCGCGCACCCCCGGCGATCCCTTTGTTTTGCGGCCATTCGTCGAACCCATCTCCCTGCAGCACCGGCTCGGTCGAAGAACGCTGCCAATCGCGCAGGTTGTCGCTCGTCGCCAGCCCAATTCCCCGAAAGGCTTGCAACCCCGTGCCGCGGTCAGCCGAACGCCCGGAGTAGTACAGATGCCACTTGCCGCCGATCTTGTGAACGCAAGGCAAAACGCACCAGGTCTCGTCGAAGGCCCCCTTGCCACCGGTCTCAAACAACGGGCCGTGGCGCGTCCATCGCGAAAGATCGCCGACCGGAGCGGTCGCCAAACAAACCCGGCGGCGGCCGCTTTTGTCTCCGCCACCATAAAACAGCAGATACTCCTCCCCTTGCCGCACGACGAACGGATTCATGCAGCAAGTCGCGTCGAAGTCATTGCCCGGCGGGAAGATCGGGTTGCGCGCGTCACGCCGCCAGGCGTGAACCTGAAACTTCGCCTCCGTCGCGCGTGCAATGGTACGGGGCAACAGCGCTGCGGCGCTTGCCAGGGTCGAACTTGCGATCCAGCGGCGGCGACTCAGGGGCATGACGGGCGAACCTTACAGCGCGAGGAACTTGACGCACACGGGGCTGGGGATACTTACGAGGTCACCGACTTGCGACAGCTTGCCGGTGGTTTGATCGACCTTGAACACCGCGACGTTGTCGGTCCCTTGGTTGCAGGCGATGATGTACGCCCCGGTCGGGTCGATGCCAAAATTGCGGGGTGTCTTGCCCAACGTCGATTGATGGCCAACTGCCGTGAGCTGCCCGGTTTTCTCATCCACGCTGAAGATCGCCAGCGTGTCGTGGCCGCGATTGCTGCAATAGACGAACTTGCCCGACGGATGCACCTGAATCTCGGCGGTCGAAAGCCCCTTCATGCCGGCATCCGCGGGGGGCATGGTGGTGATGGTCTGCATCTCGATGAGCGCGCCCTTCTCGGCGTCGTACTGGAAGGCGGTGACGCTCATCTTCATTTCGTTGCAAACATAGGCGAACCGGCCGCTCGGATGAAACGCAAAATGCCGCGGCCCACCGGCGGGAGGCGTGGCCGCGAATGGCGGATCGTTCGGCGTAATCGTGCCGTGGGCAGGATCGAGCTTGTAGATCAAGATTTTGTCGAGCCCCAGATCGGCGGCAAAGGCAAACCGGTTGTCGGGCGAAACGTTGATCGAGTGGGCATGCGGCCCTTTTTGCCGGGCCGGATCGGCTCCCATGCCCGTGTGCTGAATCGCTGAGGCCGCCTTCTCCAGCGAGCCATCCTCCTTGATCGGCAGGGAGGCGACGCTGCCGCCGCCATAGTTGGCCACCAGCACGCACTTGCCTGTTTTATCGACCGAAACATGGCACGGTCCGGCCCCTTCGGACGACTGATGATTGAGGGCCCACAGCGTGCCGGTCTTCCGGTCAATCCTGAACGCACTCACCGCGCCGGTCTTCTTGTCCCCTTCGGTCACTTCGCTGCAGCAATACAAATGATTGCCACTCGGCGCGATAGCCAGGAACGACGGATTCTTGACCCCCGAGGTCGCGGCGACTTCCATCAGCTTCCCCGTGGCCAGATCGAGCTTGTAGCAATAAATTCCCTGGCTCTTGCCGCTGTTCGTGTAAGTACCGAAGTAGGCGAGCAGTTCTTTCGGAGCATCGGCGGCAGGGCTGGAACCAGGCAGCAGCGAAACGGCACCGGCGGCGGCGAGACCGGCGAGATAGGCACGGCGGGAGATGGTCATGAGTTCCTCGGCGATAGTAGGAAAGGTGATGGTGTTGCAAGTGTCGCACGGTCCGGCGGCAAACTCAAGCTGGCGCAAACGTATTACAATAACCGCATGTTCGATCCGCTCGACTGGCTAAATGATGCGCTCGCCGATCTCGATCGCCGCGGCCTGCGTCGAAAGCTCGCCTCTCGGGCGAGTCCGCAGCGCGGGGACCGGATCGAAATCGATGGCCAAACACTTGTCAATTTCGGCTCGAACGATTATCTCGGACTGGCCAGCGATCCGCGGATCGTCGCCGCCGCGCGGGACGCTCTCGCGCAATACGGCTGGGGCAGTGGCGCTAGCCCGCTAGTCACTGGCCGTTCCAACCTACATGCCGAGTTGGAGCGAAAACTGGCCGAATTTGAAGGCGCCGAGGCGGCACTGCTCTTTCCCAGCGGCTACGCGGCCAATGTCGGGACGATCGCCGCCCTCGCCGGCAAGGGGGATGCAATCTATAGCGACGAATTGAACCACGCCAGCATCATCGACGGTTGCCGGCTGAGCGGGGCGGCGGTGCATGTGTATCGGCACGGCGACGTCCAGCATTTAGAGCAGTTGTTGCAAGCGGAAAGAGGTTTCCGGCGGCGGCTGATCGTGTCCGACTCACTCTTCTCGATGCACGGCGACAAAGCCCCGCTGACTCGACTGGCGGAGCTTGCCGAGAAATCCCGCGCGATGCTGCTGGTGGACGAGGCACATGCCACTGGAGTCTTTGGCAGGCATGGGCGTGGGCTATGCGAGGAATACGAGATCGAACAGCGAGTCGCCGTCCGTATCGGCACGGTCAGCAAGGCGCTCGGTAGCCACGGGGGATTCGTGTCGGGCTCGCGGCAGTTGATCGATTGGCTGGCGAATCGCGCCCGGAGCTTCGTCTTTTCGACGGCCGCCCCTGACGCGGTTGCCGCCGCCGGGCTGGCAGCGTTACAAGTCGTCGCCGACGAGCCGGAGCGCCGCGTGCAATTGCTGGCGAAGGCCGAGCGATTGAAACAGCGGCTGAACGAGCGTGGCCTTCCGTTGGGAGACTCGCGGGGGCAGATCCTACCGGTGATGCTCGGCGACGCCAGCCGCACCATGGCCGCCTCCGCCCTGCTGCGCGAGCGCGGGCTGTTTGTCCCCGGCATCCGCCCGCCGAGCGTGCCGGAAGGGCAATCGCTCTTGCGAATCAGTCTGAGCTATTTGCATACGGACGAGCAATTGGAATCGCTCGCCAACGCGCTGGGGGAGATTCGTGTAGCGTAGAGCTGGGTATCGTCGTGGGCGAAGTCCACCACGCCGCTATTCCAAATTCAGAGGCACGTCGTGATATTCCAGTGCCCACTCGCGCATGTAGCGTACTTGCGTGGGGCGGATGCGGTAAACGATGAGCTGCGGGTTGTCGAGGCTGCCGAGGTATTGCCGCAACAGCGGGTTGGCGGCCCAGATTTCCTCGAGCAGCGGCCGCTCGGTGACAACTTCGGCCAGGCCGGTCAGGCGGACCTGGTTGTGGCCATCGTCCATGTAACACAGCTCGACCCGCGGATTGGCCGCAATTTCGCCCGTCTTGTGATAAAGCCGCAGGTTCGCCACATAGACGGTGAAGCCGTCGGTTTTAACCGGCGAGACCGGACGAACCCGCGGCTGGTCGCCATCCATGGTGGCCAGGTGCGGAAAGCGGTCGGCGGCAATCACCGCCAGCGCGAGTTCCCTCACGCGGGCGGGATCAATCGGCTCGGGAGTGGGCCGCGTCATGGCGAGCTAGTTTTTGCCCGGTGGAACAAACCGATACGTCCCGCCATACGCTTTGGCGATGGCCTGCATCGTTTCCTGCCCGTCGCGCTGCCAAAAGCAAATGGTGTTGACGACACACTTGGGGCGGCGGCCGTCGATGGCGTCTTCGATGATGTTGTTGGCCTTGAGGAACCGCTCGGTTTGCCCTTTGTCGGTGAATTTGCCGTCCGATAGCAAGTAAATCACGTCGGGAACGATGTCGAGAGCGAATTCGACGCAGTCGAACGGATCGGTCCGCAATTCGTTGACGACCGTCTTCACCCAAGCCTCGGCGCGGTTGATGTTTTCGTTGGTTGCCGGCACGCACAGCAGCTCGGGCTCCTTGTTGGGCGGCAGCGTCATCCGGGCGGCGTCGTGGTCGAAAAAGAGGATGTAGAACGCCTGGTCCTTGCTCAGCCGACGAATGGCGTACAGCAACTCTTCCTTGGCGGCATCGAACTTGCCGCCGCGCATGCTATTGCTGCTATCGACGATGAACACAAAGCGGCGGCCCGTCGATTTGACGCCGAAGAACTGGGCCGAGCCCTTGGCCGCTCCGTCGATAGCGGTTCCCATTCGCTTGCCGCCGTCCCCCACGAAGAGGTCGCCGATCTGGTCGGTGGCCGTAAGTTCCAAATCGCTGGCCGACAGGTTGGCGGGGGCCGCGCTGATCGCCCCGACATCCGAAAGGCTGGTGCTGGTCAAATCTGCCGACGCGACGGAGGTGGTCAGCAATTCGGTCGTTTCTAATTGCACCGTTTCAATTTGCACTGTCTCGACAAGCGGAAAATCCTCAACGCTGGCCACCGATTCGATATGCACTCCCACTGGCTTCGGTCGCTCGGGTACGACGAGCAGCGCCAGAATGACGAGCAGCGCCATGTGCAAAATCATGCTGACCAGCCAACTGGGCACCGCCGCGAATAGCGCCCCAGGACGACGTACCGGCTCGACCTCCGCGGTCGTCGTGCCGGTCTCCTTCCCGGTAGTGCTATTGGTAGCCTTCGTCGGCGACTGGGGCTTGGGTGCTGGTGGCGAAGTTGCCTCGCGGCGCGGCCGCGCACGCCGCTTGGCTCGCGGAGGAGCCGGTGCATCGTCAATATCGGCAGCGTCAATTTCGAGCGTGGAATCGCTGGTGCTCATGGATGCCGGTCCCAGAGGAGATGCAGCGGACCCAACACCGACGTATTGTCGTCCTTTGGCAATCGCGAGTCAATCAATCGTGACTCGCGACGGCGATCGCCGCCCGCTAGAAGACCGCAGCGACGAAATCGTCCGCCAAGCGGGCCAGTACCTCGCGAGTGACGTGGGCCGGCACTATTTGCCGCATTTGACCGGGCTTCTTGGCGTACCTGCTGAGGGTGATGTCGCCGCCGCGGCGGACGAGCAGTTCGTAGTAGCTGGCTCCATCCTCATCCTTTTTAGGGGGGCTGCTGCGCAGCTGCACGGCGCAGCGGTCAGCATCGGCTTCGATCAGGCCGATGGGTTCGAGCAGGTAGGTCAGCTTTTTGGTCAGGGCGTCGCTGATCTCTTTGAGGCGGTCGAGCGAGGCATCGGCCAGCTCGGTGGTGATATAGCCGAGCGTTTGAAACGAGCAACCGATGGCATCCACCCCGACCAGATCGGCCTCGACGCGCCCCGCGGCGACATCGACCTGCAGCAGTCCCCGACCGGTGACGGCCTGGATGCGGTTGAGTTCACGCTGGATGTCAGTGGCGATCGTCATGGCTGCCTCCTTCACGCTCTCCCTCGCTAACGCTTCGGGTTAGTGTTACTTCGCTCCTTTAACAGGTAGTTTCGGCGGGCCGCCGCTTTGAGTGTGTTCCTTGCCGTCGAACGAATGCACAACCTTGTTGTTCTCCAGGTTCGTTTCGATATGGACGGGGCGCTTCCACAGCTTGAACAGATTGGCGAGCGTGTCCTGGGCAAAGTTGGTCTGCAGTTCGACTCCGCTGAAGCGATGCTCGAGGAACAGCTCCCCGCGGTTCTTGTAGTTGGCGTCCTTGAGATAAATGATCGGCCGCCCCATGTTGGTCAGGTTGAAAAGCAACCGCTGTTTTACTTCCGCAAACTGTCGGCTCTCGATTTCGTAGTAGCCCGAGTCGGTGTTGTAGCCGAACGAGAACAGCTTGTGCTGGCGGCAAAAATCGAGAGTCAGGAATTCGTCGATGAACGTCAGATCGTTGTGAACGCGGCGGACTTCGAAGATTTTCTGCCTGCCCAGACCGGTCTCTTTGTTCCAGTCGCGCTTGGCGAGGTAGTCGTCGCACTGCTCGTACTCGTCGCCAAAGGCCCCGCGATTCCAGCGGTCCTCGATGTCGCGATAGAGCTCCACCCCCAGCTTGTACGGATTGAGCCGCGTTCGGCTGCTGGCGAGCGTGCCGGCGCAGTGGTCGGCATAGCAGACGAGATCGGAATCGGCCATTCCGTGGCGAGTCATGATGGTACTGTGCCAGTAGGTGGCCCAGCCTTCGTTCATGATCTTGGTTTGCCCCTGGGGAGCGAAGTAATAGGCCTCGTCGCGAATGATGGCCAGCACATCGTGCTGCCAGGGCTTCAGCGGGGCGTGCTCCAGCAGAAACAGCATCACATCCTGCAGCGGCTCGGGGGGGTAGTTCTCTTTCTTCTGCAAGTCCTTTTTTTTCTGCTCGACTTCCTCAGCCATCGCCCCCTTGGGGTTGATGAACGAATCGAGGTAGCCCTTCGACTGGAAGCGGGTCGGCGTCGGCTCTTGCGGGTCTTCCTCGTCGGCATCGTGCAGCGAGTTGCGCGACAAATCGGCGCGGCGCTTGATGTGCGGCGAGTGGATGTCGATCAAGTCTTCGATGCTGAGGCAAGCATCAATGAAGGCTTCGACCTCTTCCACGCCGAACCGGTCCATGTAGTCGCGAATCCGATTGCCGTGGTTGGCCATCTCGTCGATCATCCGCCGATTCGTGTGGGCAAACCAGGCGTTGTTCTTGAAGAAATCGCAGTGGCCATAGACGTGGGCCATCACCAGTTTGTGGTCGGTGATGCTATTGCTGGCCAAGAGATACGCGTAGCAGGGATCGTTATTGATCACCAGCTCGTAGATTTTCTGCAAGCCGTACGAGTAGCCCTTCTGAAGCTGCTCGTACTCCATGCCGAACCGCCAGTGGGGATAGCGCGTCGGAAAGCCTCCATAGGCCGCGACGGCACTGAGCTGCTCGGCATCGACGACCTCGAAGATCGTCGTGAAAAAGTCGAGCCCATAGTTGCGCGCGTGCCCCTCCATCTGGCGCTGGATGTCGGCCATTTCGGGCGTCAGGCTGCGGAAGCGGTGGAGGACCGATGTCATTTTTCATTCGTCATTCGTCATGCGTCAGATGTCACCTGCGTTGGCCGCAAATGACCAATGACCAACGACCAATGACTACTTTCCTTTCCCAAGGAACTTCTTAATCGAGTCGTAAATCCCTTCCTTATTCTCAATCTCCGAGAGCACCACGGTTTCGTGTTCGCTACCGAAGGTTTCGTCCAGTACGCGGAGGAATTCGCCGCTGCCGTAAGGACTTTCGACCTGGCCGTAGCAGAACAAATTGCAACTGGGAATGAGCGATTCGCGCAGCATGGCGAGGGCCGCTTTGTTGTCCTCGCCCCAGTTGTCCCCGTCCGAGAACTGGAAACAATAAATGTTCCACTCGGCCGGGTCGAACTGGGCTTTGATCAAGTCCTGGCAAACCTTGTAGGCGCTGCTGATCCGCGTGCCGCCACTTTCGCGAGTGTGATAGAAGGTGTGCTCGTCCACCTCCTTGGCGGCGGCATCGTGGATGACGTAACGCCGCTCCAATCCCTGATATTGGCTGCGGAGCCAGGCGTCGATCCAGAACGATTCCGTGCGGACGATTTCTTTCTGCTCGTCGGTCATCGAGCCGCTGACATCCATCATGTAGAGGATGACGGCATTTGCGACCGGTTCAGGAACGCTCTCCCACGAGCGATAGCGGCGGTCGTCTTTGTAGGGAATCACGCGCGGGTCGGCTGGCCGATAGCTCCCTTCGGTAAGCTGTCGCTTGAGGGCCTCCACATAGGTCCGGCGAAAGTGGCGCAGCGACTCGGGACCGATCCGGCGGACACTGGTGTAGCGGACCTTCTCTTGTTCGATGTTGGCTTTTCCCTTGGGCTCGATCTTCGGAAGCTGCAACTCGTCTCCCAAAATGGCGGCCAGTTCCTCGAGCGTCAGATCGACCTCCAGCACATGCTGGCCGGCATCGCTGCCGGCTTGCCCCTGGCCGGCGTCGCCATCGGGATCGCCCGAAGCGATCGGCTGGCCGACTTCCCCCTCGCCCTGGCCGACGCCTCCGCGACCATTCTGGCCATAGCGAAAGTGCGGCACATCGAGCTGCGGCAGCGGGATGCTGACGAGGTCGTTCCCCTTGCGGCCGATCATCTCGCCGTGGGTGACGTATTTCCGCAGGTTCTCGCGTATCTTCCCGCGGACGATTTGTTTGAACCGCGACGCGTCGCGGTCGATTTTCATGACCATAGTCGTGGGGCAGGCGTCCCGCCTGCCGTGTGATGCAATTCCTGTTCCAGGCAGGCGAGACGCCTTCCCCACGTTATTTCTTCTTCACATCGCCTCGCGCAAAAATGCTGGCGACAAAGTTCAGCACGTCCGTGGCGCTTTCATCGTCGTAGCCAAAGTCGCGAATCAGGCGGCTTTTGACGACGTCGATCTTCGCTTGCGTATCCTTATCGACGACCTGACTGACGAGGCTCGTCAGCTTGATCGTGTCTTTTTGATCTTCGAACAGCTTCAGCTGCAGAGCCTTGTAAAGCCGTTCGTTCGACTTGTAGTCGAACGTCTTGCCGTCCATCATCAGGGCGGCAATGTAGTTCATGATCTCGCGGCGGAAGTCGTCCTTGCGGCTGTCGGGAATGTCGATTTTGTCCTCGACCGACCGCATCAGCCGTTCGTCCGGCTCTTCGTACTGGCCGGTGAACTTGTTGCGGACCTTTTCCCGCTGGGTGTAGGCCTTGACGTTGTCGATGTAGTTGCCGCAGAGCCGCTTGAGGGCATCTTCGTCGGCGGCAATGGCCCGCTGAACCTCGTTCTTCACGATGTTCTCGTATTCCTCCTTCACCACGCCCAGGAGCTCACGGTATTTGCCGCGGAGATCTTCGCTGGTGATGAGCGAGTGATGCTTGAGGCCCGATTCCAGCTCGTTCATCACCATGAACGGGTTGATGCTTTGCGACTCCATGTGCGCAACGAGAGCATTGCTGATCTTGTCTTGCACATAGCGTGGGGAGATGCCGTGCATCCCTTCCTGCACCGCTTCGTCGCGCATTTCCTTGATGTTTTCCTCGGTGAAGCCGGGAAGCGTCTTGCCGTTGTACAGCTTGAGCTTTTGCAGAAGCGTCAGGCTGGCGTTGTTGGGCGGTTCGAGGCGAGTAAGCACGGCCCACATGGCGGCCATTTCAATGGTGTGGGGGGCAATGTGCTTCCCCTTCACCTTCTTGGGGTTGTAGTCCTTTTCGTAAATCTTGATTTCATCAGCCAGCTTGGTCACATAGGGCACGTCGATCTTGACCGTGCGGTCGCGCAGGGCCTCCATGAATTCGTTGTTCTGCAGTCGGCGATATTCGGGCTCGTTGGTGTGCCCGATGATGACCTCGTCAATGTCGGTTTGGGCGAATTTCTTCGGCTTGACCTTGTGCTCTTGGCTCGCGCCGAGCAGGTCGTAGAGGAAAGCCACGTCGAGCTTCAGCACCTCGATAAACTCGATGATGCCACGATTGGCGACGTTGAACTCGCCGTCGAAGTTGAAGGCCCGCGGATCGCTATCGCTACCGTACTCGGCGATCTTGCGATAGTTGATATCGCCGGTCAGTTCGGTGCTGTCCTGGTTTTTCTCGTCCTTGGGCTGGAAGGTGCCGACGCCCATCCGGTCCTGCTCGGAGAGGATGATCCGCTTGACGCGAACATCCTGAATCACCTTCGTCCAGTCGCCGCCATACTTTTTCAGCCGCTCGGTGTACATGAACCGGCAATAGGGGCAGAGATCGCCGAAGATGCGGACTTTATAGTCCCCATCTTTGGCGGCGGCGTTGAGGTTAGCGGTGACGTCGTCGCGGAATCGCTCCGGAATCAGGTGCAAGGGCTCTTCGTGCATCGGGCACCACTGCACTTCGCCCGATTCTTCGTTGTGCCAGCCGAGGGTATAGGTCGCGCCGGCATCGGTGGCGGTGTAACGCTCGAGGCCGCGCTTGAGCAGGCGGGCGATGGTGCTTTTGCTGCTACCGACGGGACCGTGCAGCAGGAGGACGCGTTTCTCGATGCCATAGCCTTTGGCGGCACTCTTGAGGGCGTTGACGAACGATTCGAGCGATTCGTCGAGACCAAACACCGCGTCGCGGCCGTCGTTTTCCGGGTCGTCGAAAAAGCGATAATGCACCCGCCGTTCGCCGCGCGAAATCTCATGCACTTCGGTCCCGGCGGCCAGGACCATGTCGTACACCCGCTCGAAGGCATTGCGGGCCACTTCGGGGTGCTGCCGCACGAGGTCGAGGTAATCCTCGAACGTGCCGATCCAGTTCTTTTTGCGGAACTGATCGAGATCCTGTCGCTCGGCAACGAGCGAGATAATGGTGCGGCCGGTGCTCATGCTCAATCCTCCCCAGGGGTTGGAAGGCGAAAGGGCGAGCTGGATTCTCGCGAGTTCGTCTGGCAAAACCCCCTTATGGAAATGCGGCCCGGTGGGCCGAGTTCGCGACACAATTAAACAACGCCGGCTGGCGACGATCGGTTCTCGCGCCACGAGCGAATCGCTGTTTCCGGCCCGATTGAGACGCGCCTTCTTCAAGAAGGTTCACGTCGCATCCCCCGCGCAGGGACAACCTCGGCTGGCCTGAGGGGGCATTCGACCGGTTCACCAACTAACCAAACCCCGGAAGAAATGCCGGCACTGCGGAGGGCTCGCAGGGGCGGGCGAAAACTTGCGAAAGAGCGCTCGGGGTGGAGGCTAGAGGCAGGCCAGGATATCGCGACATCCGAATGTCGCACCGCAGCCATCCCTAACCGGGCATATCCTCCGCCTCTCTAATTAAAGGTATTTCGCGCCTGCAAAACGGGCAATAGGAAAGCGCGACGAATTCCGTCAAATCGCTGTCGGATGGCCGAATTTGCGGCAGGTATTTTGGCTCTGGAGCGGATTTGAGGGCAGGACACCCACGTTCGCCAGCGGCACATTCTCCGCCGCTAAGCGGATACTAGCGGCAGACGCGACATCGCGAAGCACCTTTTCGAGGTTCTACTTGCTGGAGCGACTTCGTTGCGAGAGCGGATGTTTTGGGGAATCAAAATCGCTTGTGATTTTTTTCTCGAAGGCCACTCATGTCGCGCCCTTAATTCTTGGTGATTGTCTCGTCCAGGTTGAGCAGCACATGCGCCAGATTGAACCAAGCCGACCAATCCGGAGCGGTGGTTCCCGCCGGCAAAGCGCGGCCACCCGCCAAATGCTGAGCGGCTTTCGGGTCTGATGCGTAACGCTGACAAGCGGCAAAATCGATGGCGCGAAGCTCGACCAATTCACGATCGGTCGGACGGCGGCAGGTTGCGGTTCGGTAAGCGTGAATCAGTGCTTCGTCGCGCGAGAAACCAGCCGTTTCCACAGCTAGTCGGTCGGCGAAAGCGGCAGCCAACTCGACGTAAACCGGGTCGTTTTGCAGGGTCAAGGCCTGCAGCGGCGAATTGCTCCGGGGTCGCTTGACCGTGCAGGCCGAACGGTCGGGGGCGTCAAAACTGCTGAAGCTGGGATAGGGGGCGCTTCGCCGCTGCACCGTATAAACACCGCGCCGCCAGGCATCTTCGCCGGTCGAGGTGCGGTAAGTGTTATCAACCGCTCCCGTGACCCGCCAAATCCCCTCCGGCTGCGGCGGACGAGTGGGCGGGCCATGCATCTTCGGGGCCAGCCGTCCGCTGATGGCGAGGGCATTGTCGCGGATCGCTTCGGCAGATAACCGCTGCCGCGGCCCGCGGGCAATCAGCAGGTTATGCGGATCTTTAGCGGCCAATTCGGAGCGAAACTTTGAACTCTGTCGATACGCGGCTGATTCGGCAATTCGGCGGTAAATGTGCTTTTGCGACCAGCCGCGGATTTGAAACTCGACAGCCAGCCAATCGAGCAGCTCGGGGTGTGTCGGTGGCTCGCACTGGGTGCCCAGGTCTTCCTCGCTGGCGACGATTCCGCGACCGAAGAACTGCCCCCAGGCGCGATTCACCTGCACGCGCGCGGTCAGTGGGTTCGTCGGTGCGGTCAGCCAGCGTGCGAGTGCCAGGCGATTGTTGCCGGCACCTTCCGGAGAAGCGGGCAGAACTCGGGGCGTTCCGGAGAGCACCTGTTCGCCAGGCGCAAGGAAGCTCCCGCGCTGGAAAATGGTAGTCATCCGCGGCTGGGGAAGTTCGGTCATCACCAGCGACGTGGGTGGTGCCAGCGCTTCGAGCTGCTTGTCGAGGGCATCGATCCGCGCTTGCAACTTCTTGGCCGCTGGGTTGATGGAGATGTAGTAAGTCGCCAGTTGCTGCTGCTGGTTGGGCTTGCGCTTTTGCCGGTCAATCGCCATTAATTTGCGAATGTTCGCGGGAAGCTCTTGAGCTTCTAGGCTACCTTTCGCGGTCAATTCGCGTTCCCAGGCAGCGACGCCCGACGCCTCATCGGCCAGCCAGCGATCAAGCTCGGCGGCGAGGGCGCTTTTGCGCGCGGTCAGATCTTCGCGCCGTTGCTCGGTCGCGAGATCGTCCGGCAGGCGAATTTCGGGGCTGGCGAAATCGAGCGAGGCCGATCCCTTGCTCCGCTGTTCGGTTTCCAGCGGCGTATTGTTGAAATAGGCGAATAGCCGGTAGTAGTCGCGCTGCGTGAATGGGTCGTACTTGTGATTGTGGCACTGGCAGCATTCGAGCGTGGTGCCAAGCCAAACTGTGCCCAGCACGTTGACCCGGTCGATCACCTGATTCGTGCGATCCTCCTCTTGATCGGTCCCGGCCTCGACGTTCACCGTCGTGCAGCGCTGAAAGCCAGTAGCGACGCGTTGCTCGATCGTCGCTTGCGGTAGCAAATCGCCGGCAAGCTGCTCGATGGTGAATTGATCGAACGGCAGATCGGCATTCAAGGCCCGGATGACCCAATCGCGGTAGGGCCATATCGTGCGGTGGCCATCACGCTGATAGCCGTTGCTATCGGCATAGCGGGCGGCATCGAGCCAGGGGGTCGCCCAGCGCTCGCCATAGGCGGGCGAGGCGAGCAAACGATCCAATTGCCGTTCGTAGGCATCGGGCGAGGCATCCGCTAGGAATTCATCCACCTCCGCCACGCTGGGGGGCAATCCGATAAGGTCGAGCGAAGCCCGGCGAAGCAGGCGTTCTCGCTCGGTCGGTGGAGAAGGGGCCACCCCTTCGCGCTCCAGCCGGGCGAGAATGAAAGAATCGATCGGGGACCGCGGCCAACTGGAATCTCGAACCGAGGGGAGGGGAGGGGACCGAGGCGCGACATAGGCCCAGTGCTTTTTCACCTCCGTCGCCGGCGAGCCGACACCCGCGGGCCAGTTGGCTCCTTGATCGATCCAGGCTCGCAGGATGCCGATTTCGGCGTCACTCAGCGGGTCGTCTTCCAGGGGCATTTGCTTTTCGGTTCCCAGGCCAACCACCCGCTGAATCAGCAAACTCTCACTGCTTTTACCCGCGACAAGCAGCAGACCCCCTTGCCCTCCCTTGAGGACGATTGCCTTGGCATCGAGCCGCAACTGTCCTTGCTGCTCATCCGGGCCGTGGCAATGGTTGCAGCGGGCGGCGAAGATCGGCTCGACATCGCGCACGAAATCGACCTGGCGGGTTGCCGCAGGGGGGAGCGACTTGGGGGTTTTCGCTTGCTCGGCCAGCGACGTCGACGCAACCAGCAAGGCCGCTAGCACTCCACTGAATCCGCGTGCCGAACCCGCTATCATGTCACACTCTCCCTGAAAGAAGCATCCCATCCGTTACGATGGATGTTGGCCGCATTCTATTGTGCCCCCTTTCGTCCCCTCAAGCCAAAACCCGTGTCACGCATCGTTTTAGCCATGTCTGGCGGCGTCGATAGCAGCGTCGCCGCCCACTTGCTCCGCGAGGCAGGGCACGAGGTCATTGGCGTCTTCATGCGGCATGGCGAAGAAGCCCAGGAGGCCTGCGCTGCCGGGGGGCCGCCGGGATTTCAACTTCCGATTTTTAACCCGCGAGCCGACCACAAGCAGGGGTGCTGCTCGGCCAGCGATGCCGACGACGCCCGCCGCGTGGCCGACCGGCTCGACATTCCGTTTTACGCCCTGAACTTGCAGGCCGAGTTTCGCCGAATCATCGATTATTTCATCGACGAATACACGCTGGGCCGCACTCCCAATCCGTGCGTCCAGTGCAACAACTGGCTGAAGTTCGGCAAGCTCTTCGACTATGCGGATAGCGTTGGAGCGGAATTTGTCGCCACGGGCCACTATGCCCGCCTCGAAACCGACTTAGAAACCGGCGAGCCGAGCTTGCTCCGCGGCGTCGATCACTCGAAGGACCAAGCGTATGTCCTGTTTGGCATCGAGCGGAAGTTGCTCGCCCGGATGATGCTGCCGGTGGGGGGCTTTCAGAAGACCGAGATTCGCCGCTTGGCGGCGAAGGTTGGCCTGCGCGTGGCAGAGAAGAAGGACAGCCAGGAAATTTGCTTCGTCACCAGCGGTAAGCACGATGAGTTCGTTCGCCAGCGGCGGCCGGGGGTCGATACCGCGGGCGAGATCGTCACCACCGCTGGCCAGGTCGTTGGCACGCATCCGGGCATTGAACGGTTCACGATCGGCCAGCGCCGCGGGCTGGGAGTCGCGATGGGAGAGCCCTATTTCGTCGTCCGGATCGAGCACGAGTCACGGCGGGTCGTCATCGGTCAGCACGAGGAACTGGCCCGCACCGACATCACCGCCGACAACTGCAATTGGCTCGCCGATCCGCCGGCAGGCCAGTTCGCCTGCCAGGCCAAGATTCGCTACAACAGCCCACCCGCCGACGCCACCGCCGAGGCTCTGCCGAATGGCCGCCTACGAGTCACCTTTGCCGAGCCACGGCATGGCGTGGCTCCGGGACAGGCGGTCGTGGTGTTTGCCGGCGAGCGGGTTTTGGGAGGCGGGTGGATCGAATAGCAGGCCCGGAGTCGCCGCGACATGCCCCTGGATTTGGCCGACACCATTGCCGCAATCGCCTCGCCACCGGGAGGGGCGGCGCGCGGGATCGTCCGAATCAGCGGACCAGGGACAGCCGATTGCCTCGCCCAAGTTTTCGTCGCCGGCGATCGCCAGCCACTGCCGCCAGGGGGGCCGCCGCGGATCATCGATGGGTCGGCTCTGCCTAGGGGGACAGCGAGCAACGGCGGCGGCGGAATCGCATCGCGAAGAGTGCATGACATTCCCGTGCGGCTTTACCTGTGGCCGACCGAGCGAAGTTACACCCGCCAACAGCTGGCCGAATTGCATACGTTTGGCTCGCTGCCGCTTTTGGAGGGTCTGCTGACTGCGCTGGTCGAGGCGGGGGCTCGGCTGGCGCGGCCCGGGGAATTCACGCTGCGGGCCTTTCTGGCGGGGCGACTCGATCTGACACAGGCCGAGGCGGTGCTCGGCGTCATCGATGCCCAGAGCCAAACCGAGCTTGATCTGGCGTTGTCACAATTGGCGGGGGGAGTGGCCGGTCCGCTGCAGGTGCTACGCGACGACCTGCTCGATTTGCTGGCCCATTTGGAGGCGGGGCTCGACTTTGCCGACGAGGAGATCGAGTTCATCTCGCCGGCCGAGCTGAGCCGGCAATTGGCCTCAGCGGCGTTGATGGTCGAGCATTTGACCGATCAATTGACTCGTCGCGGCGATTCCTCGCGCCGGCCGCGCGTGGTGCTCATTGGCGAGCCGAATGCCGGCAAAAGCAGCCTGCTGAATGCGCTGGCGGGGCAAGCGGCGGCTATCGTCTCTCCGCAGGCGGGAACGACGCGTGACTTTCTCGCTGCGCCGCTCGTTGTCGAGGGGTTGGCCTGCGAACTGGTTGACACCGCCGGTATCGAAGTTGCCTGCGCTGCGCTCGAATCGGTCATGCAATCGCAGACCGCATCGCAATCCCGACAGGCGGACGTAACGCTGCTGTGCCTGGATGGCTCGCGGGAACAGACCCCTTGGGAGGAAACTCAGCTCCAACAGCCGACCGACACCCCCAGAATCATCGTGACCACCAAATGCGATCTGGCCGCTGCGCCCTGCGAGGGCCTGTCCATCAGCAGTTTGACCGGCGAGGGTCTGCGCGAATTACGCCAGGCCTTCGCCCGCGAGTTAGCCGCCCTGCGAGCAGAGACGAGCCTGGCCACTGGCACCGCCCCCCGCTGCCGCGAAAGCCTACGCGAAGCAACCGCCGCCTTGGGACGCGCCCGCGATGCCGCGACGCGACCGCACCAGGAAGACCTTGTGGCCGCGGAAATTCGTGGCGCGCTCGATAGCCTTGGCCAGGTTGTCGGCACCGTCTATACCGACGACGTCCTCGACCGCATCTTTAGCCGCTTCTGCATCGGCAAGTAACCGGTCCCAAGAGGTTCAGTTGGGAAGCGTCGGATTGGGCTGCCCGCCGAGTGTTTCGCCGCTCGACGAGTGGCGCGCCACGGCTTGAGCGGGCAACTCCAAATAGAATTGGCTGCCGACGCCGAGCGTGCTTTCGACGCGGATTTCCCCCCCGTGCTCGCGCATGATCTTTTGGCTGACGGGAAGCCCCAGTCCCGTGCCACGCGAACCCTTCTTCGACTCAAACACCGAGAAAATCCGCACGGTGTCTTCCGGGGCGATCCCCTCGCCATTGTCGGCGACAACAATGTGGGCAAACCGTTCCCCCGGCTCGAACTCGATCGACACCTCCACCTTGGCTCCCTCCCGCTTTTCGCAGGCGTCGATGGCGTTGGTGACGACATTCAGAATCGCCCGGTGCAAAAGATCGGCATCGAAGGGGAGGGGGGGGAGCGTTGGGCGGGCGTGGAATATGAGTTCGACGGCCGCCTCTCGCGCGCGGGTCTGCATCAGTTCGACCACGTCTCGCACTGTCTCATTCAGATCGGACGGAACCAAGTCCGGCTCGCGGTCTTTGCTGAACGTCAGCATGTCCATCACCAGGTGGGAAATCCGCTCCTGATTTTTCTCGACGATCCGCCAGCCGCGGCGAACGACGTCGTTGTCGGCCCCTTTCAGCCCTTCTTCGATGAGGTAGCTACCGCCACGAATGCCTTGCAAAATGTTCTTGATGTGGTGCGAAAGGGTGGCGATCGTCTGCCCCATCGCGGCCAATCGCTCGGCCTGCAGCATGGCCGAATAGTACGAGGTATCCTCGACCGCCAGTGCCGCCTGATGGCCAATGGCCACCATCAGCTTGAGGTGCTCCTCCGAAAACTTGTGGCTCGCACGCAGCGGGGGGGCACTTCCCGGTGGCGTGTAGGTATCGACGTAGATCACTCCGACGATGCCATAGCGCCCTTGCATGGGAACGCAAATCGCCTCGCGCACGCCAAGGCTGACGATGCTCCCCTCGCTGTTCCAGCGCTCATCCCCCTTGGCGTCGCTCGTGAGCACTCCTTCCTTGCGCTGCAACACGTAGTCGAGAATCGTGCGGCTGATGGCGAGTCGGACGTCGGTCTGCACTCCCTTGCGATTGCGGCTGGCGGCGGGAGTAAGCTGATCGGTCTCGTGATCGAGCAGCATGATGCAGCCGCGGTCGGCCTCGACCCACTCGAAAATCAGGTCCATGATGCGCCGCAACAGCTCGTCGATATCGAGCGTATGGCTGACCGCCAGTGCCGTGCGATACATCACTTGCAGGTTGCTGCGGGCGCGGGCCAGCCACGGGCTGTCGGCCGTGTCGGGAGTCTGAAAAAGCTGGCTCCCCGATTCGTGCGGCACCGACTTGAGAATTCGCGAGCCTTCGACCTCGCTCAGCGGAACGATATCGATATCGTGCGCCAGCGTCTCGCCGGGGCGGTCGTCGGCATCGGTGAAGAGGAGCAGCGAACGGCCAATCTGCAGGCGGTCGCCGTTTTTCAGCAGTCGCGACTTCTCGACTTTCTCGGTATTGATGAAGGTACCGTTCGAGCTGCCGAGGTCGGCGACGAAAAGTCCTCCGTCGGCGCGGCGGACCTCGGCATGGCGGCGCGAGACTTCACTATCGTTGAGCTGAATGCGATTGCTGGCGTCGCGGCCGATCGTCTGCGTTTCGCCGCGCAGGTCGAAGCGTTTGCCCCGATCGCGCCCCTGCATGACAAATAGCGTCGCCATGGGAGTGCATTGTAGCGGAAGTCGCCGGCGTTTCACCCGCGCGGGCGGCGTTCTCCCGCCCCTTGTGAGCTTGTGCGAGGGGCGCGATACTGTGGGCCTTGGCGATCCATATTTCGCGGCGCCCAGCCGCCTCTCTCTTTCAGCAGGAATTTTCCATGTCCAGGTCTGGCGCGGTTACGTTCAAGGGGAGCCCGATGACCCTCGCGGGGAACGCGGTGCAGGTGGGGCAGCCGGCTCCCGATTTCACGGTGCATTATTTCGAGGGGGGACTAAAGACAATCACCCCGGCCGACCTGAAAGGAAAGCCGACGATCTTGAGCGTTGTGCCCTCGCTCGACACGGGCGTTTGCAAAATTCAGACGAAGAAATTCAACGACGAACTGGCCGCCCCCAAGGACAAGATCAATGCCGTCACCATCAGCCTCGACTTGCCCTTCGCCATGAACCGGTTTTGCGGGGCCGAGTCGATCACCAACATGCGGGTCGGCAGCGATTATCAGAACCGCAATTTCGGCCAGAGCTATGGCGTGCTCATCGAAGAGCTGAAGCTGCTCGCCCGGAGCGTGTTCGTGCTCGATGCCGCCGGCAAGGTCGTCCATGCCGAGACCGTGCCGGAAGTGACGAGCGAACCGAACTACGGCGCGGCGCTGACGGCACTGAAGGGGCAGCTGTAGTTCACGGTTCCGCCAAACAATGCCGCCGATCAAGCAGGGCCGCTGGAAGTTTCTTCCAGCGGCCCTTGTTGTTTGCGTTGCCGTCCGTAGGCCAGTGCCTATCGCTTGCCGGCAGTGACCATCGGGAAATTGTCAGTCCGGAACGGCGACGCGGGCAAATGCGCGCCGTTGAACAGGTTCGGCTCGGCGGTGTCGCTCCAGCCGAAGCGGACCGCCACCGGCTTGGCGACGTCGGGCGAACTGACGACGACCGTCTCGCCCTCAATCTCGGCCTTGGCATCGACGAACTTCTGATCCTCCCCGGCAATCTGGAAGTGCGACAGCGGCTTGCCACCTTCGGCGGTCAGCCCCTGCGCATGCTTGAACTTGACCCGCACCTTGTTCCCTTCGACCGCCGACGACTCATACAGCGGACCCGAATAGGCCACATCCTTCTTGTCGTAGGTGTTGGCCAAGGCCCATAACGCGAGCCGCAGACCGACATCCTGCTTGTTCGGCGGATGGATGTTGTTGGTCGTCGTGATGTCGGTTGTCACGCACATGCCGGTGTTGGGAGCGGCGGTGAGGGTTTTCGTCTGGGCTTCCCACAATTCGGGGAGTTGCTTGGAATCGGCCATCTTGTTGTAGGCATACGGCGCGAGCTGCACGAAGAGGAAGGGGAAATCCCCCTGCCCCCAAGCTTTGCGCCAATCGGCGATCATCGCGGGGAAGAGCTTCGCATATTGCTCGGCCCGGCTAACGTTGGACTCACCTTGGTACCAGATCGCCCCCTTGATCGCGAACGGGACGAGCGGGGCGATCATGCTGTTGTAAAGCACCGAAGGCTGATTCGGATTCCCCGCCTTGAACTGCGCGCCGCGCTCCAAAATCGGCCCGAACCATTCCTGATCAGCGGCCAGCGTTTCGCGGCTGGTCCAGGCTTCGGCGATAGTGCCACCCCAGTTGGTGCTGATGATGCCGACCGGCACGCCAAGTTCCTTTTGCAGCTTGCGGGCAAAGTAGTAGCCGCAGGCCGAGAACTGCGAGGCGGTTTCCGGCTGGCACACGGCCCAGCCGCTAGTCAGGTCTTTGGCTCCCGGCGGATTGGGGACAAATTTGAAATCCTCTTGCGGCTTGTCGGACGGATTGCGGCCGACCTTAATCATGCGAATTTGCGGATGCTGGGCGTTTTTCGCCTCTTCGGCCGGATTCGCCGACTGGGCGACGGTCCATTCCATGTTCGATTGGCCGGAAGCGATCCAAACCTCGCCAATCAGCACGTCTTTCAGCGTGACTTCGTTCTTCCCCTTCACCTTTAGCTCGTGCGGACCGCCGGCGGCGGGGGTCGCGATCTTTACCGACCACTTGCCGTCGGCTCCGGCTTTCGTGCTGGCTTTCTCGTCGCCCAGCGACACGGTGACTTCCTCGTTCGGCTCGGCCCAGCCCCACACCGGGGCCTGCGTCTTTTGCTGCAAGACCATGTGATCGCCAAAAATCTTCGGCAGCTTGACATCGGCCCAGGCGGCACTGGCGGCCAGCACGACAGCCAGCGGCGCAAGTAGCTTCACAAACTTCATTGGGAAAACTCCAGGGAAACTAGGAGAGAGGTGACAGGGAAACGGGGCTGATTCTAGTGAACGGCCGGCGCGGTTGCCAGTTGGCGAAGGAAGGCTGCAAGCTCCACGGTCGCGGATGGTTGCGACAGGGGACCGACTTCGTGACGCGGTTTCAGAAAGCTTCCACCCCCTGGCAGGTTCGCTTTGTCCACTGCCACGCTGCCGCGTCGCGGCTCGAACCGGATTATAGTACACGCACGCCTCGCCACCCGCACTTTGCCGGACCAAGCCATGAAACGCCGCCGCGATAGCGAGCACTACACGCCCGACGAAGGGCGCTACCTGTGCGATTGGTGCGGCGAGGAAATCGTGGTTCCGCTCGATGCCTCCGCCGGCGAGAGCCAGGAATACGTCGAGGATTGTCCCGTCTGCTGCCGGCCGAATGTCATTGGCGTGGAGTTCGACGAGGATGGCACCGCGCGGGTTTGGGCGCGACGCGAATAGCACCTCCCTTTGTCATTTTGACAGCCGCTCCAAAGGCTTGTTGACCATCGCGTTCAGTGCTTGAGCAGTTGTCAAAGCCGCGAAAAGTGTCGCCGAAAGTGCTTGCGGCGCTTGGACTTTGGAAAAAAGCGCGCCGCTTGGCTCTCTCTTGGCGGCCCTTCGCGCGGAATTGGCACGCTCGTTGCTTTCTTGACGATCATCCCCGTCAGGTCTGTCATAGCCGGCGGAAAGTCGCCAAAGCTGTCAATTCTTACTCCAGTTTGTTTTCCCCATTTTCAGGAGAATCCAATCATGGTGAACACGCTCAAGCCCCGTTGGTCGGTCATGTTTCCCAAGCCGTTCGAGGCGGCTGCCAGCGAGATGGATCAACTCTTTGACTCCGTCTTCAATGGCACGACTCGCGGTTGGTCGGCTCCCGCTTCGCTGTGGGAAGAGGAAGGTCGCTGGTGCGTCGAGGTCGATCTGCCCGGCGTCAAGCTCGAACAAGTCGATGTGACGCTCGAGAAGAACTCGCTCCGCATCTCGGCCGAGCGGACTCCCGCCGACGAGAACCGCAAGTATTGGCATCAGGAAAGGGCCTACGGACGCATTGACCGCCTCATCAACCTGCCCGAAACGGTCGATCCCGAAGGCATCGAAGCGGAGTTGACCGATGGCGTGCTGCGCCTGCATCTGGCGAAGCGGCCCGAATCGCAGCCGCGGAAGATCAGCGTAAAGACGAAGTGACGCCACGTCGCCGAGTCAAAGCATCGCGTGGGGCGAGCTTGTCGCCCCACGCCGTTTGGTCGGGCCGTTGTTACAGGCCAAAATCGCGAATAGTCAGCAGCGTTTGCAGCGAATAACCGCGGGCGGCGAGCGCTTCGCCACCTCCCTCCAAGCGGTCGATGATCGCCAGCACGCCCCGAATTTTCAGGCCGAAGGCTTCGGCCTTGTCGATGGCGGCGAGTGAGCTCCCACCGGTGGTCACGACATCCTCGACAATCACCGCCGATTCTCCCGCCAGCACTGGGCCCTCCACATCGCGCCCCGTGCCGTGTTGTTTCGCCTCCTTCCGCACGATGAACCCTTTCAGCGAACGGCCCGAGCGGCCCGCCACCGTGATGAGCGCGCCGGTAATCGGATCGGCGCCAATCGCCATGCCGCCCACCGCGTCGGGCAGGTTCGCGCCGAGCAGTTCGAGCATCCCATCGGCAATGAGGTTGGCTCCCGCCGAGTCGAGCGTGATCTGCCGGCAGTCGAGGTAGTACTTCGACTTTTTCCCCGAAGCGAGCGTGAAATCGCCGAGGCGCAACGCCTGGCGGCGAACGAGGCCCATCAGGGCCTGGCGGTCGTACATCGTGGCATCCTTCAGCGGGCGTCGCGCGGCGAACTGCCGCTGGCGACCGTGCTGTGATACCAAGTCGTCGCCCCTTTCGACAGGGGACGCCGCTAGCGGATGATGACCGGCGAGCCGACGACGAGGATGCCATAGACATCCTTCGCGTCTTGCGGGCTAAGGCTAATGCAGCCGAGCGTCTGGTTGGCGGGAACATCCGGGCTGCCGTGAATGCACGCCTCGCGCCCCAGGTCGAGCCACCACTGGCCATACGGATTCGTGCGGTCGTTGGCCGGAATCGTCCGGCCATCGGGGCCGTAATAGGTCCGGTCGCGACGGCGGTCGAGCACTTTGTATTCGCCCGGCTGCGGCGGCTCGTTGCCCAGCACGAACGAAAAACGGCCGGCATAGAGCTCGCCGAGGAACAGCGTCAATTCGCTTGTCGTCAGGTTCACTTCGGCACCAAACGGGCCAGGCACGACCTTCAGTTCCGTGCTCGGCACCAGCACCTGCGGATCGCTCACGCCGTTGATGTTCGCCAGCAATTGCCAAGGAACCCGGTACTTGTCGGCAACGTCGAATAGCAGCTCTCCCTTGCGCACCTGATGCGGGCCATCGAGCAGATGCTCGCGCGAGTAGATCACCTTGCCGGCGAGGGCGTCGAGCCAGGCAAGTAGGTCGCGACGCTCGTCGGGCTGCAAGTCGGTCACGCTGTAGTAGGGCGAAAGCAAGGCCAAGGCGGAGCGAAACTTTCCTTCGCCCACTTGCTGCTCCGCCGTTTGCAAATCGCGGCGGAACGACAAGGCATTCACGGCGGAATAGCTCGGTGCGGGGGTCGCGGGCTCGATCGTCACCGACGCCGTATCCGCCGGCGCGGGATCGCTCGGACCGGCATCGACGGGCGATTCGTAGCTGCTACGCAGGCCGGTCGGCGCGGAAGAATCGGGCAGCGGATACTCGGCGGAGGCGGGGGTGAGATCGGCGGGCGAGGTTCCCTCGGTCGGGCCGGCGAGCGAAGTCGGCGGCGCGGGAAGGCCCGTCGGCGGCAGGTTCAGCTCCACCTGCGGCGGCCCCATTTGCTGCACGTCGCGGGCCGTCATGCCGGCCGGCGGCGGAGGCTCGGGCTTGTTCAGCACCGTATAGACGCCGTAGAGCACGCCGGCGAGCACGAGCAACACCGTCGCCGATTTAAAGGTATTCATGTCGTCCTCCGTGACACTCCGCGCCGCCCTCCTGGCGGACGGAATCCTTGCGCCGCGAAATCATAGAAACCCTCGCCGAAACTCGCCAGATCAAACCGCGCGCGGGGCCACCAGCCGCCACGCCACCGCTGCTAGCACGCCATACGCCAGCAAACTGACCAGACAAATACTGGCCACTTGCTCTTCAACTCCCGAATGCACCAGGCCAAACACGCGCCGCTGAATCGTATCGAGCCCCGGTGGCAGCACGAGCAGCGACCACGCCAAATCTCCCGCCGCGACCGCGAGCCCCGCGATCCACGCCCCCGCTAGCGCCGCGCGGCGCTGCGGCAGGGCGATCCGCCACAGCGTTTGCCAAGACCCGGCTCCATCGAGTGCCGCCGCGGCGAGCACCTCGTCGGACACGGTGGCCAGCGAATGCCACGCGAGCAACATCGTCAGCGGAAACGCCCGCACTGCCTGTGCCAGCACCGGCGCGAGCACCGTGTAGTTGTAAAGGTATTCGAGCGGCGGCCACCGTCGATTAAGTAGCGCGACGATGGCCAGCCCCACCAGCGGCGCGGGAATCACCGCGCACGCCACGGTCGCCACGATCGCCGGCCAGCTTCGCCAGCCACCGCGCCGCGCGGGCCACGCCAAGGCAATCGACACGGCAAGCGCCAACGTGGCGGCGAGCGCGGCGATCAGCCACGTCCAGCCGAATTCGCCGGCAAAGGCCGCCGGCGCGGCCGCTACCTCTTGCACGCTCTTAACCATCGACCACGAGCGGATTCGCTCTCCCTCCACCTCGCGCACCACGAAACCCGCCTTCACGATCAAACTCACAATTGGCGGCACCACGAGACCAAACACCACGCTCCAGAGCAGCACCGTCAGTGGCCAGCGAAACCGGCCCGCCGGCCAGGCATTGGCCGCTGGACGACGCACCACCACGCGCCCAGCCGCCGCACTGCCGACGAGCAGCACGCCCCCCACGAGCACCGCCAGCCCCGCCACACCCGGCAGCACTCCGAGCGCCGCCTCGCCAGCATCGCCGCGCAGGGCCAGCCGCAAGTAGAGCTCTTCGGTATAGGTCGCCGAGCCCGGCGCGATCAGAAAAATGTTCGTCACTGTCATCTCCGTCGCCGAGATCACCACCACCCACAGCGCCCCCGCCGCCAAAAACGCCCCACATTGGCGCAGCGTCACCCGCAGCAACACCACCAGTGGTGAGGCCTCGAGCCGGGCCGCTTCTTCCTGGCGAGCATCAACCTGCAAAAGTCCGAGGCCCACGATCAGCGTCACCCACGGGACGCCCGCCACTCCATGCACGAAAATCGCCCCCGTCATGCCGTCGAGCCACGCCCGGTCGGGACTCGCCGCGACCAGCGTCAGCCACCCCAGCTTTCCCAGGGCCGCATCCCACCCCGCCAGTTGCACGAGGAGCGGCAACAGCAGCAACATTCCCACCAGCACGGCAGCCGCCCGACGGCCAGGCAGTTCGACTTTCACCAGCAGCACCGCCAGCAGCGTCCCCACCGGCCAGGCGATGGCGGTCGCTCCCGCGGCCAGCAGCGCCGAGTTGGCGAGCATCCGCCGAGTACCGTCCGGCGAAAATCCAACCAACACCGCCAGCGCAATCGCGCCAATGGCCCACGCTAATAGCTGAATTACCGCCGTTCGTTCGCGCCACACCATGACGACATCTTAGCCCGGCCCGCCTCGCCGCGCTACTTTGTCGTTTCCCCTGCCGGCTCGACCTGGGCGGTGGTCGCGGGGGCTTGCACGGCCTTTGCCGTCACCGGCTCTTCGGTGAACCGGGCCAGATATTGCATGTGGCTCTCCGGCCCGCTGAAGCCGACGACCGATTCGTCCAGGTCCATCTGCTTATAAATCAGACGGCCGGCATCGAGGTCGAACTTGATCGTGCCGCGCTGCATCCGCTGGACGAGCTGCGACATCACCTTCGGATCGCTCGCCGGGGTGAGCAGCGTCGTCGCCACGCTGATCGTCGCCACGCCGGCCTCCACCTTTTCCAGCTTATATTGCTGCTTGGTGTTCACCTTCTTGATCGTGCCATCTTCGAGCCGCACCCGCACCTCTTCGGGAATCGACCACGTGTTGCCGGGCTTCACGGGCTGATTCGGAAACGGGATCGTCAGCTCGCCGATGCCGGGGTTGAATTGCTTCTGGGCATTATCACGGGCGACGACCCGGCCGTAGGGGTCCATCGTGATCGTGGCCAGCGTTTTCCCCACCGATTCGGCCACGTGCTCATAGCCTGGCGGGGGCTGCTTATCGTGCGTGCTGTTATAGCGCAGCTCGGGCCGCCCCGACACGCTCTGCCACATATCGACTTCCTCGACCCGATGCTCGAAGACGATGTTGCCATTCGGCTCAACCTTGTTGATCTTCCAAACCTTATGCGAGACGCTGCGGGTCTTGGCGGTTTGCTCGGCCCCTTTGATCTTGGTTTCGACCGTCACCAGATGCACCACCTTGGTGCGAAACTCCTCCCCGACCGCGAACTTATAGGCCAGCTTATAACTCGGAGAGACGCTCGCCTTCGCCTTCTCGAGCTCGGCCGCCAGCTTCGCCTTGGTCGCCGCGTCGTCGGCCAGCGCCACGATGCCGCCGAAAAGCCATAGCCCAACTAGTATTTTTGCCGTCGTTTTCATGCCGCGCATCCTTGCGAGCGATCGTTTGGCCGCTGGGTCAGCTTTTGACCACCGGGGCCTTTCTCAGTACTGGGGCCGGAGAATACGAATTCCCCAGCTTGCCGTCAACGCAAATGAAGCGCTGCTGGCTGGTGGGTTGGGAACGCGACGGTTTGGTTTCCAGTGGTCCCCCGCGATTTTGGCCGTTTTCGGCAGCTAACTGCTGACGCTGCAAGGATTTAAGGATGGTTTCCACTATTTTCATCCGCTGGAAACCTGCGCCGCCGCGTTCCTGCGAAAACTCCGGGAAAATCGCACTTTTCATCTGCCGCGAGTTCCCAAAAACGCGCATCACGGGGGTTTCTGGAAACCTGGTAGTTTTATCCCTCGAAAGGACGGTCTCTTGCTGTTTTCCCTCGACTCTAAATTGTCAAAGATCGACGACTGAATGCCCGTCTCAAACGGCACTTGTCTTCTGTCCACCTATAGAACGCTTGAGACCCACAAAAGGATTCAAAAAAATCTCCTCCCCGCCCATTTTTTTCCAAATTTTTTCTCGTGGGAAAAGGTTGCCCAGCCTGCCGGCGCGTTGCCGCCGGCGATTGCCAGCCAATCGGCAACCGGGCATCATGGCCAGCCTTCGCTGTCTCGCATCCCGTGGAGAAAGTTTCGTGAGTTCGCTCGCCACCAGTCTTGTGGTGTTCTGCTGCATCTTTGGCAGCGCGGTCGTCGGGCTCCTGTTGAGGAGTCGCCTGCCGAAAGAGCACCTGGGTGCCGAGACGAAAGACGTGGTGACGCTGGTCACGGGGGTGGTCGGCGCGATGACGGGCATTGTGCTGGGGCTGTTGGTCGCTTCGGCCAATGCTTCGTTCGACAGCCAGCGCGACGGCGTGGCCCAACTGGCCGCTAACATCGTCGTCCTCGATCGGGCCCTGGCCCATTACGGGCCGGAGACGCGCGAAATTCGCGGCCAGCTCCAAAGTTCGGTCCGCGACTTGATCGAGCGCATGTGGGCGGACGAGCATTCGTCCGCGGCCCAGGACGATCCCCAGACCGGCGGCACGGGACAATACGAGCAGGTTTACGACCTCGTACTCGCGCTGCACCCGCAAACCGACCCCCAGCGCACAACCCAGGCCCAAGCGCTGAAACTCCTGCATGAAACGGCCGAAATGCGCTGGCTGCTTTTTTCGCAGCGCGGCAACTCGATTCCGCGAGTGTTCCTGATCCTGATCGTCGCCTGGCTGGCCATCACCTTCGCCAGCTTCGGCCTCTTCGCCCCCCGCCACGCCACCAGCCTGGCCGTGCTAATTCTCGGCAGCCTCGTCGTCTCCAGTGCCGTCTTCCTGATCCTCGAACTCCAACACCCCTTCGGAGGCCTGATCCACATTTCCAGCCAGCCCCTGCAAACCGCCCTGCTGCAGATTGGGAAGTAGCGACTTCCCGGGAAGATCGGTAGGTTATGCTTCAGCATAACTTTTGCAAAGATTGTAGGGAGTTATGCTAAAGCATAACCTACGTGACTGCTAAGTCCAGTGCAATGATTACACCCCGTTGGACATACTCGAATAGCTCGCGTTTGAGCAAATGGTACGGCCATGTTGAGTACTACGGCCCGTATGTCATCGGCCAGTGGTTTGCACTCAACGCCGAAACTGGCGCTGAATACTGGTCGCGCAGGTTCTTTCGGCCAACAACTGTTTGCGACTGCGCTCACGATGTGATCGTTGCATCGGAAACGCGATCTGATGGACCATGGGTCTTTGACTTTGGAATCTATGGCATCCACGCACAAACTGGAAAGCTACTCTGGACGAATCACGGGCGAGGACTCTGGGGCAGAATGCTCCGTTGCTTCGACTACGTTCCCGGATTCACCAATGAGTTTCGCGACGCTCCCGAACGCGTCGTGGGTCGCTATGTTGTCACTTCCGCTGGACGATTTCTCGACATTGGGACTGGCCACCAATGTCCATCGCCCGTCCTAGAAAAGCCGCACTGCGGCGACAGATTAGCCCTCAATCGAGAACTCTACGACAACAAATCACTTGCCATGGATGGCGATACAATCCTTGTTCAAGGTCACCATGACGATTTTGTCATTCTCCGACGCGATAAATCCGGTCGTGAATTCTGGCGTTTCGCTGCCAAAGAGCGTGGATTGCATGTTGACGGAAATTTTTACTCCTATCGTCTTCATAATGGCCGCATCTTCATTATCCTCGGAGACGCTCCGAAGTACGTACGAATTAAAGCATCCAGCCCGTATGTCAAACGAAGCCCGGCAAATTATTACATGGGCATTCTTAATGTATCCACCGGAAAATGTGACCTCTTTCCGTTAGCCGAAGCGAAACTACGAACGGAATGTCGCATCGAATCCATTCGCGATGACCGCGTACTCATTAGCTGTGATGACACCCAACTCGTCGAATACTCGGTTCGAACATGACATCGCGGTGTTCAAGCTCATGTGTAAACTGGGCTTGGAATATAGGCCACCTGCCACATAAAGGCCCGCGACCGCATTTCAGTCGCGAAGCGACGCAGGTCCGGTAGCCCGGCAATTCATTGCCGGGGTTGCGGTGCGGCAACGGCCTTTGTTCCCAGCGCCGGAGGGGCGAAATGGGCAGCGACCCCGGCGTTGAAACGCCGGGCTAGAGGAGCGACGTCGCTTTGCGACTGAGGAAGGGAGCAAGTCGCGCGTCGGCGGAAGCAATGCAAAGTTACCATGGCGCTCCGACAAGCACGCATGAGTAGCCAGCGGTAAATTCGTCCCAAAAATGCTTCGGACCCTGCCCTTTTGGGCGGGTTCCAATTACATTGGGGCGATTCAAGCGGGGGAAAACGACCTCGCGACCGGAAAGCTGCTGGGGGACTGCCGTTGCCGATCACTGTCACCTGTCCGGCGTGCCAGAACACGCTGAAAGTGAAAGACGAATATGCCGGCAAGAAGGGGAAATGCCCCAAATGCCAGGCGCTAATGCCAATTCCTGCGCTGGTGGGAGCGGCGGCACCGGCCGCTGTTGCGGCGAAACCGGTGAATCGCGAAGCGTCGCGGCCCGCCCCCAAACCGGCCACATCGGTGAATTCCGCGCCGGCCCCGGCGGCTGCTCCGGTCAATCCGACCGCGACAACCCCCGCCGCCAAGTCGGCCGACGAGGTGCGAGCCGAGATTCTGGCGGCTTTTGGCGGGCAGTTGCAGATTCCGCCGGTCTCGTTTGGCCGCAAGTTGGGAACGGTCTTCGTTTTGCTGGTGCTGGCCCTCTTGCCCGTTGGCTATTGGTTGTTGCTGGCCGGTCTGGCGGGGGGGCTGGTCTGGCTGTGGACCAGCGACGCCGGCAAGCAGCTTTCGTTTTCCCTGTTCTGGCTGGCGCAACTGGGGGGCGTGTTTTTATTGCTCTGCCTGCTCAAGCCGATGTTCGAGCCGCGCCGTCGCCGCGTGCAAGGTTATCCGGTGGCGCCGGACCAGGAAAAGTTGCTGGTGGAGGTTGTGGGCAAAGTCTGCCAGCAACTCAATGCGCCGCCGCCGCGAAAGATTGTGCTGGAATGCTCGACGCGATTGGACGCCGATTATGGCGGCCTGACGGGCCTCTTGCGGCGCGACGCGACCCTGACCATCGGCTTGCCGCTGCTCGCCTCGCTGTCGGTCGAGCAATTTGTGGGCCTTGTCGCTGGGCAAATGGCCCAATATCGGCGCGGGGCCGGCTGCCGAGCCACGAACCTGGTGCGCGAAATTGACGGCTGGTTGTGGCGGTCGATCTTTCAGCGGGACCGGTTCGACCAATGGCTTTCGCGAATGATCAGTCGTCGCCCCGGCTTTCATTCGGGCACGCTGCTGTGGCCGTTGTGGGGGATTAAGCTGGTTGCCCAGGCGGTGTTGTGGGTGCCCATGTTCATCGCCAACACCGTCGCCAGTGCCGTGGTGCGGCGGACGGAACTCGACGGCGACCGCTGCCACGCCCGGCTGGTCGGCGGGCAAACCTTTGCCGACGTCCTGCCGCGCATGCGGATCATCGACTACACCTGGCAGGGGCTGCTCACCGAGCTCGCCTTCCGCCATCGCGACCAAAGCCTGCCCGATAGCCTTCCCCGGCAAATGCAGCTGCAAATGGTCGATATGACCCCCGATCTGTGCGCGATTTTGCTCGAAACGGCCGTCAAACCCGAAGAAAAACCGTTCGACAGTCGCCCCGCCGACAGCGACCGCCTCGCCGCCGTGGCCAGCGAGCCCAAAACAGGCATTTTCCGCTGCGATCAGCCCGCGTCGATCTTGTTGGCGAACTTCGCAAGCACCTCGCGCAGCATGACCTGGGACTACTACGTCGCGACGTTTGGCTCGCAACTGCTCAAAACGGCACTGAAAAAAGTCGGCTGAGGAAAAGTTTTTTCTGGCTGGCGGCGGATTCTTCTTAAGTGCTTATCTAACAAGCACTTGCGATTTTCTTTTCGTCGCCGCTGGGGCGCGGTTTCGCGGGTTGACGGACCAATCCGTGACCAGACTAGTCACGCCTCGGGCGAAGAATCCGTGCATGGGAGTTGACAACGCAGTCGAAACAAGCATACAGTTCTCGCATGTTCACTGAACGCCCGCTCCCTTAACTTGCGGCCCGTTTTCTTCTTCCCCATAAAGGAGTGTCGTTTCATGACCACCGCCACCGAAAAAAGCAACCATCGCATGGCCAAAAAAGAAAAGGCCGCCCGAGCCGAAGCCAAGCCCACCGGCGCGGCCTTGATCGAGCAAAACGCGAACCTGAAAACCGCCCTGCAGCAAATCGAAAAGCAGTTCGGCGAAGGGTCGATCATGCCGCTTGGCGGTGATCGGACCCTGGCCATTCAGGGCATTCCCACCGGCAGCCTGTCGCTCGACATGGCGCTCGGCGGGCAGGGCATTCCGCGGGGCCGCATTATCGAAATCTTTGGGCCGGAGTCGTCGGGCAAGACGACGCTCGCCCTGCATGTGGCCGCCCAGGCCCAAAAAACAGACGGCATCGCGGCCATTATCGATGCGGAGCACGCCTTCGACCCCACCTGGGGCAAGAAGCTGGGAGTGCAGCTCGAAACGCTGCTTGTCAGCCAACCCAACAGCGGCGAAGAGGCGATGCAGATCACCGAAATGCTGGTTAAGTCAAACTCGGTCGATGTCATCATCGTCGATTCGGTCGCCGCCCTCGTGCCGCGGCAAGAGCTCGAGGGAGAAATTGGCGATACGCACGTCGGTCTGCAGGCCCGCCTGATGAGCCAGTCGATGCGCAAGCTCACCGGGGCCATCGCCAAAAGCAAAACGGCCGTCATCTTCATCAACCAGATTCGCGAGAAGATCGGCACGATGGGCTATGGCAGTCCGGAAACGACCCCCGGCGGCCGCGCCCTCAAGTTCTACTCGTCATGCCGCATCGACGTGCGCCGCATCAGCCAACTGAAAGACGGCGAGGAAGTGGTCGGCCAGCGGGTGAAGGCCAAGGTGGTGAAGAACAAGGTCGCTCCGCCGTTCCGCGTCGCCGAGTTCGACATGATGCACACCTGCGGCATCAGCTACGAAGGGGATATCATCGATTTGGCGATCGGGCAGAAGATCATCGCCCGCAGCGGCGCGTGGTTCAAATATGGCGATACCTATCTCGGCCAAGGCAAGGAAAAGGCCCGCGCGTTCCTCAAGGAAAATGCGGCAGTGTGCCACGAGATTCGCGAGAAAGTGCTCGCTTCGGACGCCTTCGGCGGCACCCCCCCCGCTGCCGGCGATGGAGACAGCGACGATTCGGAAACCGATTCGTAGTCGCCGGGGTCTTGCCCGCAAAGTAGGTCGCCCAGGCCCTGGGCGACTTGAGGGAGATTAACCGCTGCCCCTGGAACGGCTGGCAATGGACGTTCACGAAGCAATTTGCAATGCCGAGGCCTTGTTGCCCGGTGAGCCGGCGGAGTCAGGGCTCGATCCACGTTGGCAAGCGATCATTGCGGTTGGCGAGTTTGTGCAGTCCGATCCAGAGCCGATCTGGGAACTGATTGCCAAATGGGGGAGCTATCCACAAGACGATTTGCGGGATGCGATCGCCTGCTGTCTGCTGGAGCATTTACTGGAGCACCATTTCGCGGACTATTTTCCACGAGTCGAAGAGCGGGCATTGACCGACCCGCTGTTTGTGGCCACGTTTCTGCGCTGTTGGCCGTTTGGGCAAACAGAAGAACCTGCCAACGCGACGCGGTTCAATTCGTTAATGGAGAAGCTCTCTCCGAAGGTTCACTAATTCCCCCCCACCGGCACAAACTGCGCCGTCGATCCCGGCGGCCGAGACAGTTCGACTTTCAGCTCCGGCTCCGGCCGGTCGCCGACTTCGATTCGCAACGTAAACGTATGCCGGCCGGCGGCGAGCTCGCGCTCGATTGTCGTCGGATTCTCGAACGGCTCGGCATCGATCCACAGCACGGCTTTTTCGGTGCTGGCCACTTGGGCGGTAACTTTGCCGGGCTGGCTCACGTCGATCGCCCCCTGCACGAAGAGCACCGCGGGACGCCTTGGAGCCAGCTCGGCGAGAGGCAACACGCCGTCCGCCCGCGAATAGCTCGTCGCCCAATCGGTGGCCGGCGCATCAAGCACCGCCAGCCGCAGCGTTTCGACGTTCGGCACCTCGCGTGCCAGTTCCGGGCTAACGCTGCGCAGCACTTGCCACCGCTGAATCGCCGGAGTTTTGCGAATGGCATACTCCCCCGGCTTGCCCAGCTCCGAGACAAACCGGGCCAGATCGAGAAACTCGTCGTGCGTGAGGAATTTCGTCAGCCCTTGCGGCATGAGGGAGCGACCTTCCCCCTCTTGCTCGATGTCGCTGGTCGGAATGACCAGCAGCTTGCCGGCCGCGTCGCGCAGCCGCAATCGCTGGTCATCGCGATCCACCTGAATGCCGACCAGCACCTCGCCATCGACCGTCAGCACCTTGCGCGTCACGTACTGCTCTTTAATCGCGAGGTTCGGATTCAAGATCGAATTGACGATGTAATCGACGGGCGAGATCGAGCCGACCGCCGTCAGTTCGGGGCCAACATTGCCCCCGGCCTGCGCGATGGCGTGGCACTTGAGGCACGACAGATCAGCCCGGCGAAAAATCTTCTCGCCCCGCGCGGCGTCTCCGCGGGCCAGCACCTCGGCCGCGATTTTGGCCACTTCCTCCTGCGTCGGCGGCGGCATGTCGGCGGCGATTCCCGCCGCTTTGCTCAGCACGTCGGAAAGGGCCGCATCGGCATGTCCGACCGAATACATCGTCCGGAGGCAAACCTTCGCCGCGTCGGCATTGAGCTGCACGCCCGCGAGCGCCGCCGCCAGCTTATCGCTTCCGTCCTGGCGGCTTAGTAGCGCCTCGAAAAGTGGCGCGGGATCGAACGATGGCGGCGCGGTGGCGAGCAAGTCGGCCGCGGCCCGCGCTGCCCCGTCGAGGTCGAATCGCGCCCAGCTGCTGATCGCCAGCACCCGCGTTTCCGGTGGATTTCCGCCGGCGGCGAGCTGGCGAATCGTCCCCCGCGATTTTTCGTCCCCAATGTTCGCCAGCCCCTCGATCGCCGCCCGGCGCAGCTCGGCACTTGCCTGTTCGCTGGCCACGATCTTTTGCAAAGGCTCGGCGATGCTGGCGAGCTTCCACAGCGCGGCCAGCCGAATGGCCCCCAGTTGCAGGGCCGGATTCTCCGTTTGAGCGACCAGTTTGCCGAGCCCCGACAAATCGCCGGCCGGCTTCAGCTTGCGATTGGTCGCCGCATCGGCCAACAGCTCGATCACGCGCGGCTGCAGCTTGGGGTCGAACCCGCCCGGCTCTTGCAGGCGGGCCAGCACGGCGGCGAGATCGCCGGCCTCACCCTTATTGCAGATCATTTCTACCAGCGTTGCCTGCCCCGCCGGCGGCACCTTCCCCCCCGCCAGCAGTTTGAGCAGCGGCGCGACCACCGGCGAGTTTTGAGCGCGAATCTCGCGAGCCAAAGTGAAGGTCAAGGCGAGGCAAACCGCGAGACAACAGCGAACAAAGCGTGGCATGGCAAACTCTCAAGAGAAGCAACAAGGACCAGATCGCGGCTACACCGGCAACGTTACGAGGCCGCTGGCGGTGAACCACTGCAGCGACTGAATTTTCGTGCCGCCGCTCGTCGTGTACAGCACCGCCTCGAAGCGCCCGGCAGCCGAATAGGAACCGGCGGCGGTGAAAGAGTCGGCTGTCCAGTCGTCGGAAGCGTCCGCGGCGAGCAACCGCGACAGCGCGAACATCGCGGCCAATGAATGGCCGTCCGGCAGGGCGATCAGATCGGCCACGGCCTGCACCAACGGGCTATGGGCCGAGTTGCGCACCACAATCGCCTCGTCCGCCGTCAGCGGCGTAATCGCCGAGCCGTAGATATCGCCATCGGCGTCGTAAAATGCCCACGAAAGCCGCGAGTTGGCGGCGAAGTTGACTTCGCCCGCTTTCTCGGGGTTGTAGCTGCCGCCAGGAAAATCGGCCGCCGCATCGAGCGCGAGGATCGAGTTGACCTCGGTCGCGGTGGTGGCGACGAGAACTTCGGCCATTTCCGACCCGACATACGCCCCCCAGCTATGGCCGACGAGATTCAACTCGTCGGCCGTCAGCCCCGCGCCGACCAGCGTCGTGGCGGCCCACTGGGCAATCGGCCTAATGTAGTTCTCGCCGCCGCCGCCAAACAGACCGTTGTTCGCCGGGTTGCTCCAATCGAGCACCAGCACCTGATCGACGGCCACATCATCCGGCAGTTCCTGGTCGATAGCGGACGCGATCTGCTGAATTGGTGCCCAGCTCGGAGAGCTATTCCGCCCGTGGATAACGATCCAAGTGGACACGTCGGAGGCAATCGACTCGAGCGGGTTCAGCGTGCGGATCGACACCGGCTTGGCGACGCCTCCATAGCTGGCGGTGCCAAAAAGGGTGTTGTGGCGCAGCTCCGTCGAAGTGGCGTCGGCGAGGGCGTTGTTGGCTTCGCTCTTCTCGCGAATCTTATTGGCCGGATCGAGGATCATTCGCAGGCGATAGGTGCCATCGGCCAGGCTGGCGGGGATCGTCAGTGACTGCGAAAAGCTGCTCGACTTGCCGGGATTCAGGCTCGACCGCGAAACGCTGGCGAGCAACGTCTCGTGCTGGGTCGCCTCGCTCACCAGCTTGAACTGCACCGTGAATGTGCCGCTCGACTTATCACCGGAATTCTTCACCTTGGCCGACGCTTGCACGGTTCCGCCCGCCGCGGCGACAGCCCCCAAATCGATCGCCACCGCCGCCAGATCGGCCAGCGATGCTGGGGTGGCCCTCGTTTCGAGCCTTTCCAGCCGCAAGGGGCGGGCCGCTCGTTGGACCGGGCGCTCACAACCGCGCCGCCTGGAACTGCGCGCCACGAACCACCAGCCGGTGAGGTTGAACATGGTTTTTTGAGGCTCGCGGGAAAGGAACGATAGGCCGACGATCGCGTATTGCCGGGAGGAAGGGATTGTAGATCGTCGGCCCGGCGAGCGTCAAACCAGGCCCGCGGTGGGTGTAGCCACCGGGTCGATCCGAGCCCGCCCGCCCCTCGCCATTGTGTTTTTCCCGGCGAAAGGGTACGAATGCTATCTGCGATTGCTATCCCTACGGCTGGCCCAGACCCCGGCCCGACTCGCAACCATACGACACTCCCGGCTGCAGGACCAACCTTGCCCACCCCGCCCCCCAAAAACTCCACAACGTTCGACAGCCTCGGCCTGTCGGATGTCATGCTCGACGCCCTCGACGAAGCCGGCTACGAATATCCCACCCCGGTGCAGGCGGGGCTGATTCCGCGAGCCTTGCAGGGAATTGACGTGGTCGGCCAGGCCCGCACGGGGACCGGCAAAACGGCCAGTTTCGTCATTCCGATTCTCGAAACCCTGCAACTCAAGTCGGACATTCACCACCCGCAGGCGCTCGTCATGGTGCCGACGCGGGAACTCGCCGTGCAAGTGCGCGACGAAGCAGTCAAGCTGTCGTTTGGCCGGCGGGTGCATGTCGTCGCCGTGTATGGCGGCAAGCCGATTCGCGATCAAATCGAAAAAATTCGCAAAGGGGCGCAAATTATCGTCGGCACGCCGGGCCGCGTGCTCGACCACCTGGCCCGCGGCACTATCGACTTTACGAAGTTGAAGATGGTCGTTCTGGACGAGGCCGACCGGATGCTGGACATCGGCTTTCGCCCCGACATCGAGCGGATTCTGAAGCGCTGCCCCAGCGAGCGACAAACGCTGCTGTTGAGCGCTACCGTGCCCCCGCCGATCGCCAAGCTGGCCGAGCGCTACATGCGCAGCCCAGAAACGCTCAATTTCTCGTCCAAAGACCTCGCGGTCGAGACCATCGAGCAGTTCTATTTCACCGTCGATCCGCAGCGCAAGTTCGATCTGCTGCTGCGGCTCTTGCATCGCGAGAATCCCCGCCAGGCCATCATCTTTTGCCGGACCAAGCGGGGGACCGACAAGATTTATCTGCGGCTCTCCAAAAAGAGCAAGGAAGTGGCTTGCATCCACGGCGACATGAACCAAGGTGCTCGCGACCGGGTGATGGAGTCGTTTCGCTCGGGCCGGGTGCGAATTCTCGTCGCCACCGACGTGATCGGCCGCGGCATCGATGTGAGCACCATCTCGCACATCATCAACTACGACATCCCCGCCTTTTGCGACGACTACGTCCACCGCGTCGGCCGCACGGGGCGGATGGGGCGCGAGGGGGTCGCATTCACGTTCGTCGCCCCGGACGAAGGGCCCGAACTGACCCGCATCGAAGAGCGAATCAACCGCCTGCTCAAGCGCGATGAAATGAAGGATTTTGACCCGCGGGCCCGCGAAAATGCCGCCGCCGGGGCCATGCCCGAACGCCCGCACGATGGCGGCCAGCAGCCGAGCGAAGGAGCGCCTGCCGCCGCGCCTGCTCCGCCGCCGCCGCCGACTTCGCTGATGCGCCGACCACCGAAGCGCTACAAGCGGGCCCTCTAGGTCAGTCTCAGTTCGCCGGCTCGCTCGCGGCGATTTGCGGCAAGAGCGCCTTCAATTCTCGCAGGTCGGCGCAATAAGCGGTGAATTGCATTCGCGACCGTACTTCGGCGGTCAAGCCGCGGCCGCCGACGACGAGTGCCGTTTTGCCCGCCGCCACCGCTGCGAGCTCGGCGTAGTCCGCAAGAAAGGCCTGCTCTTCGGCCAGATACGAGACGCTGAGCCAGAGCATTTTGGGCCGATTCTCGGTGATTGCGGCCGCCAGCGTCGTCAGGGGGAGCGTCGAGCCAAGCGAGGTCGCCTGCCATCCCGCCTCGCGAAGCACGATTTCGACCATCGTCGTCGGCAGCTCGTAAATGTCCCCCTGCGGCGCGCCCCCCATCGCCACTGGCGCGTCGGCGGCCGGCGGAGGCAAGAGCGAACGCAGCTCGTGCAACGCCCGCGAACAAAGCCGACAAGCACGCCGCTCGCGATAAACCTCGATGTCGCCGCAGTGCCACATTTCACCGATTTCGGCGAATACGGGCATCAGCAGCTCGTCGCACAGGTGGCACAGCGGCAGGCCATCGAGATAGAGATCGAGCAAGATCCGGCGGCAACTGGCGTCTTCCCCCGCGACCAGCGCGTCGCGCAGAGGGACGAGCGACCGCTTAAGGCTCCGCGGCTTGCCCCCGGTTCCCATCGGAAGGCCGATCGCGGTTGGATCGACCAAGGCGTGCTTCCCCTGGCGTAGAAACTCCATTACCCCGCTGAGAGGCAACTTGCGGTGCCCCCCCGGCGTGGCCTGCGAAGGGAGGAGCCCTTGGTCGCACCACCGTTTCAGCGATGATTCGCTGACACCAATGGCACGGGCTACCTGTTTGGGGGAGAAAAGGTCAGGCACAGTAGATGAAATTTCGAGGAACCAAAACCCGGCGGCCCTTCCATGTTACCGGGGCATCGCCGTTTATCCACTGATTTCAGTCCGATTTCCAGTTGTTTTTTTCGTCGCAAGTCCCTTGTAGCAAGCGACTTAAAGAGCGATTCTCGTGAAAATGAACGATTTGACTGTTTATATCATTGCCGCGCTGCGGTTGCAGCCTTACAATCCGCCATGAACGTTTTGAACGATTTTTAAGGAAGTCCCCCATGCTTTCCGCTCTCCCAGCTCCGCGAAAGCGGTCTTTAGCCTCGCAACTGGAGAAGCTCCTGCACCGATTGTGGCCCGATGCCCCTCAACTGACAGAAGATTGCCGCAAGCTGGCCAGCGAGTTCGTCCGCACCGAAATCGAATACGTCTATAACGCCGAATTTCGCGATTCCGAGCGAGCCGAGGATATTCTCTCGGCCGAATCATTCGCCGGCGATTTCGCCGAATCCACCTGGAAAGCGGGACGCGATCTCCCTGCCCACCTGGTACGGCTATGCGAAGCGCGGCTGCTGCGGCCAGAGGAGGAGCGAAATCTCTTCCGTCGGATGAACTTCGTCAAATACCACGCCGATCTCTTGCGGCGCAAGATCGACCTCGATTCCCCCCAGCTCAAGCTGGTTCGCCTCGTCGAGCGGCTTTTGACCGTTGCCCGACACGATCGCGACCGTATCATCCGCGCGAATCTGCGGCTGGTGGTTTCGATCGCCAAAAAGTTCGTCAATAATCAACATTCGTTCGACGATCTGCTTAGCGAGGGGATTCCTCCGCTGCTGCGAGCCGCCGAAAAATTCGACTATGACCGGGGCTTCCGGTTCAGCACCTATGCCACCCTCGCCGTCCGCCGCACGCTGGGGCGCTGGATGCAAGCCAATGGCGAATTGGAACGCCGCCAAACCGGCAATGCCGACCTGCTCCAATTGATTCCCCAGGTCGAGAATTCTGGTCCCTTTAGCGAGCAGCAATACGAACGTCTGCACAAGGCCCTCGGCCGGATGCTCACCCGCCTCGACCCGCGCGAACGGGCGATCATTCGCCGCCGTTTCGGCTTGGACGATGACGGCGAAGTGCTGACCCTGCAATCCTTGGCGGCCGAAATTGGCGTCTGTAAAGAGCGTGTCCGCCAACTCGAACAGCGAGCACTGGCCAAACTGCGGACCATGGCCGAAGCTCTGGCCAGCGAAAACCTGGAATAAGCTCCGCTTATGAAAATCGCCATCATCGGTGCCGGTATTTCGGGACTCACCGCGGCTTATCGGCTGCAAAGGGAGCACGAAGTCACCCTGCTCGAAGCCGCCGATTACGCGGGGGGCCACACGAACACCATCGATGTCCCCGCAGGTGGCGATTGGCTGGCGATCGACACCGGGTTCATCGTATTCAACGACCGGACCTATCCGAACTTCATCCAGCTTCTCGACGAACTTGGCGTCGAATCGCATCCCACGTCGATGGGCTTCAGCGTCCGCTGCGAGCAGTCAGGTCTCGAATACGCCGGTACCGGGCTCGACGGCCTCTTTGCCCAGCGCGGCAATCTTTTCAGCCCGCGGTTCTATCGCCTCATCTCCGATTGGCTGCGGTTCAATCGCCTCGCGCCGCGCGTGCTAGCCGAGGTGGACGAAACTCTCACCGTGTCCGAATTTTTTCGCCAGCATCCTTTCTCGCGCACTTTTCTCGATCATTACTTCCTCCCGATGGGGTCGGCGGTGTGGTCATGTCCCCGGTCGGCCATCGAGCAATTTCCGATTCGGTTCATCGTCCAATTCTATGGCAATCATGGCTTACTCTCGCTCCGCGATCGGCCAAAGTGGCGGGTGATCGACGGCGGTTCGCGAACGTATGTCACCGCGCTTCTGGGCCGACTGAACGCCACGGTCCGGCTGCGCTCCCCCGTCACCGCCATCCGCCGCGACGAGGCCGGAGTGCAACTGAGCGTTCGCGGGCAAACCACCCCTGAAAACTACGACCACGTGATTTTCGCCTGCCATAGCGATCAGGCCTTGCGAATTCTTGGTCCGGCGGCGACGACGACCGAGCGCGAGGTGCTGTCGTCGTTTCCTTACGAACACAATTTGGCGATTCTGCACACCGATGCCAGCATCCTTCCCCACAGCCGCCGCGCGTGGGCCAGTTGGAACTATCTTTCCCCGCGGGAAGACCCCGCGAAAACGACCGTCACCTACAACATGAACCTGCTGCAGGGACTCACGGCCAAAGAAACCTATTGTGTGTCGCTCAATTGCGAATCGCGCCTCGACCCCGCAAAAGTGATCCGCCGGATCGACTATCATCATCCGGTGTTCGGCGCGGGGCGTTCGGCCGCCCAGCGGCGACACCCGGAGCTGCTCGGACCAAACCGCACCTCGTTCTGCGGGGCCTATTGGGGCAACGGTTTTCACGAGGATGGAGTCACGAGCGCTTTGGCCGTCTGCCGGAACCTTGCGAGCTTGCCATGCACAGTTGCCTCTACGAGGGCTATGTCCGCCATCGCCGATTCGCGCCCCGCCCCCACGAGTTTCGTTACCGGCTGTTCCTGATGTATCTCGACCTGGCCGAGCTCGATCTCGTGTTTCGCCGCCGGCTGTTCTGGTCGAGTGGCCGGCCGGCGGCCGCCTGGTTCCGCCGCCGCGACCACTTTGGCGACCCGCGCGAGCCTCTGGACGAGACGGTGCGCGATTTCGTGGCGGGGCAGGGGAGAGAGCGCCCCACCGGGCCAATTCGCCTGCTCACGCACCTCCGCTATTTGGGCTTCGTCTTCAACCCCGTTTCGTTTTTCTTTTGCCACGACGATGCGGGCCAGCTCACGCAAATCGTCGCCGAAGTAAACAACACCCCCTGGGGCGAACGGCATTGCTACCTGCTCGACCGCGATCAGTTCGCCGGCGCTCCGGCCCGGCCGGTCGCCAAGGAGTTTCATGTTTCCCCCTTCCTGCCGATGGATTTGAGCTATCGCTGGCGAATCAGCGATCCGGCCGAAAGCCTCTCCCTGGCGGTCGCGACCCGCCGGCAAGACGAACGCGTCTTTGATGCGAACTTGCGGCTACGGCGGCGCGAGATCACCACGGCCAACCTCGCCCGGGCGCTTGCTCGCCATCCGCTGATGACGGTTCAGGTCGTCGCCGCCATCTATTGGCAAGCGCTCCGCCTCCTCTGGAAGCGAACTCCCGTATTTCCCCATCCCAAAACCATCGCGGCTCATTCCGCGCCGCAGCCGACGAAACCCTAACAACGCATGGAAATCGCAACTACTTGCTCCCCCTCGCTATCGTGGCCCGATCGCTGCTGGCGAAACCTGGTACTCGGCCGCCTCGCGGGGTTATCGCGTGGGGCGCTCGTCATCCACGATGCAGGGGAGCGGATGACGCTCGGCGATCCCGCGGCCGACCTGGCGGCGACCATCGAAGTGCATGATCGGCGGTTTTATCGCCGCGTCGCCCTCGGTGGTGATCTCGGCGCGGCCGAATCGCTGCTCGACGGGGATTGGTCGTGCGACGAACTCCCCGCGCTCGTGCGAATTTTCATTCGCAACCTGGAGGCGACTGATCGTCTCGCCGGCTGGCTCAATTTGCTCCGGCAGCCAGCCTTGTGGTGGTGGCGGCTGCGGCGGCGGAACACGCGCCGCGGCGCGGCCCGCAACATTCACGACCACTACGACCTCGGAAACGACTTTTTCTCCCTGTTTCTTGACGATACCCTCTGCTACTCGTGCGGCATCTACGCCGATTCGCAAACCTCGCTGCGGGACGCCTCGCTCGCCAAGCTCGACCGCGTGTGCCGTCAGCTCGACTTGCGCCCCACCGACCATTTGCTCGAAATCGGCAGCGGCTGGGGAGGCCTGGCCATTCATGCGGCCGCTCATTTCGGCTGCCGGGTGACCACCGCCACAATCTCGCGTGAGCAGCAAAAGCTTGCCACCCAGCGGATCCGTGCGGCGGGCTTGGCCGACAAGGTCGAGGTGGTGCTTTCGGACTATCGCGACCTGACCGGCCAATACGACAAGCTCGCCTCCATCGAAATGATCGAGGCTGTGGGACACGAAAACCTGCCGACCTTCTTCCGCCAATGCGGCCGCCTGCTGCGGCCCAATGGGCTGATGCTCTTGCAGGCAATCGTGATTCAAGATCAGCGCTACCGGCGGCACATCCGCGGCACCGACTTTATCAGTCGTCACGTTTTTCCGGGGGGCTGCCTCCCATCGGTCGAGGCGCTCGTCGGCGCGATGGCTCGTGGCTCCGATTTGGCCGTTCGCGAGCTGGCTGACTTCGGCCCCCACTATGGCGAGACGCTCCGCCGCTGGCGAGCCGCCTTTCATAATCGTCTGGCGGAAGTTCGCAGCCAGGGCTTCGATCAGCGGTTCATTCGCCTGTGGGACTATTACCTCGCCTACTGCGAAGCCGCCTTCGACGAGCGGCAGGTCAGTGTCGTGCAAATGCGAATGGCCAGACCGGAGCGCGGCGAGCCGATGCTTATTTCCGCGGGATCCCGATGAATCCCTGGGTGTTGTTTCTGTCGGCATGGCTTGCGGCGGCGGTGCTGATGCTCGCCATTTGGCTGCTGCAGCGCGCGACCGGCAACGCCGGGTTCGTCGATGTGGCGTGGACGCTTGGCGTCGGCACGCTGGCGGTCTTCTTCGCGGTCGTCGAAACCGAGGGAGACATCGCGCGGCGGTGGATCGTCGCCGTACTCGCCGGGGCTTGGGCGCTGCGACTGGCGGGGCACATTCTCTGGCGCGTGCTCACCACGCCCGAGGACGGTCGCTATGTCGCCCTGAAAAAACAGTGGGGCCCGAGTGCCCAGTGGCGGCTGCTGCTCTTCTACCAGTATCAGGCACTAGGCTGCGTGCTCTTCGCGGTGCCGATGTGGATCGCCGCCCGCAACCAAGCACCGCTCGGCTGGCTGGATGGTTTGGCCGTGGCGATTTGGCTCATGGCGATTGGGGGCGAAGCCCTTGCCGATTGGCAACTGAGCCGATTCCGCCTGCGAACCAAAGAGCGCGGAAAGGTTTGCCGCGACGGCTTATGGCGCTACTCGCGCCATCCAAACTATTTCTTCGAGTGGCTGCATTGGTGGTGCTATGTCGCGCTGGCGATCGCCGCCCCCTGGGGCTGGGTGACGCTTCTCGGCCCGCTGGCGATGTACTACTTTATTACCCGCGTTACCGGCATTCCGCCGACCGAGGCCCAGGCGGTGCAGTCGCGAGGTGCCGCTTATCGCGAGTATCAGCGCACCACCAGCCCGTTTTTTCCCTGGCCGCCGAAACCTTCCACCCCGGAATAGCCCGATGCCCCTTCGTCTGGGCCTGTGCTGCGCGTTCCAGGAGCAGCCCATCGCCTTTCGCAACACGACCGTCGCCGCCACCAGCAAGCTTTCGGCCGAACTCGCCCGACAAAAACTCGCCGCGCTCTGCCAGGCCAATGCCCAGGCGCTCGCCGCCGCGATCGAGTTTTGCGGCACCAGCGGCATTGGCTGCTTTCGGGTGGTCAGCCAAATTTTGCCGCTGAAGACGCATCCCAAGCTGGGTTACGACCTAGCCGACCTGCCAGGAGGCGAGGCAACCATCGAGCAGTTTCGCCGCTGCGGCCGGCTGGCGAAAAAGCTCGGCGTGCGAACCTGTTTTCATCCCGATCAGTTCGTGGTGCTCAATTCTCCCCGCCCCGAAGTAGTGACGGCATCGCTCGCGGAACTGGAATACCAAGCCGAGGTTGCCGACTGGATCGGGGCCGATGTGGTCAACATTCATGGCGGCGGTGTCTTTGGCGACAAAACCGTCGCCCTGGCCCGTTTTGCGAAGAATCTCGGCCGCCTCTCGGACCGGGCTCGGTCCAAGCTGACAGTTGAGAACGACGACAAGCTGTTTACGCCCGCCGACCTGCTGTCGATCTGCTTGCAGACGGGAATTCCGCTGGTGTACGACGTGCATCATCACCGCTGTCATCCCGATGGCCTTTCGGTCGAAGAGGCGACCGCGGAGGCCCGCGCCACCTGGAACCGCGAGCCGCTGTTTCACATTTCTAGCCCCGCCGGCGGCTGGCAGGCACCGCGACCCGAAATTCATGCCGAGTTGATCAACGTGGCCGATTTTCCCCCCAGCTGGCTCGGGCAGGATCTGACCGTTGAAATCGAAGCCCGCGGCAAAGAGGTGGCGGTGCGGCAACTGGCTGGCGACCTGGCGAAGCTGGCCAAACCTAAGGCCCGTCGGCGATCCGCACGCTCGTGCTGACAATCGCCCCGCGCTCGTCGGTCGCCGTCAAAAACCAGACTGTCCCCTCCGCCGGCGGAGCGGCGACGTTGATCGAACTACCGCCTAGCGCGGCCGGCGCCGACTTCCAGGTTCGTTTGTTGATGGGTCCAGAATCCGTGGTGTAGTGCAGGGCCGCTGCCTTCAGTTTGGTCTGGCTCGTGAACGGCAATTCGACCATCCCCGCCGCGATTTTGGGCTCGCCCAAAGAGGGGAGGGGAGTGCC
>JANRLS010000161.1:0-11053 GCA_033762315.1 Pirellulaceae bacterium
AGCTGGTTCGGCAACTTCCGCCGCCTCAAGCTCTGCTACGAAAGGTGTGGAATCCACTTTCAAGCCTTTCACGATCTCGCGGCAGGCATCCTCTGTGCTAATCGAATTACGAAACTCAAAGGGTTGTGAAACAGCTTCTTAAGCGATGGGGCGTCTAGTCCTCGCTCGCAGTCCCCGGCAGCGGCAAGAAAACTGACCCGGCAGCACCTCCTGCGTCGCCTCGACCCACGGCTCGCGATACCATGGACGCATGCTACGGCTTCCTTGCTGGGCTTGGTTGCACGATTCAACTACCAAGCGTGGCCGGAAGCTTTAACTCTCCCAATACCAGTCGCTTACGCCCCACCCTCACCCCCCCGCAGTGAACGGAGATGACCGGCATTCCGTGCGTTTCGACAGTGCGGAGTCGCCAATCAATTTTGAGCGACGCGAACGTTGCCAGGACCATACAGGCAAGTCGTCCGTGCGGCGCTCGGCCGGGATTCGCTGAGTCTTCAGTACAGGACCGAGCCCGCCTACTGCGGAAATGCCTATTTGGCGGAGCGATTTTTGGCTTGGTCGGCCAGAATAGAATCCGTTGAACTCGATCGTCCATTTTCACGGAGCTAAAGCATGTCCACGCGAATGTTGGCCACGGTGCTGCTGGTAACGTTGGTCGCGGCAAGGGCCGGGGCCGAGGAAACCTCCAAGATCAAGCCCGATTTTTCGAATCCGAAGATCGCGATGCAGACATTCATTGCGGCGGCCCAAGCTCGCGATGTCGATGTGCTGAGCACCTGCTTTCACGAGAAGGCACCGGCCGAGTTCGCGCCGTTCGTGAAGAAAACGGCGAGCAAGAAGGAGCTCGACGGCTTCGCGGAGTTCCTCAAGGGGGCCGAAATCACCGGCGTGGAAGAAATGGGAGAGCGGGCCGTCGTGAAGGTCAAGCTGAGAAGTCGCGACGAGAGCATTTCCGTCGGCAAGACGGTGGGAGGTTGGAAGGTGATTGATTTTTAGGGGTTGGGAGGTGACCAGCGGGTGGTGGCTGGGTTTTTTGTAATTAGAACCTGGCCCCGGACGTGGCGACTGGCAGCCGGCGATCGGCATGGACCTATTCCAACCCCCGCAGCATCACAAAGCCGCACCAGACGGCAGCGAGCGACAGAAGCACGTTAGCGGCGATGTTGGCGAGGGCCAGCGAGGGCTGGCCGGCTTGCAGTTCGCGGAGCGTGTCGCCGCTGAAAGTGGAGAATGTGGTGAGTGCCCCCAAAAAGCCGAGGGCCACCCCTTTGTGCCAGAGGGCCAGTTGTGTCTGGATCGCGGGGGGCAGGGCTTCCGGTGGCTGCGATTCGAGGTCGAGCAGCATTCGCATGGCGATTCCCATGACGAAGCTGCCCGAGACATTGACGAGGAGCGTTCCCCAGGGAAAGCCCCTGCCGAAGAGATGCGCTGCAGCGAGGCCGACTCCCCACCGTGTGAGCGCACCGAGCGAGCCCCCAATCGCCACCAGCAGCACGTCACGCATCGGAGACCTCGCAAAAAACGCTAATCTGGGGAGACTTTATCGCTTATGACGAGGGTTCCGGCGAACCCACCGCCTTGAAGTGCCGTCCGGTGTGGCATAATCTGATATGTTTTCGCCGCGCGAGGCGGTGGGCGACCGCCGCGCGCTCAGTATAGCGATTTTGTCCGGTTTTTCGCAGGAGAACGTCCCTCATGGCCACTGCCGCAGCTTCCGCCACCAATACCGAACTGATGAATGGGGCCGACATCCTGGTCAAGTCGCTCGTCGATCACGGCGTCGAGGTTCTATTCGCCTATCCCGGCGGCTGCAGCATGCCGATGCACCAGTCGCTGACGAAATACGCTGACCGCATCCGCACGATCTTGCCGCGGCACGAGCAGGGCGGGGCCTTTGCGGCCCAGGGCTATGCCCGCAGCACGGGCAAAGTGGGCGTGTGCATGGCCACCAGCGGACCGGGGGCGACGAACCTCGTCACCGCCATTGCCGATGCCAAGCTCGACAGCATCCCGCTCGTTGCCATCACCGGCCAGGTGCCGACGTGGAACATCGGGCTCGACGCTTTTCAAGAAACACCGATTGTCGAGGTTTGTCGTGGCATCACCAAGCATCACTACATGGTGACCGACGTCAAGGATTTGGCCCGCGTGATGAAGGAGGCGTTTTACATCGCCACGACCGGCCGCCCCGGCCCGGTGCTGGTCGATATGCCTAAGAACATCCAGCAGACGATGATCGCCCCCAATTGGAACGAGCCGATGAACTTGCCCGGCTACAACGGCAAGCTGCGGATGGCTCATCCCGAACAGATCAAGCAAATTGCCGCCACGATCAAGCTGGCCAAGCGGCCGATCATTTATGCCGGCGGCGGCATCGTATCGGGCGAGGCGAGCGAAGAGCTGCGCGAGTTGGTGCGCAAGACGGGGATTCCCGTGGTGATGACCGTGATGGGGCTGGGTTCGTTCCCCGCCGAGCACCCGCTCTGCCTCGATATGCTCGGCATGCACGGGAGCGTCTATGCCAACTGGGCGGTGCGCGATTGCGACCTCTTGATTGCCCTGGGGGTGCGGTTCGACGACCGCGTCACCGGCAAGGTGGAAGCGTTTGCCAAGCACGCGAAGATCATCCACATCGACGTCGATTCGTCGGAGCTAAACAAGATCAAGCCGACGCACATTCCGGTTTGCAGCGACGTGAAATTCGCTCTGACCGAGCTGAACAAGGTGGTGGAAGCGCCGACCGACGTGGCCGCTTGGGTCAAGCTCTGCCAGGATTGGAAGAAGGCGCATCCCTTCAAGTACGACACCAATTTCAAGGGCATCACGCAGCAACATGCGATCGCCGAGCTGTCGAAGCTGACGATGAATCGCGAGACCTACGTCACGGTGGGGGTCGGCCAGCACCAGATGTGGGCCGCCCAGTTCTACAAGTTCCGCCGCCCGCGTACCTGGCTCAGCAGCAGCGGCCTCGGAACAATGGGCTTTGGCTTGCCTGCCGCGATGGGGGTGCAAGCCGCTCATCCCGATGCGCTGGTTATCGACATCGACGGCGACGGCAGTTTTCAGATGAACATTCAGGAAATGGCCACCTGCTACTGCGAGAAGCTGCCGGTAAAGGTGCTGCTGCTCGACAACCAGCATCTGGGGATGGTGGTGCAGTGGGAAGACCGGTTCCACGGCAGCAACCGGGCCCACACCTACCTCGGCCCCATCGACCATGCCGAAGCAACCGGCCAGGGTGGCGATGCCTACGTTTCCGAACGCTATCCCGACTTTATCACCATCGCCAAAGGTTACGGCTGGGGTGCCGCCACCATCAGCGACAAAGCCGATCTGATCCCCGCCCTGGAAGAGATGATCAACTCCGACGGGCCGTATCTCTTGAACGTGCAGGTTCCCTACGTCGAGCACGTGCTGCCGATGATTCCGGGTGGTAAGACGGTGGATGACATGATCGTGGAGTGAAGCGGCAGACTGGAGTTCACTGCATTCCTTAAGGACCGCATTCCTGAAGAAATGCAGGTCGTTGTTGTTTCAAAGGGTCAGACGCGACTGCGTTGTCTTTGTTCTGCGCCCGCCCTCCCAAATTGCTTCTCGCGCGACGGCCGGATAAGCTAATCGGCCATCCGATTCGCTCTCTCCCTGGAGATTCGCCCCGATGAAATTCCTTGCCTTTCCCCTGGTGGTGCTTGCCATGACCAGCCTCGCGGTTGCTGAAACGCCGAAGACCATCGGCTCGATCGAGAAGCTCGATCCGGCTTTTGAAAAGCTGCTGCCGGCGGATGCGAAAATCGAAGTCCTGGCGAGCGGTTTTGACTGGTCCGAAGGGGTCTGCTGGGTCAAGGACGGCGGATTCATCGTCCTCTCCGATATTCCCCCGAACAAAATCATGAAGTGGGACCCCAAAAGCGGCACCCTCTCGGTCTTCATGGAGCGCGTCGGCTATACGGGCAAAGAGCCGTTCGTGTCGGAAACGCCCGAGCCGGGCACCAATGGCCTGATGCTCGACCCGCAGGGGCGAATCGTGGCCTGCTGCCACGGCGACCGAGTCATCAAGCGGATCGAGAAAGACGGCAAGCTGACCGTCATCGCCGACAAGTACGACGGCAAGCGGTTTAATAGCCCCAACGACTGCGTCTATAAGAGCAATGGCGACCTGTACTTCACCGATCCGCCTTATGGCCTGCCCCAGCGCGAGAAAGACCCAACCCGCGAGCTCGATTGGTTCGGGGTCTATCGCCTCGGCAAAGACGGCAAAGTGACGCTACTCACCAAGGAAATGACGCGGCCCAACGGCATCGGCTTCTCGCCCGACGAAAAGACGCTCTACGTCGCCCAGTCGGACCCCGCCGCCGCAATCTGGAAGGCCTTCCCCGTAAAGGAAGACGGTACGCTCGGCGACAGCAAGCTGCTATCCGATGCGACCGAAGGGGTGAAGAAAAAAGAGCCTGGCCTCCCCGATGGCATGGCCATCGATAAGGAGGGGCACATCTGGGCGACTGGCCCCGGCGGCGTCTATTGCTTCGCCCCCAGTGGCAAGCTGCTCGGCCGCCTGCTGACCGGCCAGCGGACCGCCAACTGCAAGTTCGGTGACGACGGCAAAACGCTCTTCATCTGTGCCGACATGTTCCTCTGCCGCGTTAAGACGAACGTGACGGGGACGAATTACTAGGAGGGAGTGTCGGGGATCGGGGTTCGGATTCAACTTTGGTTGCCACGCCCCACCCGCAGCGTGGGCGTGCTATCCGCCGGTAGAACACTTCCGCGCAGGTCGCCACGCTTCATCCCAATGGACCGCGAGGCTCCCTCGCTGGCGCTGCGGGCTGGTGTGAGCCAGTTCAGCCGCGCTTACTGATTCAGCGCCGTCGCCTCGGCGGTCCGACGGTTGATCTCGTCGGTCAGCTTGGCATTCAGGGCGGCCATCTCGCGGCTGAGGGCGACATTCGAGAGGTAGAGAGCGCGGATTTCTCCCTTGACCGCGGCCAGGCGAGCTTCGAGAGCCACGCGATACTTCTCGACGGAGTCGCGCTCGAACTTGATCTTGGCGATGTCGGCGATCAGCTTCCCTTTGTATTCGGTTTGCAGTGCCTCTTGCTCCTTGGCTTTCGCTTCGGCGGCTTGAATCGCGGCCAGGTCGAGGGCCATTACCCTCAGGCGGTCATCGATTTCGACGATCCGCTCGTGAATCTCATGGAACTTCAGCTCGTAGTCGTTCAGCCGGCGGCGAAAGATGGGCTGCACTTTGTCCGCCAGTCCTTGCTGAATCAGGCTATCGGCGGTCTCCTTGTCGAAAATGCCCGTGTTGCCCGGCTCGAAATCGACCACGGCGGGGGCTTCGCCCGGCTTGGCCTTGCGATACTGGTCTCGCTGCGCCTGACCATCGGTGTTGAAGGGGTTGGCGTCGGGGGCGGTTACCGCCACCGCATCGACGGGGACCGAGTGAGCCTGCTTGAACTTCACTTCGTACCAGATGTTATCCGGCGGGTCGGTGGCCTCGTCGGCGGGCTGGCCGTCGCGCAGATACTGATCGAGCAACTTGTCGTACTTCACCGGATCGGTAATGCCTGTGGCTGATTGCGGCAGCAGGGCCTGCAAAGCTGCCTTGTCGAGATCGGCGAACCACTCGCGGCCGTCGATGGGACTGATTTCGTAAAGCGTCCAAATGCCCGCGGGATCGTTGGCGGCAGCCGCTTGCTCGGCCGAGAGGGGAAGCACCGGGGCGATGGTGAAGTTCGTATCGTCGGCCAGCGCGGTGACGCGGAATTCGCCCAGGTAGAACAGCGGCACATTGAAGCCCTCGACGGACTGGCCGTTCTTGAACGCGAACACGATGTCGCTAACCGCCAGATTGTGCTTACGGGGCGGGCCCGCCGCGCCGGTCACCGGATCAGCGGGGGCGGGGGCGAGCGTGATGTTAAAGCTGCCGCCGGCGGGGGCGACGGTGTTGTCTTTCCAGACGCGGCCGCGGTCAAGAATCGCGCGGGAGATGTCCTCGCGATAGTTGACGATCGAGGGCTTGGTCGCGTCGGCCGGGTCGCCGATGGTCACCAGTTCCAGGTCCTTCTTCGCCTGGATCGAATCCTTCTCCATCTTGTCGTGGTAGCTGATCCAGGCGGCCCGGGTTTTCAGCGTTAGCGAGGCATAGACGGTGAACGCGATGCTCGCCCCGAACACCAGAAACGTGAACATAACGTGCAGCCAGCGCCACGTCTTCGTGTTCATGTAGGTCAGGAAGATGAAAAACAGCCCGACCAGGACCAGCAAAATCTGAAATAGCAGCGGATTGTCCATGAGGGCCTAGCGGCTGGCGAAAGGAAAAGCCCAGCGGGGGCGGACGACGAGACCTAGGTCGATGATAAATTGGGAGGTCTGGGGTGTCAAGTTTTCGCGACGGAGCATGTTTAACGCAAGATCAAGCGGCACAAGCACTTGCAATCACGGGCGGCGCAATCGTCACTGGCGTTCTAATCGTTGCCCGCCGCTGGGTTTATTCCAGGCTTGGCTCGCGTCTGGCGGCCGGCAAGGCCCAATTTTCCGAGTTTGCCCACTTTCCGCCAAAACCAAACCGCGGCGAGGATCGTCTCATTGGGGCGAAGGTCGCAGCTAAACTATAGCTGCTGGGGATTCTACGCACCTCTCTCGTCCGGAGTTTCTCGATGGCCCTCACCCCGATTTCGGTGATCAAGTGGATCCGCTGGGCTGTTCCGCTCGTCGCGCTTGCCGTTTGCCCGCTAGTTGCCCGCGCGCAAGCGGATAAGCCGGCCGAGAAACCGACCGACAAAGGGGGGGAAAAGGCTTCCGACATCCCGATCAAGCGGGTGGTCATGTTCAGCTCCGGCGTCGCTTTTTTTGAGCACTCGGGGGAAGTCACCGGCAATGCCCAGGTTGATCTGAAATTCAACGTGCGGGACATTAACGACCTGCTGAAGAGCATGGTCTTGCAAGATGACGGCGGCGGCCGCATTTCGACCGTCAGTTACGGCAGCAAAGACCCAATCACGCGCACTCTTTCAACCTTTGCCATCGATCTGACGAGCAATCCGACGCTTGCCGACCTGCTGGGGCAGATTCGAGGAGAAGAAATCGAGATTGATGCCCCGACCCGCATCGTCGGCACGATCTTGGGGGTCGAAACGCGGCGCGTGCCGAGCGGCCGCGACCAGGTTTCCGAAGTGGCATTTCTCAATCTGCTGACTGACAGCGGCCTGCGGAGCGTATCGCTCGAAAGCGTCGGCCGCATCAAGCTGACGAACAGCAAGCTCGATGCCGAGCTGCGTCAAGCGCTGCTCGTGCTCGCTAGCGGGAAGTCGCAAGACAAGAAGGCCGTTTCGCTCAGCTTCTTGGGCGACGGCAAGCGGCCGGTCCGCATTGGCTACATTCAGGAGGCACCGATCTGGAAAACCAGCTATCGGCTGGTGCTTTCCGACGAGAAGCCCCCGCTCCTGCAAGGGTGGGCGATTGTCGAGAACACGACCGAGTCGGACTGGGACAACGTCAACCTGACCCTCGTCAGCGGTCGGCCGATTTCGTTCGTCATGGACTTGTATGAGCCGCTTTATCTCGCTCGGCCCGAAGTGAAACCCGAACTGTTCGCCTCGCTCCGCCCGCGGACCTACGACCAGGATCTAGCCGCCCGTGACGGCGAATTCAAAGCCGCCGCCGAGCAAGATCGCCTCGCCCGTGCGGAGGAGCAGGCCGATGGCCGCAATTTCCGCCGTGCTTTGGCCGCGCCGGCTGCTCCCCCCGCTAAGCCCACGAGTGGGCTCGGTGGCTATTTGGCGGACGAGAAGGCCAAGGCTGACAAATCAGGAGGCTGGAGCCTGCAAGGAGGGGAGGCCGTGGCTCAGGCCAGCGACGTGGGAGAAATGTTCCGCTATACCATCGCCACGCCGGTCAAGCTGCAGCGCAGCCAATCGGCTATGCTGCCGATCGTGAACGACTCGGTGCAGGGTGAGAAGGTTTCGATTTATAGCGAAGCGACCCACGCCAAGCATCCGCTCAATGGCCTCGCCCTGAAAAACTCCACTGATCTGCACCTGATGCAAGGGCCGATCACCGTGTTCGATGACGGGGCCTATGCCGGCGATGCCCAAATTCAAGATTTGCAGCCCGGTACCGAGCGGCTCATAAGCTATGCGATGGACCTCGATACCGAAGTCGCGCCGAGCATGAAGCAGGATCCGAGCGCGCTGGTGAGTGTTCGCGTCAGCAAGGGGACGCTCATCACCAGCCACAAGCACGCCCGCACCAAAAGCTACGTCGTTAAAAATTCGGGTCGCAAGGCGAAGAAAGTGCTAATCGAATACCCCATCGAGCAGCCCTGGACGCTCCTCTCTCCCAAAGACCCCGCCGAAAAGACTCGCAGCCTCTATCGCTTTGCCGTGACCGCCGAACCGGGCAAGCCGGCGACGCTGGACGTAAAAGAAGAATGGACCCAGGGAGAATCGGTGGCGATCAGCAACTTGGATGACGGTCGACTCAACTATTTTCTCGCCGCCCCCCTGGTGAGCGACGACGTGAAAAAGGCCCTGCGCGATGTGATCGTGCGCAAGACGGCGATTCAGGCGGTCGTCATCAAGCGCGTCGAGATCGAACGGCAAATCACGGTGATCGACCAGGAGCAAACCCGCATCCGCAACAACATGGCGCAGCTTCCCAAGGATTCCGATCTCTTCCGCCGCTATGTGACCAAGTTCACCGAGCAGGAAGACCAGATCGAAGCCTTGCGCAAGCAAGTCACCACCGCCCTGCAGGAAGAGCAGAACCTGCGCAAGCAACTCGATGCGTTTTTGATCGGCCTGGAGCTGAAGTAGCGACTAGCGACGTTCCAGGCCTGACTGCTGTCGGCCAGCGACTTCGATTGGCTCACGCGCGGCAGCGGCCAGGCTATGCCGATCGAGCGGACGATCGATGATTTCCGGCGTCGTGGTTCCAGGCGTGTAGCGCAACGTCCGCTCGACGACCGTCAACCGGCGATGGCCATTCGGTTGCAGTTTGGCGACGTGCGAGTCACACTCGTCAACCAGTTGTAGCAGCGACTTTGGGTCGTGCTTGCTCAGCAGCGTACGAATGCGGCGATTGATGGTCGTCGTGGAAAGCGGCAACGAGTAGCTCGGAATCCAAGCGGTTTGGCCGTTCGCATCGATGGTCGCCAGGCGATAAACGCAAATCGTGCTGGCGTGCTGACGACCCGAGAAAACGCGGTAATCGGTGAATGGCCACGACTCGACTCGGGCCACGATGCACGCCATGAGCACTCCCCACATGCCGACGACCATCCATCGCGCGGCGCGGGTGTCGCCAATCGTGATCGGGGCGGGGAACTCCGTCTGGTTCGAGGACGCCGGCACTGTTGGGTGGATCCAGAACAAGCGCAGCGGCGCGGTCAGAAACAGCAGCGTCGGCCAGTCGAGAAACACGAGAAATGTCGCGCCAAAGTAATTCAGGAAGTTGATCTTCATCGTCGCCAAGATCGCGAGGTGAAAGCTGATCGCGCCGAGGACATAGGGCCAGGTCAGGCGCGGAAAAAAGACCACCAGGAAAAACGTCCCTTCCAGCACGAGGGTGGCGAGGCCAAGCGTTAGGCAGAGCCACCAATGTTGCGCGATCCAAGCAGCGAGCGGGCTGTCCACCACCAAGTGCTTGGAGAGCAGATAAGCCTGCAGCGTGTAGCCATCGGCCCACAGCGGGTGAGCCACCATTTTGCAATAGAACGACCCGAAGTAGGCGAGCCCAAGCATCAGCTTGACGAGCTGTGTCGGCCAGGCACTCGTCAGGCGCTCGGACGGATCGACCGACCAGCGCCAACCCCGTCCGCGCCAGCCATCGAAACCAAAGCGGGCCACGTCGGGAGCGACCGACAAGAGGAACAGGATGAAGACGATGATGTTTTGCGAATGATAGACGTAGTTGCTGTGGGGCGCTTTCGAGAAACCGAGTTCCGTTCCCATGTAAAAGAAAAACGTGATCCAGGCGATGGTCGCCGATATACGAGTGAACGCGCCGAGCGCTGTCAGAGCCAAACTGGCCACCAGCACGAAATGCAAAACCTGAAACAGCTCCCGGCTCATCAGGGGAATGCGAAACAGCTCAAATAGGGGAATGGGGTGCCACGAGGGGTTTGAGAACTGCTCCAGGTGATAGTGGCCGTCCGAAAAAATTCGCCAGCAAAGTGTCGCACAATAGAGCAGGCGGAAGAGACTCAGCGACTCGGCGCCCTGCGGCTTGAAAAAGTGACTCTTGAGAAGGTGGTTGATCCATTGCATCGATCGCCTCTCCGCCGACACCGGTTGCTGATGATCCCTTCAAAGTGTGGGGAAATAGCAAGAACTGCCGTTCTCGCCCAGATCGACTTGTGGCGGATCGTCGCGCTCTGGGGGCGCGGAGCGAAAGGAAAGCTTCGCCGCGGGCGCAAGCAGGCAACCAGCTAGCACTTCACCCCGTTCACCACGTTTTCCGGCGCTCCGCCCGTCAGCCGCGTGGCGACTTGCCTCGCCGTCCGCAGCCGCAGGTTCGCGAGCGATTCCTCGGAGACGAACGCCGCATGCGGGGTGACGATCACCCGCGGATCGTTAAAGGGAGCCTGCGAAAGGTCCGGCGGCTCGGGGTCTTGCACATCGAGCGCCGCCCCCGCCAATTGACCATCGGCGAGTGCCCGCGCCAGTGCCGCCTGATCGATCAGCCCGCCACGAGCCGTGTTGATGAGATACGCGGTGGGCTTCATTTTTGCAAACTGGGCCGCTCCCATCAGGTGCCTGGTTTGCGGCGTGGCCGGAACGTGAAGGGAAACATAATCGCTGACCGCCAGCAACCCATCGAGCTCCACCAGCCGCACGCCGGGCATTTGCTTGCCGCTGCGGCTGGTGGCGACGACTTTCATGCCCAGACCCGCGGCCTTATCGACCAGCATCTTACCGATGTGCCCCAGGCCGACGATCCCCAGCGTTTGCCCCTCGATCCGCCGCAGCTTCGGCCCGGCTTGCAACTCGTATTTGCCGGTCTTGGTGTCGTGGTGATACATGGCCACTTTGCGCGACAGGGCCAGCAGCAGCGC
>JANRLS010000162.1:0-2944 GCA_033762315.1 Pirellulaceae bacterium
GCGTGGCGTTGGCCCTGTTCCTGGTGGGTCTGAAGGCCACCGAAAAGGTCCAGCAGTTGCCCAAATTCACGCCGCAAGACCGGGGCGAAGTGCTAACGATGCTGACGATGCTGGTTGCCTTCGTCTGGGTCGCCAGCTACATTTTTCGCGGCGGCCTCGCAATGCTGCGGGCCGACGACCTCCCCGCCGCCTGGCACGGCGCGCTGCTCGCCGTCCTTCCCTGCGGCGGGGCCTGGATCATCGGGCTGCCGTTTGGCATTTGGGCCTGGATCGTGCTGCGCGATCCGCGGGTCCGGCAGGAATTTTTGAAAAATCGCCGCCGCAAGCTCTCGCTCATCCTGCGCCCCAGTTCTGGCGAGTGAGGGCCCCGGACCGAATCTCACGCACACCAATCGGGCTGCGGCTGGTCGAAGATTTGCGGCGGCCGGCCGGCTTGGATTTTGGCCACGGCGGCTTCGGCGGCGGAGACCTCCTGCGGCGTGGCGTGAATCTCAAAACCCAAGTCGAACACCTGTTTGGCCCCGCCGGCCAATTGCACGACGCGATTCTGCACCGTCTCGAAGCTCCGCGGATTGGGATAGTTTGTTCCGGGCTCCAAACCCGTCACGTAGCCGTCGGGCTCGCCTGTGGTGTTTTTCCAGAGCGAGAAGCAGGGGAGCTGATTGGTGTTGAAGACGAGGCTGACGCCGCGCGTCGCGTGGGCATTCTTCAGCAAAGTGCGAGTTTGCCCAGTAGCGTCGCCGTGAAGAGCGAAAAAATAGACCATCTCTTCAAAGCCGGGCTGCGGGGCGGCATAACTATCCCAGGTGGCCAGCCCGCTCGCGGCGCGGGCGTTGCGAGGAACCAGCGTTTTCACCGGCGCGACGACTCTCGATCCGGCGTCCAGCAGCGGCAGCCCGAAATTGACGTGATACAGCATTTGCATCGCCGTCGGGCTAGCCGAGAAATTCTCGACCTCATCGCGAATGGCAAACGCCGAACTGCCGAACTTGGTGGTCAGCGTCGAGGTCATTCGCAGCTTGAGGAAATGAAACCGCGTCTCCTCGACGATGCCCACCAGCTTGATCTCTTGCTTATCGGTGTCGATGGTTAGCTCCACCTTGTGGGCGGGTTTGTTGGCGATTCGCCCGTGCAGCGGATACTTGAGCCGGCTGGTGACGTCGTCAAAATCCGGCGCGCCGTTGCTTTCCAGGCCGCAGCGGACGAGGAGTTCGTCGAAGCCATCGAGCCAGCCCAAGCCGCTCGGCTCGCCGAGATCGACGAATGCCGGATGGACCGGCCCCCGCACCGGCGATTGCCAGCCGATGGTGTGCGGCCCTTGGGAAATATTCGGAATCACCCGCCAAATTCCCATGCCGCGGGTCGGCAGCACGTCGATTTGCGTCTTGCCATTGTTAATTTCGACGCTCACCACGCCATCGGCCAGTCCACCCGACCAAACCCGGTGCGTCACGCCACCTTGATCGAATCCAGGCAAGTTACCGGCGCTAATTTCCAAATGGCCCGGTCCTGGCAAGCCGGATGATTGATCGATGAGCGTCCACGTTTTGACTGGCATAAGCGGCTCCCGTTGCGAATAGGCCGCTACTATACCCCGCACGCGGAGCGCGCGAAAGCAGCGAAGAAATAAGGGACAAATCTACTTCGTTGCGGCTAGATCTTCCATTCGCAGCTTAAGCGCCTGCATCAAGATCGGAGCTACTTCGGGGCCGCAGCTGTTGATCTCCCCATATTGGGCCATTTCAAGGCCGAAGCAGTACGGCGCGGCCCGATCCCACTGCCGCTTGGGGATGATGTAGCCCAACTCGTCGTTGGCCAGGCCGACGAAGAGCCACTTTGGTCCCGGCATCAGGGTAGAGATCGTCGGCTCCAGCGGCACGTCGGGAAAGTCGGCCCTCGGATCGGCTGGCTCGGGGAACTTGCCATAAACCAGCTCGGGATAGAGCTCGCCCGGCAGGCACGGGACGAATAGTTCCCCCAATCGCAGGCAGGCAACTTCCGTTTCCACGGCGGTTGGCAGATCGCGGGTATCGAGCGTCATCGGTGTGCCGAAATCGAGGAAATTGCCGGTCCAAACGTGCGACTCGCGCTTCACCACGCCCAGCGCCCGCGCCATGCGGTACAGCGCGTTCTGCACTGGAACTGCGATTCGAGCCGATGAAACGGTAAACGGAGTCAGCTCCAGCGGAGTCGCGGCATCGATGGACTTGCCGGCGAGCAAGGCCACCTCTTCGCCATAGCGGCGGCAATAGTCAAAGTTGCCAGTCGCGAGAACCTGGCCGCTGGCGTCTTTGATGCGTTCCTCGGGCGGGGCCATCAGCCCGCCGACCGCGCCCGACAGGTAGAGCACAGGGCAACGATACTTTTCGCGCAGCGCGGCGACTGTCGCCGCCGTAAAATCGGCGGTGAGGCTCGTATTTTTACTTCCCAACGCCTCGGGGTGGCAATTCCATTGCACGATCAGCGCGGCGGGCTCGCGCTTTTCCGCCTGATCGAGCCGAATCGCCCGCAGCACGCCATCTTTCACTGTCGGCAGGCGGGCGTCATCGAGCAGAGAATTGTCCTCCGCTGTTCCATAGTGGGCCGTGACGGGGCGCAGGCTGGCTGCCGCCTGCTCGATGGCCAGGGCTACCTTCGCGATGACGAGCTCCAGATACGCTTCATCAACCCCGCGATGAAATGGCCCGCGCCCCCAAATACCGATGACATCCGGCCCTTGATGGTTGTGCGTGCTGGCGACGAGCACATAGCGATAGCCGGGCAGTTTGGCCCGAATCGCTTTGACCGCCGGATGTTGCAGCCCGATCAAATCGACCGCCGCCAATGCGATCCGCTCATTTCCTGATTGCAGCACGATGGCCCGCGCCATGATGGGATCGTGAACTGCCGTTGCCTTCCGATCCATGCCATAGCCGGCGATATAGACCGGCCGCTTGCCATCGAG
>JANRLS010000163.1:0-5073 GCA_033762315.1 Pirellulaceae bacterium
CGGCAATGAGCGCGCCGATTTCTCCCAGGCTATAGCCAAAGCTGAAGGCCGCCCCGCGATAGTCGAGGCCAAAATGCTGGTGCAATAGCTCCAGCTGCGCCACCTCCATGGCCAGAATCAGTGTCACCGCCTCGCCGTAAGTTTCCAGCGTGAACTCCTGATTGGCCTCGACGTGTCGCACCAGATCGACCGGCCGCCCGAGCACTTCGGCCGCGGCCGCGGCGAGCTCGCACAGGTTCCGCGCGACGACTGCCCCATAAGCGGGGTGCGCGAGCAGCTCGCGCGTCCGCCCCAGGTTCGTCACGTTGTATCCCCGCAAGGCCAGTGCCGAGCGGGGGAGCGCTTTGGCCAACTGATCGGGAGTCATGATTCACACCAAGGTGGGGTTTCCGGCCCGTGCGACTCGCGGTTCTCCGCAATCCGCGGAACCAGCGTGCGCGGCGCGGGTTCGTGTTCTCTGACAAAGAGGCAGGCCCCCCTTGGCCAGCGTACGGTCAGTTGTTACCAAATTTTTCCATAAAATTAGCGTAATTCATTGACTTTTCACACGCTATCTGAGAACGTGGGCAAATGCTTCTGGCACGGCTCCGTGCCATTTGTCTCACGGAACCGAGCTGGATTGTCTCATTTCTATTTATGTCCCGTGTTGGGGAAAGGATGTGTTCTTATGAAACGACGAGGGTTTACACTGGTCGAGCTACTGGTGGTCATTGCGATCATCGGCGTGCTCGTCGCGCTGTTGCTGCCGGCCGTGCAGGCCGCGCGCGAGGCTGCCCGCCGCAGCCAATGCAGCAACAATTTGCGGCAGATGGCTCTGGCGATCCAGAACTATCACGACACGTTCAACAGTCTGCCCTATGGGGCGCGGAACCGAGGTGGCGGCCGGAACATGGGCCCCTCGTGGCTGGTTGCAATCCTGCCGTTCTCCGAGCAGCCAAACCTCTATAACTTGATTGACGCTCAGGAACGAGCACCGACAAACCGAAATTACAACGACAATACGCTAAGGCAACAGGCAGCCAACGCCAAAATCCCGTATATGCTTTGCCCCAGCAGTCCGCTTCCGCAAACCGAGACGGTTGGCAATCAGGTGCTGGTCGTCTCGTCCTATGTAGGCATCTCAGGCCACGATCAGGCCGCGACGGGCACCTACGCGATTTCGGGTGAAACTCGCGGGCAGACAGGCGGGTCCACTTCCGGCTTCCAGTCGCTGGGTGGCTTACTGCTTGTTAACCAAGTTGTCGGAATGGCAGCAGCCATCGACGGCACCTCCAACACCATTCTCGTCAGTGAAACTTCCGATTACTTTTGGAGTAACAGCACGGGCACACCACCTGTACCAACTCGTAACCGCATTGATGGGGGCGGCGGAACGAATTGCGGTTGGCTCTGTGGCACCAGCAACGACGCCGTCCCCAACAACGCCCTCACCGGATCGGTCTATAACCTCACCACAATCCAGTACGGGGTCGGTCAAAATGGGAAGCCGATCGGCACGTCGGGCGTGCCGACACTTACGTCGCGTGGGATCGGCACGAACAAGGGTGTGAGCAATCCACTGATCTCCGCCCACGCCAGTGGTGGCGCTCAGGCGGCGTTTCTGGATGCCCATGTCTCGATGCTGATGAAGCAAACCGATATTGGCGTGCTGAAGCGCCTTGCCTGCCGCGACGACGGCTTGCAAATTCCGGATCTGTAATGGACGCGGGGCCACCGACAGCCCCTGTCACATGACAACCACCGGCCGCCTCGCGATTATCGTCGCGAGGCGGCTTTTTTTTGTTTGCGCCCCAATCTCTGCGCTCTTCCATAGCTGGAACCAAACCTGGTTCCGGGGATCCCTGATACTCGATTCCAATTTCTGACGGGCTTCGCGCCGGTCCCGCTCCGATTCCTTATTGCCGCGACGCCCACCTGTCGCGCTTATAATCGCCATAACCCGTTGCCAATCATCGACTTGCGTCAAGACCCGCCCGGCCCGCTTATTTTCCGTCTTATTGTCCCCACGCGGCGGGACGGAGTCGTCGCCGCAGCCCGCCGGGCGACGCCGCGCCCACCGCTTGACCCGGATTACGAACCCCAACGCCTCCATCTTCGTTGCGATCTCCGCTCCGTGCCTGTTCCACCTTCCCCCTCCCGCTGAATGCTGGTCGCCGCGACGGCGCGCGCAACCCACCGTGCTCGATAGTCGAGCAGATTCGCGTGAAAATGTCAATATGTACACTACATATTGTGGTCAGGCGTAAGTGACACCACAACCGGTAGTGGGTGGCTGAGCGTGATCCAAAATCCGGGACCAGGTTTGGTCCTGGCTGTTCGGTATTCCACACCGGCCCGCTATTTGCCGGCGACGAAATCGAACACGAGCACGTTTTCTAGCCGCGGGCCGACGAGCTTTACGAACTCGGCGTGGGCCGGATGGGGGAGATAAACGTCGCGCCCCTTGGCATCGGCAAAGGTGACGACAAAGGCGTGCGTGAAGCCCGCCGCCTTCATTTCGACGCTCACGTCGGTCCCCCACTCGAAGGCGGTGATCGCCTCGATCTTTTTCGGCAGGGCGGCAAACGCCTCGACCACTTCCGCCACCTGCGCCTTGGTCACTTCCGGCTTGAACTTGAACAGCACGACATGCCGCAACGGTGGGGACTTGGCGTCCGCGGCCTGGGCCTCGCGGCTAGAAACGGCAAGCAGCGATACGGCGGCGAAGAGCGTCAGCCAGCGAAACATGGGTGCAATCTCCGGGTGGTTGAAGGGTAGGGCTTCCGTCCGGCGATTGTAGGCTATCCTCCCCGGCCGAAAAACTCGCCCAGGCCCCAGTGCGAAATCAAACTGGCGACGATCAGCACAATGGCGATCCACACGAGCAGGATGATGATGACGACCGTCGTGAACAGCCCCAGGCACACCGCCAGGGCCGATTTCCACACCGACACCTTATGCACGCGATGCAGGCCGACAATCGGCAACAGCAGCCCGAACACCGGAGTGATCGGGGCGAGCACGATGGTCGCTCCCAGAATGGCGCAGGCTCCGCCGCTGTAGCAGATCACCCGCATGGTGGCCTCAAAACCCCCTTGCGCGCCGCCGAGAACCAACAGCACCAAATGCATGAAGCCCGACGCCACGAGCGAGCTGACGAGGCCGAGCACGGTGGAGCTGACAATGGAGAGCACCAGTTGCAGGCAAAACGCCTGAAACAGGGCGAGCCAATCGACCTGGTTGAGCGCCTCGTCACGCCATTGCACAAAGATGAACATCCCGGTCGAGAGGCCGATCGAGACCAGGTGATACACCAGAAACGCCAGGATGTAGAACGAAAGCGGATTCGAGAACCCGCCCCGCAGATTCATCTGGTCGAAATCGCGTCCGCCGGACGAGCAGAGTTGAAACGTCGTATCAACCAGGTTTTCGAGCGAGCTATCCCGTTCCCAGGCCAGTCCGCCGCGCGCATCTTGCTCTTGGCGGGCTTTTTCCAGCACCTGCACCCAGGCCGGGGGCGGCTCCTCCGGTTTGGCGGGGGGCGGTTCCACGGGCTTGCCAAGCTGGGGCATGTTCGCGGTCGCCTGCCCCAGCCTGGCGGCCGGCGGCAGATCGAGCCACGGATCGCGCAGGTCCGGGCCGCTCGTCACGGATGCCGGGGCGGCCGGCTGCCCGGCGGCGGCGGGCACTTGGGCCGGGATGGCGAAAATGGCTTTGCAACTGGGACAGCGGCCATGCTTGCCGGCGGCGCTCGCCGGAGTGCGGACCAGGTTTTTGCAGGCGGGGCAGGCGAGATCGAGATAGGCCGGCTGCGCGGCGGGCTGCGCGGCGAGCCGCACTTCGCTGGCAAGGGGGACCGGCACGATCGCCTTGCAGTTCGGGCAGCGGCCATGCTTTCCCGCGGCGGCGTCGGGGGTGCCGACCCAGTGGCGACAAGCGGGGCAAGAGAACTCGATCGGCATCGGTCGCGGTTCCTTGCTTCGCGAGGCTTAGCGGGCGGCATCGAGCGCAATGGCCAGGAAAATCAGCAGGGCATAGCCGCCGCAGCAAACGATATAGGGGAGCAGCACCGCCAGCGCCGCTTTGCCGGTCGAAATTTCGTGCGCCTTCGCGAGGCCGATAATCAGAATCACCAACAGCCAGATCCCGGCGATCAGCCCGCCGATGTACGGAATCGCGAACAGCCACATCAGCGACAGGGTGCCATAGCTGGTGACGCGAAAGGTCGTTTCGTATCCCCGCCGCGCTCCGCCGACAATCAGCAGGCAGACATGATAAATGGCCGCTGAGAACATCATGCCGAGCGTGGCGACGAGTAGGACGTAAATAGCACCCAGACCCATGGCGGCGAGCGCTACCACGACGGCACCCACCGCCTTTTCTCCAATGTTCCCCCCCGGCTCCATGGCCAAGATCAACAGTCCCAGCGCACCACCCAGCAAGAGGGCGACCAGCAGCAATTGTCCGAGGCCATAAATGTTGAAATGAATCGGCTCTTCCAGGCTCCCTTCCTGCCGCATCCGGCTGAAGGCTTCGCTGGGGCTGCTCATCACCATGCCGGCCGTTTTCCACCAGACACCCAGCGACCGGGGGCCAATTTCCCAGGGCAAACCGGTGCGGAGCCGGTTCGTCGGTGCAAAACTGCTATAAGCACTGCCGAATCCACCGCCAGGAGCGGCATAGGGGTTATCGCTGAACGCGAATGGCGGTTTGCTGCCGGGAGCAAACGGACTCGCCGCCCCCCCATCGCTGAAAGGATTGGCCGGCTTGGGAGCAAATGGCGCGGGTACAAACGCCGGCGAATCGGCGGCTGGACCGGGGGGCGAAACCACCGGGTGGCCGGCAGGTTGCGAGCCACCGGTTTCCGGCGCGCCAGGGGCGGCAGGGGTGGCTGGCGGCGACCCGGACGAGGCGGGGCTGGGCACCGTCATCAGCGATTGGCATTTGGGGCAGCGGGCGTTTTTGCCCGCGCTATCGTCGGGCACCCGGAGCATCTGGTCGCATTGCTGGCAGCGAAATTCGATGGGCATTGCTTTCTCCAAGGCGGGCGCGGCGATTTAGCGTCCCTGCATTAACTGTTGCATTCGCGGATCG
>JANRLS010000164.1:0-19992 GCA_033762315.1 Pirellulaceae bacterium
CGCGGCGTCAGCAAGGGCTGAATCTGGCTGGATGTCTCCGTTGCTGACGCCGCGGGTTGGTGTTGGTCGATTACCCAAACAACTTGCGAGGAGCATTCTCATGCGCTATGCCGATGGTTTCGTGCTGGTGGTTCCCAAGAAGAAGCTGAAGGCTTATCTCGCGATGGCCCAGCTCGCGAGCAAGGTGTGGATGGATCACGGCGCGCTCGAGTATCGCGAGTGCGTGGCGGACGACGTGAACGTGAAGTTCGGCATTCCGTTTCCCAAGTTCGCGAAGATCAAGCGGACCGAGACGATCGTGTTCGCCTGGATCGTTTATAAGTCGAAGGCGCATCGCGATAAGGTCAACGCCAAGGTAATGAAGGATCCGCGGATGAACGAAATGTGCGACCCGAGCGACATGCCGTTCGATCCGAGCAAGATGACCTATGGGGGGTTCAAGGTGCTGGTGGATTTGTAACTTCTGCCGGCTAGTCAGTGGATCGGGCAGGTTGAAGGCGAGAGCACTCCAAACCACGACAACCGGTCGTTCTCCCTAGGTGACGCTGCGGGTTAGTGTGTCGGGAGAATTCCCGGGCTGACCCTGCGGGTTGATATCCCATCTCCAGTTCTCAATTCAGGAACATCCCATGACCGCGGTTCGCTTGCTCGTCGGCACGAAAAAAGGGGCGTTCGTCATTGATTCGGACGGGGCGCGCAAGCACTGGCGGGTGAATGGCCCCTTCTTCGCCGGCTGGGAGGCCTATCACCTGAAGGGTTCGCCGGTCGATCCCGACTATCTCTACGCTTCGCAATCGACCGGCTGGTTTGGGCAAATCATTCAGCGCTCGCGGGACGGCGGCAAAACGTGGGAAACTCCCGGGGGCGGCCCGCAGGCGAGTCCCGACGGAATGCCCAAGGGGGAGAGCAACAAGTTCGTTTATGAGGGAGAGGTGGGAACGCACCTCTGGTACGACGGCACGCAGCATCCGTGGAAGTTCGCGCGGGTCTGGCATTTGGAGCCGTCGCTCACCGATCCCGCCACGGTCTATGCCGGCGTCGAGGACGCAGCCATCTTTCGCTCCACCGACGGCGGCACCACCTGGCAAGAGCTGCCCGGCTTGCGGGCCGCGAAGGGGCACCTCTGGCAGCCCGGCGCCGGCGGCATGGCGGTGCATACGATCGTGCTCGATCCGACGAATGATCAGCGGATGTATGTGGCGATTTCCGCCGCCGGCGCATTTCGCACCGACGACGGGGGCCAAACGTGGCGGCCGATCAATAAGGGACTGCAGTCGCCCTACGTGCTTCCCGACCCCGATGCCGAGGTGGGGCATTGCGTGCATCGAATCGCGATGCATCCCGCCCGGCCCGGGGTGCTGTTCATGCAAAAGCACTGGGACGTGCTCCGCACCGACAACGCCGGTGGCGAGTGGACCGACATCGGCGGCAATTTGCCAAGCGATTTCGGCTTCCCGATCGATGTGCATGCCCACGAGCCGGACACGGTTTTTGTCGTGCCGATCAAGAGCGACTCGGAGCATTTTCCGCCGGACGGCAAGCTGCGGGTGTATCGCAGCAAAACGGGCGGCCACGATTGGGAGCCGCTCACCAAGGGGCTGCCGCAAGAGAACTGCTACGTGAACATCCTCCGCGACGCGATGTGCGTCGATCAGCTCGATCCGTGCGGCATCTACTTCGGCACAACCGGCGGCCAGGTGTATGGCTCGGCCGACGGGGGCGACAGTTGGAATCCGGTCGTTCGCGATTTGCCGAGCGTCTATTCGGTGGAGGTGCAAACGCTGGCATGATTCGCGTGACACTCCCGTATCACCTGCGGAACCTGGCTGGCATTTCGGGCGAGGTTGTGCTCGACGTGGCCGATCCCCCGACGCAACGCGCGGTGCTCGACGCGCTGGAAGAGCGTTATCCGGTGCTGCGGGGGACGATTCGCGATCATGTCACGCACCAGCGGCGGGCCTTTTTGCGGTTTTTCGCCTGCGAGCGCGACCTATCGAACGAATCGCCCGACGCGCCGCTGCCTGCCGAGGTGGCCGCCGGTAAAGAGCCGTACATGATTATCGGGGCGCTGGCGGGGGGCTGACTTCCCTCGTGGGGCAGGCGGGACGCCTGCCCCACGTCAGGATCCGCGGCCGAAGCAGACGAGACACATGTCGTCGTTTTGCGGCGCTTTGCCGAGGAAGGCGCGGACGTCGTCGATGATCGTTTGGCCGAGCTTGGGCGGCGGACCGGGGAGCTTTTTCACGTGTTCGCGGAGGCGGTCGATCGTGTAAAACGCGCCGGCAGCGTCGATCGATTCGTTCACGCCGTCGGTGTAGAGCGTCAGCAGGTCGCCAGGGGCGACGTTGACCTCCAGCTGCTCGTAGCCGACCGCGTCGGTAATGCCCAGCGGCAGGCCGGCGATCGCTTCGCCCGGCTCGTCGATCTGGCCATTTTTGCGGCGATGGAGCGGGGCCATGTGCCCGGCATTGACGATGGTCACTTTGTGGGCGGCGGGATCGAGCATGACGAGGATGAAGGTGACGAACCGCTGGATGTTGAGCTTGGTGATGCGTTCGTTGAGGCGCGTCACCGCGGCGGCCGGGTGATGCTCGGTGAGCAGGCAAAACCGCGTTTCGGCCGAGAGCTTGGCCATCAGCAGCGCGGCGGCGACCCCGTGCCCGACCACGTCGGCCACCACCACCGCGAGGCGGCCATCGGGGAGCGGGATGTAGTCGTAATAGTCGCCGCCGATCTCCTCGGCCGGTTGGTAGTAGTCGAAAAACTCATAGCCGGCGAGTTCCGGGCGGCGGTCGGGCAAAAAGCCGCGCTGCACTTCGTGCGCGAGGGCCATGTCGCGCTGATGCTCGCGCTGCTTGAGGGCCGATTCGTGCATCTGGGCATTTTGGATCGCGATCGCCGCCTGCGAGGCGGTGCTGACCAAAAGCTCCAGGTCTTCCTTGGTGAAGCGTTGCCGCTGGTCGAGCGTGTCGATTTGCAGCGCGCCAAAGGCTTTCCCCTCGGAATCAAGCAGCGGGGCGCACATCATCGAGCGGATGCGGAAATCGGCGATGCTCTGGCTCATTTCGAACCGCTCGTCCGAAGCCGCGTCGGCCGACAGGATCGCCTCCTTGGTTTCCATCACGTGGCGAATGATCGTGCGGCTAATTCTTAGCGTGTCGCCGGAATCTTCGCGCCGCAGGCGAACCCACCGCGGCACCAGCTTTCCTTCGGGCGTTTGCATCACGATGAAGCCGCGGTCGGCCTGCACGAAAATCTTGAACAGGCTCTTCAGCACCTGCGGCAACACTTCGTCGAGCGCGAGGACGCGGCCCAGGCTTTGCGTGATTTCGACGAGGGCCGCCAGCTTCACCTCGGCACTCGCCGTGACGTGCAGCCCGCCGCGACTGGAACTGGAAACCTCCAGCTTCGACATGATCGTCGAGCCGGGGGTGTTGTTTTCATCGTCGGCGAGAAAGGCCCCGAGACCGGCCCCATCGATCATGTTGGCGCCGCCCGCCAGCCCGCCCGCCCCGCCGGCCAGGGCCGCGGCATCGGCCTGGAAGGTGAAGGTCACTTCGCAGACGCGAACCTGGTCGCCATGCTTCAGCTTTCGACGCCCCTCGATCTTCGCCGGCTCGTCGTTCAGAAAAGTGCCATTGCGACTGCCGAGGTCTTCGACGGCGTAGCCCGGCCCATCCTTGACGATCTGGCAGTGATTGCGGCTGACGGCTCCGACCTCGATGACGATTTGACAGTCGGGGTGGCGGCCGAGAATGTGCTTGTCGCCATCGAGCGGATAGCGGTGGCCGGCCTTGGGTCCGTTATTCGCCTGCAAGTGGAACATGGACAAATCCGCGAGCCAAACAGGGCAAGACAAGAACGCCAGCGGGAAACCGCCGGCGTGGCGGGACCAGCCCAATGGGGGGCCGGCACGATGCTCGTCATTGTAAAAGCGTGCGACGGGCAGCGTCAACAAGCCAGACGCCAGGGCCGAGAACTACCGAAACCGCTGATACGCCGCCACGGCCAGCTCGTCGCAGCGGTCGTTTTCGGGATGGCCGCTGTGGCCGGCAACGCGGGTGAATTTGATCCGGTGCTTAGCGACGAGCACATCGAGCTGCTGCCACAATTCGGCATTTTTGATGGGCTTCAGCGTCCCTTTTTCGCGCTTCTTCCAGCCGTTGCGCTTCCAGCCGGCCATCCATTCGCTCAGTCCTTTGCGCACATACTCGCTGTCGGTGAACAGCTCGACATGGCAGGGGCGTTTGAGGGCGGCCAGCCCTTCGATGGCCGCCTGCAACTCCATGCGATTGTTGGTCGTTTCCGGCACGCCCCCCGATTGCTCCAGCACTTTGCCCGTGGTGACGTGCCTCAGGATGTACGCCCAGCCCCCCGGCCCCGGATTGCCGCTGCATGCGCCGTCGGTGAAGAGCAGCACTTCGGGCTGGTCGTCGGTGGTCACGAGAGCGTTCCTTTACGGAGTTTCGATCCGAAAGCGGAGCGGCTTGAGCACCTCGACCGCGATGGGGCTGCCGAAGCGGCGGGCGGGCTGAAACTTCCACTGTCGCACCGCCGCCAGGGCCGCGTCGTCCATCGCCGCGTGGCCGCTCGTCCGATGAACCGCCGCGCTCGTCACGCTCCCATCACTTCCCACCGCCAGCCGGACGACGACGACCCCCTCGATTTTCGCCGCGAGCAGCGCGGGGGGATAGACCGGCTCGGGGCAGAAATCGGCCGCGGGGAGCGAATCGACCTTGGCCCCGACCGCCGCCTGCGAGGCGATCGACGCGGGTGCCGGCTCGGCCTCGGTGTTGGTAAAGAGCGCGGGCCGGGCGACTGTTTTGGTCAAGGTTTCGCTCGGCGGAGTCGCGGTAGATTCGGTCGCCGCGGTGAGCGCTGGTCGCCGCGCGGGGGGCTCTTCGCGGGGGGCGCTCGGCGGCTGCTCGGGAGGCGGGGGAGATTCACCTTGTCCATCGGCTGGCGGGCGCTCGCCGCGGGGAACAATCGGCACCGCTTGAGGCTGGGGGGCGGAATCGCGCGGCGCGGGTTCGTCGGCGGGGCTCTGGAACGTCGCTGCCGGCGGCTCGGCGGCGGCAAACGAGGCGGCCAGCTCGATCGACTGCCTTCCCGCCGGGGGAGAAAAGCTGACGAGGTCACTGGCGACCAAGGCATAAATTGCCCCCGCCGCGGCCAGATGCACCGCCTTGCTCGCCACGCAACTGGCGAGCAACCGCCGCGCGCCGCCGGTTTGGCGCGCGGCGCCTGCCGACAGGTCGAAGAGCGGAGGGAGATTCGCCGAAGACATGAGTCAATTATGCTTGATGAGCAGGATGTCTCCATCCTGAATGACGTAGTCTTTCGGCTCTTGCCGCACGAGGCCGGCCGCCTTGATTTCCCGCTCGCTGCCGAGGCGAACGAGATCGCCGACCGTCATCGTCTCGGCCCGGATGAATCCCTTGGCCAGATCGGTGTGAATGCCCGCGGCCGCCTCCAGCGCGGTCCCTCCTTGCCGGATGAGCCAGGTGCGAACTTCTTTCTCGCCGGCGGTAAAGAACACCATTTGCCCCGACGCCAGCATGATTCGGCGCAAGAGCTGATCGCGGTCGAACGGCTGGACTCCCATCTCGGCGCAGAAGGCTTGCCGCTCCTCGGCGGGCATGGCGGCCAGGTCCATTTGCAGCGTCAGCGAGAGGGCGACGACGTCGGTCCCCGGCGTCGCCAGGCTGGCGAACCGGGCGGGGTCGGTGTCGTCGTCCGCCAGGTTGACCACGACGAGGCGGGGCTTGTCGGCAAAGAGCTGAAACGACTTGATCGCCTTGCGCTGCTCGGCCGAAAGAGGCTGGCCGGCAAGGGGACGCCCTGCCTCGAGCTCGGCCAGCAGCGGCTCCAGGAGCTCCAGCTCTTTTTGCTCTTGCTCCCGATTGGGGCGGGGTTTTTTGACGGAATCGCGCAGCCGCTCGACCCGGCCCGACATCACATCGAGATCGGCGATGAGCAAGTCGTCGCCAAAATTCTGCAGGTCAGCCGCCGGATTGGCCCCGCCATAGCCGGCCACCACGACGACGAGCGCCCCGGCCTCGCGAATGGTCGCCAGCTTTTGGGCGCTCCCCTCGTGATCGCGCGACAGGCCGGGAGTATCGACGACTTCGATCGCGGCCTGGGTGATTTTCTTGGGGTTATAGATTTTGCACAGCTGGGCGACGCGCCCGTCGGGAACGGGGGCCATCGCGCTTTGGATGGTGTGGGCCAGCGACGGATCGGGAGCGACCCCGGTGAGCCATTGGAAGAGGGTGCTTTTGCCCGAGCCTTGATAGCCGACGATGCCAATTTTCATGTCTTTGCGCGATGCACGGCGGGAATGAGTTGAGCCAGGGCATGTTCTATCGCGTCGATTTCGGTTTTGTCCAGGGCGGCCCCGCCGAAACGGACGCGATAGTATGCGCCGACGATCTCGGCCGGAAGGGCCGCGACTTGCGGTCCGCCCCCGGCCAGGGCGACTTCGGCCTGGCGCGCCAATTCGCGGGCGGTTTGCCCCGCTTCTCGCCGCACTTGCAGCTGCGCGAGCAGCGCTTCGAGCCGGCGATAAAAAAGCGGCGGGCCGGCGGAATGTTCCCCCGGCAACTGGCGCTGGCCGCCGCGCCGTCCCCAGCGCCGCCACAAAAACAGCCCCAGTTGCAACAGCCCGGCCAATGTCGCCAGGAGCAGCACGGGGATGAAGGCGGTGGACAGGTCGAACACGCGAGCGGCATCGGAGGATTGCGCGTCCGACTTTTCGGAGAGCCCCAGCATGCGCAGGCCGCGCGACAGGGGCGAGACCATCGTGTCGAGCCACGGCGGGATGAAGCCGAGGGCCCGACTCGAGACCGGTTCGTAGAGCGTATCTTGCTGGCGGGTCGAATTGAGGCTGAGGACATAGTCGCGCCACAGCAGCTCGACATAGTCGAACGCATCGACGACGCTGTGCCCGAAGCCATCGTCTTGAGCGTTGGCCACTTGCTGCGGGGCGGCGGGGGTGGGATCGAGGCGATACCAGGTTCCGCCGCCGCTTGGCTCGCCGGCGATTTCCCACGCTGGAACCTCGCCGGCGGGCAACAATGCCTCGACCCAGGCATGGGCATGTCGCTCGCGAACGAGATAGTATTTGCCGAGGGTGTTGTAGTCTCCTCCCTTGTAGCCGTTGACGATGCGGGCCGGAATTCCCTGGCTGCGGAGCATGAGCACCAAGGCGCTCGCGAAATACTCGCAGTGCCCAGTGCGGTGGTTGGCGACGAAATCCTCGATCGGGTCGAGCGACTTGTCGCGCTTAAAATCGAAGACCAGCGAATAGCGATAGAGGCCCGGCGCTTGAAAATGACGCTCCAGGGCGAGGGCCTGCTCGAACTGCGTGCCCCCGCCGAGCGATTCGCGGGCGAGCACGGCCGAAGCTGCCTCGGCCAACTGGGGAAAGCGGTCGTAGTCGAACCGTGCGAGATCGGCCCGCTCCATTTCGAGCAGGAACTCATCTTGTCCGTTGAGGGCCGGATTGGCATGCGGCGTGCCTCGCAGATGTCTGCCGTTCCGAAGGGCCGGGGTGGCGAACGCATAGCGATACTCGCGGTGCAAGGGCAAGTCGTCGCTCCGTGGCGTGCGAACGATCCGGCTCCGGTGGGGATCGTAGCGCAGCTCGCGCGGCGTCTCCGAGAGGCCTTGCACCGGCAGGACCGAAAAAATCGTGTGCGGATTGGCGTTTTCGAGGGCCACATCCTGCCGAATCAATAGCTCGGGCGACAGCGGCGGCGGGCGAACATCGCTCATGGGAAAATAGCGGCTGATGCGCCGCCGCGCCGGCACCCAGCGATTCCCTGCCTGATCGGGGACATAGTCGGTCAGTACGGCTCCAAGAAAATACGGCTCGCCGAGCAAGGGATAGGGTCGCTGATCGATGAGCCGCGTGAAGGTGGCCCGCATCACGATCTGGTTGTTCTCCAGAATGCGTCCCGATTCTTCGAGGTTGATCTCCGGCGCGAACCCCGAGGTGGGAGAGATCTTCGAGCGGCCGCCCCCCCAATCGCGCTCTCCCAGGCGCGGCGTGGCTCCAAAAAAGACCGCCGCGAACAGAAGCGTCGCCAGCGAGAGGAGCGTCACTTGCCGGGCCACCAGCGCCGGCCGGCTGGCGAGCGCCAGGCTGCTTGCCAAAGTCGCGGCGCTCGCGCTGGGCAGAAGTTCGGGATCAGCCAACAGTCGCTGGCCGACGCTCGTTTCCAGACCGGCAGCGCTTGTGGCACCGGCAAAGGCGGGGCCCGCGCCAAGTTGCTCGTGCAGGCAGAGCAAGACCAAGGTGAGGAGCGCCAGCACCATGTAAAACGCCAGCAGCAGACCGAATTGCGGCCCCAGGCTGAGCGCTGCCGCCACCACTACCTGCAAGAGGCTCAGCACCAGCAATTGCCAATAGACGCGCCCCGTCTTTTGCTGAAACAGCAGCACGATTTGCAGATATACCAGCATGTCGGCAATCGCCAGCAATTGCCCCTCGCTGCCGATGCGGCCGAAGAAGTTGCGCATCGACCAGACCACCGCGGCCAGGGCAATGCCGTTGGCGATGAACTTATTGAGCTTCAGCCACGGGGCTAAATTCGCCAGCACCACCGATGCGACCGCCCCTCCGGCGAGCGCGAGCGGGAGGTAGGTCTGGTTTCCCAGCCCCAAGAAAAGCGCCCCGGTGATCGCCAGGGCGGCGGTCGTCAGTTGGAGGGCGCGGTCAAGATTCATGGGATGGGGTTATGATGGAGTCCCAGTAGTATAAGCCCTCGACCTCCCTTTCGCACCGAGCCGGCTTTGCGCGATCTCCTGCGTCCGATGCTGCCGATGATTCTCGTGCTGGCGATTCCCATCGTCCCCTTTCTGCTGTTCGGGGCACGGGTCGAGGCGTGGCTGACCGCCTGGCGGCAACATCCGCCGTCGCCGCCGGTGGTCGCGGCGGTAGTGATGGGCCTCTTGGCGGCCGATGTCTTTCTGCCGATCCCCTCGAGCGTCATCAGCACCCTCGCCGGCACGCAGCTCGGCTGGCTGGCGGGGACGGTAGCGTGCTGGCTCGGAATGACGCTCGGCGCGATCCTGGGTTTTGCCATTGCCCGCCGCTTTGGGCCGCCGCTGGTCGCGCGAATAACGAAGCCAACCGACCTCGCCCGCACCACCCGGCTCATCGACCGATTCGGCGTGGCGATTCTCATTCTCGGCCGCGGCGTGCCGGTGCTCGCCGAGGCGACCGTCCTCTCGCTGGGCATGAACGGCTTTCCGTGGCGACGGTTCTTGCCACCAGTGCTGCTGGCGAATCTGGGGCTGGCGCTGGCGTACGCCGTCTTCGGCGAACTGGCCGAGCGCTACCAAATCCTGCCCGCCGCCTTGGCCTTCGCGATTGCCCTCCCCGTGCTCATGGCCGCCCTCTTTCGTGCCTGGACCCATAAAGCGAACCCCTAACTTCCCCACCACTCACCACTCACTCCTTACCCATGTCCCTCGCCGACCTCCTCGACCTCGAAACGCCCCCGCTGACCGAAATCCAATCGCACGCCCCTGGTCCCCAAGGCAAGCTGCCGCTGACCGACGAAATTCTCCGCACCTGGTCGAGCGGCGATCTCTTCGGCCTCACGCAAGCCGCCGGCATGGGGTGGAATCCGGCCGATCTGCTCGGTCCGCAGTATTTGATCCTGAGCACGCAGGGGGGCGTTCGCGCGCCGGATGGGACGCCGATCGCCCTCGGCTATCACACGGGACACTACGAAGTGGGGCTTTTGGTGCAGGCGGCCGCGCGGGCAATCAAAGCCGACGGCGGCGTTCCCTTTGCCGCCTATTGTTCCGATCCGTGCGACGGACGCACGCAGGGAACTACCGGCATGTTCGACAGTCTCCCCTATCGCAACGACGCGGCGATGGTGCTGGGGCGGCTCATCCGTTCGCTGCCGCAGCGGGCGGGGGTGATCGGCGTGGCGACCTGCGACAAGGGGCTTCCGGCCATGATGATGGCCCTCGCCGCCGCTCGCGATTTGCCCACCGTGATCGTTCCCGGTGGCGTGACCTTGCCGCCGACCGAGAGCGAAGATGCCGGCAAAGTGCAAACGATTGGTGCCCGCTATGTGCATGGCGAAATCTCGCTCGAAGACGCCGCGGCCGCCGGCTGCGCGGCTTGCGCGTCGCCCGGTGGCGGCTGCCAGTTTTTAGGAACGGCGGCGACCGCGCAGGTCGTCGCCGAGGCGCTCGGCATGGCGCTCCCGCATTCGGCGCTGGCACCCAGCGGCCAGCCGGTCTGGCTCGACATGGCCACCCGCAGCGCGCGGGCGGTGCGGGGGCTTGCCCAGCGGGGGCTGAAAACCCGCGACATCCTCACCCCCGCCAGCATCCAAAATGCCCTCGTCGTTCATGCGGCTTGCGGGGGCTCGACGAACCTCTTGCTGCACATTCCGGCGATTGCGTTCGCGGCGGGGCTGGCGCGGCCGACGGTCGCCCAGTGGAGCGAGGTCAATCGTCGCGTGCCGCGGTTCGTTTCGGTGCTGCCGAATGGCCCGGTGAATCATCCCACCGTGCGGGTTTTTCTCGCGGGGGGGGTCCCCGAAATCATGCTCCACCTGCGCGAGCGCAACCTGCTCGATCTCGCGGCGCTGACCGTCACCGGCCACGCCCTCGGCGAGGTGCTCGATTGGTGGCAAGCCTCGTCGCGCCGCCGCGAAGTCCGGGCGCTCCTGCGCGAGCGCGACGGCATCGATCCGGACGAGGTAATCATTCCGCCGGACGAGGCCCGCCGCCGCGGGCTGACCAGCACCGTCTGTTTTCCGCTGGGTAATCTTTGCCCGGAGGGGGCGGTGATCAAGGCGACCGCCATCGACCCCGCCGTCGTCGATGCCGATGGGGTCTATCGGAAGACCGGCCCGGCCCGCGTTTTTCTGACCGAGCGGGAGGCGATTGCCGCCATCAAGGGGCAGGGGCCGCGCCCGATTCGGCCGGGAGACGTGCTGGTGCTGGTCGGCCGTGGGCCGCTCGGCTCCGGGATGGAAGAGACGTATCAAATCACCTCGGCGCTGAAGTTTCTCAAATGGGGGCGCGAGGTGGCGGTCGTCACCGATGCCCGTTTTTCGGGGGTCAGCACTGGGGCCTGCATCGGGCATGTCGGACCCGAAGCGCTGGCCGGTGGACCGATCGGCAAGGTGCTGGATGGAGATCTGATCCGGATTGAAATCGACCGGAACGAACTGGTGGGGAGCGTCGACCTGGTCGGTGCCGACGGGCGGACTTTCACGCCTGCCGAAGGGGCGGCGATTCTCGCCCAGCGCGCGAGTCGGCCCGATTTGTGCCCCGATCCCGACTTGCCCGACGCCACCCGCCTCTGGGCCGCGCTCCAGCAAGCCAGCGGCGGCACCTGGGGGGGCTGCGTCTATGACGTGGACCAGATCGTGAAGCGCTTGCAGAGAGCGTAGCGGGAGGGGCTCCGCCGCGACTTGCTTTTATTTGCAAGCGGTTCTCGTTTCGAGTAGATTCCGAAATGAAGTGGCGAGGTCGCGGGCACACTCGTGCTGGTCCGCCACTGCCTGGGGGCTTGGGAACATGTCGATTCCATCGCTGGGTCGTCGGCCAAGATCGGCCGACGCGCGGTTTCGCGCGTTTACGCTCGTCGAATTGCTGGTGGTCATCGCGATCATTGGGGTCTTGGTCGCTCTCTTGCTGCCGGCGGTGCAGGCGGCTCGCGAGGCTTCGCGCCGCAGTTCGTGCGCGAATCACCTCAAGCAATTGTCGCTTGCGACGCACAATTATCACGACGTCTTCCGCACGCTGCCGACGGGAGGAATCAACGTCAATAAGAACAATGCCGCCTGGGATCGGCCGACGGCAGGGACGCAGGGTAGTCCCTTGCATGGGCACGGGCCGACCTGGCAGGTCCTGATCCTGCCGCAACTGGAGCAAGATGCGGTTTACGAGGACTATTGGGAGACGAACAAAACTAGCGATCCGCTCGATCAAGTGAACTTCCCTGGCTCGCCGACCTATTTCTGGGCTCAGGCGCAAATTCCCGTAATGAGGTGCCCTAGCAGCACGCTCTACAAGGGGACGAACATCGCCATCGAGCAGCAAGAGTCGATGTCGCGCGGCAATTACTCGGCTTGCTTCGGGTCGGGCAATCTGAACCAATCGTGGAGCAACGAAAACTTCATGGGGGTCTATGGCGTCAACACGCAGGTCCCGCTGGGCAACATCAAAGACGGCACCTCGAACACGGTCGCTATTTCCGAAGTGAAAGGCTCGCTGGCCCGCTCGGATAGCCGGGCGATTTGGGCCCTCTATGCGATGGGCTCGGCGGCATTCAGCACCGGGCGAAATCCGAATTCCCCCGTCGGCGATTTGACCCCCGCCTGTAACGACACCAAAGTCGGTCCCTGCGGAGCGGCCGCAACGGTGGACGGCACGCAAATCGCTGCCGCCCGCAGCCATCATCCGGGCGGCATCAATGTCGGCATGGCGGACGCTTCGGTGCGGTTTATCTCTCAAACCATCAATCCGGCCACCTGGGCGGCCCTCGGCACCAAAAGCCAAGGGGAAGTGCTTGGCGAGTATTAGCCCATGCCCCGCTTCGTTATCAATCGACTGAATCCGCTCGCGGGCGTCGCGCTGCTGGCGCTTGCCGCGCTTGCCGGTTGCGGCCGCCCGACTTTTCCGGTCAGCGGCAAGGTCACTTTCGAGGGCCAGCCCTTGGCGGGCGGGGGTTCGATCCGGTTCGTTCCACTTGACGACCAGGGGCGCGAGTCGGGGGGCGAGATTGGTACGGACGGCACCTATTTCATGCGCACCCTGACCGAAAATGACGGCTCGTTTCCGGGCGAGTATCGGGTCGAAATCACGCAAAACCAGGTGCTCCAGCCGGCCGTTCGCGCGCCTGTCGAAATTACCGGCGATGGGGAGCCTCCTGCCGCACCCGTGATTAGCCCCGAAGTCCGCGTCCCCGCGAATACCGTGATTCCGCCTATTTATTCCGGCGCGTCCTCGCCGCTGCGGGTGACGATCGCGGCACGGGAGAACGTCGGCGTTGATCTCGAGCTCAAACGCCAGCCCTGATGTCCGCGCACCACCGGCCTTCCGACGCGGCCGCCCCCCGCTCGCCGTGGCTCGTCGGCCCGTGGACCGACCTCCTGCTGATCGCCAATGTGGGCTGGCCGCTCATTTTGGTTGTCGGCCTGTGGGGAGGATTCGACGCCCAGGAAGGGGTGCGGTTCTGGCAAATCTATTTCGTCACGATGCCGCACCGCTGGCTGACAATCGCCGTCGTCGCGCTCGATCCCGAACTCGGCCGCCGGCGATCCAAAGCCTTTTTGGCAATCGCGGCGGTGGTGGTGCTCTTTTGCGCGACAATTTGGCTTTCAACGGGGACTCTGCTGTGCCTGTTGGCTCTCGACTCCCTCTGGAACGCCTGGCATTTCGCGTCGCAGCATCATGGCATCGCACGGATTTATGGCCGCCTGGCAGATCCGGCGCGCGCGTCCGGACTGTGGCTTGAAAAGATCGTCCTGCGCGGGCTGGTGCTATGGGTCGCGTTTCGCGTCGCGGGAGGAATTTGGCGGCACGAGACGCTCGAAGCGTGGCTGGCCGCGGCGGATTGGGGGGTGCTCGTCGCATCCGCCCTGCTACTGGTTCGCGAGGTCGCGGCGGTTTCGCCGCGCGGCGTCGGTCGGCTCGCTTATCTGAGCAGCCTGATCGCGCTCTACGCCGCGCTGCTGTTGGCGGTTCACTTTCGCCAGCCGCGGTGGGTATTGCCGCTGGTCCTGGCCTCGGCCCTGTTTCACGCCACCGAATACCTGACCCTCGTTTCGTGGGCCGTTCGCCGCAAGCAGCGGCCTGGCGCTGCCGGGCTGTTCGCGTGGCTCGTTTCGCAATGGGGGCTTTCGCTTGCCGCCTTTTTGGTCGTCCTGGGGCTTGGTGGCTGGCTCGCCAGCGAATATCGACTGCAATGGTGGATGCTGGCCAATGTGATCGTCGCCTATTTGCACTACGCCTACGACGGCATGATCTGGAAATCTCACCGCCCGGTTTCGTACGCCCATTGAACGCGCCATGTCCCGATCCACTCCGCGAAACATCGATTCCGCCTCTAGCCAGCCGCAGTTTTGGCTGCTCGGCGGGGGATTGGTCAGCGCGCTGGTAGCGTGGCTCTTCACGGGGCGGGAGGGCGAGGGAAGTCCCCGCTTTCCGTTTGTGTGGTTCGATGTGGCCCTCGTCGCGCTTTGGGCGGCGCTTCCCGCGGGATGGCTGATCGGCGGCTGGCTGCGGGCCCGGACGGGGAGATTGCCGGCGGCCTTGCTCGCGGCACTGCTGCTGGCGGGAATACTCGTTACTACACTCAACCCGCCGTGGATTCCCGCGGCGCTACGCGAGCTGCCTTTCTTACCCGTGGGGGCGCCGCGCGGGGGGCTGGCGCTGATCGCGGCGATGGCCATCGGCCTGCTACCAGGCGGTTTGAGCAGTAGCTGCTCGGGCTGGTCCGCGCCGCGCTGGTGGCTCCCCGCGATTTTGATCGCTCTATTGGTGCCGGCGGCGTATGACCACGCCCGCATTCGCTACTTCGAGACGCAATTGGCGGAATCGCTGGCCCAGAACAACCTCAACCGGGCGGCAGTTCTGGCCGCCGACTTGGCGATGCTACAACCGCGCGGAGAGGTCGCTGGCGAAAGCCACGCGGCGCTCGCGGCGCGGCTGCGGGAGCGCGTGCAAGCCTTGGAACGTGAGATCGCCCAGCCATTACCGAGCCCGACGACCGTCGGAATGCTGCTGGCCCGTGGGCACCAATTGGCCTTGCTCGGGCGCGTGGACGATGCCCAGCGCGTCCTCGCGCCGCTCGTCGCGCTCGATCCGCCGCATCCGGCCGCCTGTTTGCACTTGGGGGCGGCATACGAACTGCGAGGCGATTGGCAAGCGGGCCTCGATTGGTATGAGCGGGCGCGTTCGGCACTCCGGCGGCTGGGTCCGCTGCCGCAGTCGGCGCAGCCAATGTTGCTTCAAGCGACCAAGGGAATCGCCTTCACCCAGCGGAAACTGGGTCGCCTTCGCGAAGCCGAAGCCGCCTATTTGCAGGCGCTGGACCTGGCACCAACCGCCGAGATGCACTTCCTGCTCGCCCAGTTTTATGACGACAGCCAGCAAACGGCGCTCGCCCATCAGCACGCCGAAACGGCGGCCCGGCTTGATCCCCGGCAGTTTGGCGACGCAGCCGAGCAGCTGATTGCCAAGCTGGCCGAGCATCACTTTGGCTGCTGGGGGATCTTCACGCGGCAAAGTGGCGGGAACTTGGGGCGATAGCGGACGGGGAATGCCATGGCAGCGGGGCCACGATTCGGCGTCTAAACTTGCACGCGGCTTTCCACTTCCAATAGCGGGGAGCAAGCGGGTCCCGTTTTCCGAACTCGCCTCGGAAGCTCGCCGCGAGTCACGCCGCTCTGGGAGCAAGTTTGCTCTCGGCTAATAAAGGATGTTGAGGCAGACGCTGCTGTTCACGCCTCCTTCCACGTCCAACCCAGCGGCGATTTCAGCTCTTCTTCGGCGATTTTCGCCCAGGGGGTGCCGACGTGCTCGGTTTTGACGCGCTCCAGGTACATCTTGGCTCGCTCCCCCATCTTCTTAAGCGTGCTCTCGGTCTCAAATACGTCGGCGGGTTCCAGAATCCACTGCGTGCTCCCTGGATTGGCAAAGGTCTTGCCGCGCTTGAGGGCCGCGATCATCGAGTTGTAGCCGTCGATCCGCACTTTGCAGGCGAGGACGCGCCCCATCGCCAGGTCGTATGCGGCTTGCCAGCGGGGGCTGGTGAGCTTGTCGCGCCCCGCCTCGCCTGGAATCAGGGTTGCATAGAAGGGATCGATCTTTGGCCCCCACTTGGCCGCATATTGCTGAGCGCGGTCGAGGTTCTGCTTCATCTTGGCTTCGGTCGTCCGGTCGTTGCGCGGAAAGTTGAGCGTGGGCGTTTCGTCGATCACCAGCTTGGGAAGCTGGGCCGCATTGTGAACCGCCTGGCGGGCCGGATTCTCGGCCAGCAGCTTTTGATACTCCGCGGGAGAGACATAATCAGGCGCGTATTTGCTCAGGTTTTCAAGCGTGAAGCCGACTTCATTGCCGCTGGGCCAGTAGGTATAGGTCGTGCCGCGAAAGGTATAGTTGCTGCCGCGCTCGGGCCGGACGATGAAAAACTGCCCGCCGCTGGCCCGGCACAGGCGTTCCAGGGCAAAGGGCCCAAAGCCGCTGTCGATCAGGCTCAGATCGCTCGGATTACCGGGGTTGTAGCCATAGCTGATGCGGATCATTTCGATATCGACCCGCTCGCTGGCCACCGACTCCGGCCCATGCACGGGAGCCGAATCGTCGGTTTTGGTCAGGTCGGCCTTTTTCGGATCGGCCGCACCGGGACTCGCCTGCCCCCACGGCGCGGGAGAGCCAATGACATAAATCGGCAGCGCCGCGCGGCGGGTCATGTCGATCACGTCGTCGGCCAGGTTCGCGTCGTCCCCCGCTTCGTCGGTCAGCACGACGAGCACCACTTCGCGGCCGCCGGTGGTGCGCAGCGGCAGATACTTTTCAAGTGTTTGCTGGAGGGTGGTGAAGGTCTTTTCGCGCCCCGAGCCACTGGGCTGAATTTTGTCGAAGGCGGCTTTCACCGCCTGGCCGTCGGCCGAGGGGGGATCGAGCAAAAACTCGGCCGTTTCGTCGTAGGCGACGATCGCCGTGAGTAGCTTTTGGTCGGCGGTGCCGAGGGCGGCTTTGGCTTCGGTCGAGTCGTACCACTTGCGGGCCGATTCCACCGCGGAGAGGACGATTTTCTGGCTGCTCGAGGTGCGATCGACAACCCAGATCACGAGCGTGGGACCAAGCTCCAGGCTGGCATGGATCGCCGTGGTGATTTTGCGAATCGAGACATCCTCTCCCCGACCCACCGTCGGCCGCAAGCGCGACTGCGATGCATCGAACGAGCGGGCGATCGTGTCGAGCGGATCGGTGTCGTCGGTCGTCGTCGGCTTCGGGGTGCGCTGTTTGGATGCGGTGGGGCGGGGGTGATTCTTAGGGGTCAAAATCTTGCGGTTTTCGTAGTCTTGCTTTTGCTTTTGGCGCTTAGCCGCGGCCTGGCTGGCCGGCGTATCGCACCCGGTGGCCAATGGCAGAAGCAACGAGACGAGCAGCAGCAGGCAAAGGAGGCGTTTCACGGGAGAACCCCAGGCCAGAAGTCGGGACGGGATCAGGCTTTAGGCCATACCTCATTCTAACCCGCCGGGAAGCGCGAATGCGAGCGAGCAGCGCAAAGAGGCTCTGGCGATTCGAAAGGAACATTGACCCGCCAGACACTTCGCGATAGTTTTAGGCAATGCAATCCGTGGTGAAAATTCTCGCCCTGGTGACTGGACTCACGCTGGCTTTACCGCCGCAGTGGTGCCAGTCGATGCCGGGGGAACCATTGGATTGCTGTTCGGCCTGTGCCGATGATGCGTGTCCTGAGGAGTCGCCAGTCGAAAGTCGCTGTGAGTGCGGCAAGGCTCCCTACAAGCAGCCGGAAGCTGTCCCTACGGTCGCTCCAGCCGTTGGCTATTGGATCATCCCGCTCCGTTCGGCAGATCTGCCTCTCGCCCCTCCGCTAGTTGGCCATCCGCTCTCTCGCGGTGCGCAAATTCTTCTGTGCCGGTGGCGGAATTGATTCAGGCCGCAATCGGGACTGAATTTCTTCAATTTCCAACGATCAGGATTTTAGCCATGTTTGCTTTTATGCGCCTTCGTTTCTTGATGGGATTGCTGCCAATTCTCGTGTGGGCTGCGGCCTTGGAAGGAGCCGACAAGCCTTCCGACTGTGCCGAGAAATGCCGGGCCTGTGCGGCGGCGTGCAAGAAGTGTGCTGAGGATTGCCAAGACGACAATCCGAAATGCGCCAAGTTGTGCGAGGCTTGCCACCACCTGTGTCTGGCCTGCGCATCACTCGAGGGGACCAAGCTCGGCGATGCCATTCGCGGCGTCTGCGGCCAGGTTTGCTCGGAATGCGCGGCCGAATGCGAGAAGGGATCGGATCCCTCTTGCAAAGAGTGCGCGAAGTTGTGCCAGGCGTGTGCCCGAGCCTGCCTGAGTAAGTAGTCGCGCGGAATAAAGGTGCAATTGCCGGGGGCTCGAGCGGGGAGCCCCCGGCAGGTTCCGAGTTTTACGAATGGCCCACCCGGAAGCTGGTTACAAACCGTTTACACGAGAGGGCTTACGTCGCCGGTATGATTGGCCGAAGTGGATCAGAGGGGATTCTGGGGCCAATTCAGGAGCTTAGCCATGCGACGAGCGATCGGTTTGGCGGTGGTATGGGGACTGGGGCTGGTGGGGGTAGCGGCGGCCTGCGGGCCGTATTCGTTGGTGCTGGAGGCGATCGAGTCGTATCCCAGCAACCCGGCGGTAGTCGAGCAAATTCGGGAGCGGGGGCCGCAAGCGCTCGCCGACCTGCTGGTGATTCGGGGTCAGATGCAAAGGCAGCTCGAAAAGCTCTCGGCCGCCAAACCGCCGGTGCAGGACGAGATCGACCCGCTTGCGCGCCGATTGGTCGCGCTCGACGAGCTGATCGACCGCGTTGGCAAGCAGCGCTATTGCAGCCGGTCGGGGCTGTATTGGTACACCGATTTGGAGCAAGCCCAAGCCGCCGCCCAGAAGAGCGGCCGCCCGATCCTTAGCCTGCGAATGCTGGGCAAGCTGGACGAAGACTTCAGCTGCGCGAATAGCCGCTTTTTCCGGACGACCTTGTATGCGAACGACGAAATCTCGCGCGTGCTGCGGCGCGATTATGTGCTGCACTGGGAGAGTGTCCGTCCGGTCCCGAAGGTGACCATTGATTTTGGCGACGGCCGCAAGCTGGAGCGAACGCTCACGGGCAACAGCGTGCATTACATCCTGACGAGCGATGGCGACGTGGTCGATGCGCTCCCCGGCTTGTATGGTCCGCAAAGTTTTCTCGCGAAGATCAGCGAGGTGGCTTCGGTCGCGAAGGTGATGAGCGGCCTTGTCGGCACGGAGCGGCGCGAGGCGCTGGCCCGCTATCACGGTGCCAAGCTCACGCAGCTCGACGAAGCGTGGCGGCGCGACATGGAGCGCATTGGCATCGCGGCGGAGAGCGCTCGGCTGCGCGAGGATCTGAATCGAACGCCTGCCGCGCCGGCTGGGCAGCCTCCGCGGGCTGACGCGGCGGCGAGGGTTGCGATGCCCAAGGAGCGGATCGAGAGGCGACTCGTCGCGGCGGCAATTCCTGTGGCTGCCACGCCCGAAGCGGCCAGCGACGAACGTACCTGGGCCGCCGTTGCCGAACTGCACGCGGCTGAGGCCAAGCTTGACAATGCGAGCCGCGACCTGATTCGGAGCGAAAACCCGACCGCCGCCGTGGCGGGGCGGCTGGCGATTACGAAGCGGGTGGTGGAAGACCCGCTGCTGGCGCTCGTTCGGTCGCTGGAGTCGAGCATCGCTCTCGATACCGTGCGGAACGAATATCGCCTGCATCGGCAATTGCACGGCTGGCTGGCCGAGGCAGGGTATCATCCCGACGTTGCCACCCTGAACGAGCGGGTCTATGCCGAGCTGTTCCTCACCCCCAGCAGCGACCCGTGGCTTGGCCTCGCCCCGGCCGATGTTTATACGGCCCTGCCGAACGGAGGGGTGGTGCGGCAGTAGGGGGAGGAGTGAGTGGTGAGTGGTGGAGAATTTTTTTGCGAGGCGTGACCAGACTAGTCACGCCTCGCGCGTCTAATGATATGGAGCGCGGCGCGCCCGGCGCTGGCGTGCGGCTGGCCAATGGATGACGGCAGGGATGGGGTGCTTAGGAGTTGCGGGGTCGTCCCGAGGATTATAACGCTGGCCTGCGATCCCTAGAGCGTATTTCAAAACTTGTTTTCGCTAGCTAAACCGCATGGTGACGTTGGTCGTAAGGAGTGGAACCGAAAGGAGGCCCACTTATGACAGACCGATCCCGAGTGGCGGTGGAATCGCCGACGGGGTCCATGACGG
>JANRLS010000165.1:0-97283 GCA_033762315.1 Pirellulaceae bacterium
CATCCTTATCCCTCCGGGAGAAGGTGGCGTGCTCAGCGAGTCGGTGGATGTGTGTCGGCCGGCCGGAAGACCCTCTTCCGGCCTGCGGCCGCCTTCTCCCCGAGGGAGAAGGGTTGCTTCATGCTCGGTCAGCCACTTGCAGTAGGCCACGGCGTCGTTCCAGGTGATGAACGCCGCTGGCAGATCGTCGTCCGCGAAGCTTAGATAGGTCTGGAGCTTGGTGTCGTCCTGTGCCGCCTTCTCCGCTTCCGTGACATAGCCGGTAGCAGAAAACCTCTTGAACTGTCCAACCGTCACTTCGGTCGCGCTCATCAAGAATGGCTTGGTGAGCACGACCCGATGCTGCGGCCGTTCGGCTTTCTGAATGCGATCTTTCGTCGCTTGATCGGCGCCGAACTCCTCCGCCGCCTTGAGCGCCGCCGCGATTTGCTCATCGCTGCTCCCCATCAAGAACTCGCCGGGCGGGATGAGAATCATCGTCTGCCCGACGGAGTTCGTCGTTTCGATCTTCGTGCCGAGATAATCGGCCCAGGCTTGCTGATGGGCTTTGGCCTGCTGGGCGTCGAACGGAGCGACGGCAGGGGGCGGAGCGCTGCTGGACAAGCCGGCAGCGGCGCCTGGCGACCAGCACTCCGGCGGCAGACGCCAGACAACGACTTCCTTCGCATGGTCCCCGACGGTCAGGGCGAAGCGGCCGTCGGGGGTGACGTCGAGCGACTCCAGCGGCAGCGAGTGCTCGGCAAACTCGTGGACGACCTTGCCGGTTGCTTGCGAGGCGATTTGCAGATGATTGCCGCCGAAGAGGAAGTAGGGCACCGACGGGAGCGGGACGACGAGACGCGAGGACTGCTTCTTGGGATTGAAGATCTTGACGACCGGTTTGCCCGGCTCGCGCAGCTCCCCGCTGGCGCTGGTTGTTCCCAGAACGAGCGTGCGGCCATCGGCCAGATACCGCACCGCAAAATAGCTCGTTTCGCTCGCCGGCGCATCCAAGGCGATTTCGCTTCCGTCGGCCGTGTTCCACAGCTTCAAGGAAGTGCTCTTGCCCGCGGCATCGCGCTCCGCACTGGACCCCGATGCCAGTCGGCGCCCGTCGCCGGAAAAAGCGAGCGCGCGAACTTCAGTCGTGTGGCCGGCGAGCGTACGCTGGACGCTCCACGAGGGGACGTCCAGCAAGCGGATCGTGCCGTCGTGCAGACCGACGGCGAGGCGCGCGCTGTCGGGCGAGAACTCCGCGGAACAAACGGGCGAGCCAGCGGGGTGCGTGTGGAGGAGCGCGCCGTCCTCGCTGCGGTACAGATAGACGGCCCCGAGCGCGAGATTCTCGCTTCCTCCTCCGGCTGCCACGAACTTGCCGTCCGGCGAGATCGCCAGCGCTACGAGGCCATGTTTCTGCGACAGCGGCTGATTCCAAACCAGTTCGTCGGTCGCCAGCTTTTTCCACTGCACGCCGTAATCGACGGCCAGCGCGGCATGAACCCCGTCGGGCGCGGCGGCGACCAGGCGGACGCGCGTCGCCTTCGAGGTGAGCTTGCCCGCGATCTCCAAAGCCGGCCCGTCGGGAAGCGGCGTGCGGGGAGACCTGCTAGCGGGGCCAGCAGTGGCGCCCGGCGGGGCGGATGGTATTGAAGTGGATTGCATCGGCTTGAACACGCCGTGCTCGCTGGCGATGACGCACTGCGGCAGGGCGGCCACGAGTTGCTTCACCCCGGCAGCGCTCAATTTGGTTCCTTGTGCCCCCAGATTTTTTAATGACTTCATCCGACTGAGATGGGGCACCGTCGCATCGGTCACCTGGACGCCATAAAGACTCAGGTTGGACAGACTCTTCAATTCCGACAGTTTTTGGACCCCCTCGTCACCCAGTTTCGTACCGTCGAGCCGCAGCGATTCCAGCTTCACCAGTTGGGCGAGCGTCGTTCCGCAGGCGTCGGTCAATTGCTCGCAGCTAATGAGTTGCAGATGGGTCAAGTTCGGAAGTTTTTTGAGCTCGGCCAGCGACGCATCGGTCACGGGGAGCCCATCGAGAGCAAGCGACTTTAAGCCGGTGAACTGACGGAGCTTCTTCAAGCACTCGGCGGTGAGGGGATTGCCGCCGACATGGAGCGACGTGAGGCTGCGGGAGGCGAGCAACGCGGACAGGTCGGGATCGGTCACCTTGGATCCAGAGACGGACAGCCGGGCCAGCTTGGGCAGCTTGGCCACATGAGCGAGCCCGTCTTTCCCCAGCGGAACATTGACCAGTTTCACCTCGTCGATTTCGGGAAAGAGCAATAGCCGGGCAAGGTCGTTGTCCGTAACCGCGGGGTTATTCAGCGTGACCACGGTGATCGGCTTGCTCTTGCGGAGATACTCGTCGTAGCTGGCGATCTCTTCCAGATATTCAAGCGGCCCCACCAGCACCTGCGCCTTGATCGCGAACAGCCATTCCAGAGCCGCGCGCGGCGAGTCGGCTCCTTCCGCCCGGACCCACTTCGCCCCGACGATCTTGCCGTGATGGTTGTTGCCGGAGGAATCGCGCAAAACGTCGCCTGCGCCTTCGTCGAAGTGGTACAGGGCCAGCGTGTCGGCATCGGAGTGGAATCGCGTAGGTGGCGGAAAATCCTCGCCGTACCGAGCGATACGTGAAATACGGATTTCATCAAGGCGTCCTTGAAACTCTCGCCCAAGTTGCACGACGGACGTATCGACCGCCTTGAGGTTCGCTGCGTTGATGGGCCGAGATTGAACCACCCTGCCGTCCACGCACAGCCGCGCGACACCAGTATCGAGAACTGCCGCTACATGCGTGCGCCGATTGAGCGGCACAGATTGCGAACGTAATTGCAGCGCACTCAACCAGAAAAACTCGCACTGACGCTGGGAATCGAAACGAAGACCGAACTCGGGCGGGCCCGCCGAGAACACATGTCCCACATTCGCTGATTGATTCAGCTCCACAAACCCCTCAATCGTGAGCGGTTTCGTCACGTCTAGCGGCAAACCCGACACCTCCACCCGCGCCTTGCCATCGAAGGCGAGCGACAATTCATTCGGCGTGACATCCGCTGGCACCATTCGACCCACCCGCACCCACTTCGCACCCACAATTTTGCCGTGGTAGCCGTTGCCGGAGGAGTCTTCCAAGACGTCGCCGACGCCTTCGTCAAAGTGGTATAGAGCGAGAGTATGAGTATCGGGTTCGAATCGTGGGAGCGGCGTGTAATCTTCGTTGTAGCGTGATGTCGAAGAAAAGCGGATTTCATCGACGACGCCATCGAAACGCCGAGAAGAGTTTGTTGCATTCGGTAACTCGTAGCCGATCCAAGAGTCCGTAATCTTCGCCGTGGGGGCTACAACCGGGGAACCCGCTTGCCGTTTTACCAATTTCCCGTTGACATATAGCCGAGATTCCTCAGCGTCAACGCAGTAAGCGAGGTAGGTCCACTCGTCGGATTCGGGTACCCTTGGCCCAAAAATATCACGATGGAGTTTATCATCCAACCCAAACTCGGCGCCGTGCGGCATTCGATGGGCCAAATGAAACTGGACGGGCATCCGACCGTTGATCCGTACAACAGGCATGATGTTGGTGCCAAATTTCTTGATCCGGCATTCAAGCGTGCAAGGTGCGGCGTCGGAAACTAAACCAGGAAGAGTGATTGCGCTCTTGGATACATCAAATTGCAACGCGGAATCGACGATAAAGTCAGGTGGCTTGGTTGACGAACCGTCGGCCCGGACCCACTTCGCGCCGACAATCTTGCCGTGGTGGTTGTTGCCGGAGGAATCCTTCAGCACGTCGCCGGCGCCTTCGTCGAAGTGGTAGAGGGCTAGCGTGTCGGCATCGGAAACGAAGTGCGGTTCGGGGGTGAATTCGGTCGCGCCCTGATAACGCCAGGCCTTGGAGATGCGCACTTCGTGTAAGGTGGCCGCTCGTATGCCGAGCGTGCCGCCCAAACGGAGCGGGCCGCGGACGCGCCACGCCGGATCGATGCCAGCGCTTTTGCCCGGCTTGCCGTTGACATAGACGCGGAGCTGCGAGTTCTTGCCCCAGACCGCCGCCACATGCGTTCGCTTCCCAAGCTCGGCACCCAAACTGGAAGTGCTGAACTCGCCGGCATTGGCTGCCACCGCGGTCCACTCTCCGTCGCTCAGTTTGAGTTTGAACTGGACATCCCCCTCCGCTCCCATCGTAATGAGGGACGAAGTCTTGGGGTCCGGATCGAAGCGCTGCGGCGTGACCCAGGCTTCGAGCGTCAGGGGAGGATCGCCAGTAAACTCAAACGACGGGACATCCACATAGCTCCCTTCGCCCAGCTGGAGCGCGAACTCGCCCGACTTTCTCACGGCCGTCGGCTGCGGAGCATCGCCAGGCGTCGGTGCGACCGTGACGCTCCCCCCTTCCGGCACCTTGATCTCGGCGATCTTGTTGCCGTCTTTGTCGCGAACGATGACCCAGATGCCGAGGGCGATGAGCAGCAAGCCGCCGAGACCACCGGCAATGAGAGCCGCGTGACCCCGCCACCACGGAGGATTCTTGGCCTTGGCCACCGGTCGCGGAGTGTTTTCACGGGCGAGTTGAATCGACCGTGCCGAAACGGGGTCGGTGGTGTGGAGCGGATTGACGAGGGCGACGGTCGCCGCGTTGCCATCGGGTGCAGCGGGAGCTTGCGTGAGCGCGGCGATGCCGGCGATGGTGGGCTGCAATCGGGCGGCACCGGGGTTTGCCGACTTGGAATGTGAGTCGGAAGTCGGGGGACGGGAGACGAATGGGGCAGACGCGGCTCCTGACGGCTGGCCGCCGAGGACCGCCAATGCCGCTTCGACTTCGGCCATCGTGGCGTAGCGGTCTTCGGGCTTTTTGGCGACCATCTTTTGGAAGATGGGGTCGAGCGCGGCGAGGATTTCCCTCGCTGGCGCGTCGGGCTTGTGTGTCAGCAGCGATGGAATCGGCGCGGTCTGGTGGGCCATCAGCTTCTTCACCAGCGTTTCGCCGTCGTACAGGTTCCGGCCGGAGATCAGGCGATAGAGCGTGCAGCCCAGGCTGTAGATATCGGCCCGGGCGTCGGCGGTGTGGGTGTCGAACGCCTGCTCGGGGGCCATGAAATCGACGGTCCCCATCACCTGGCCCGATTGCGTCAGGCCATCCTGGGCGGCGACATCGCTGTCGAAGCGGGCGAGGCCCATGTCGAGGATTTTCACCGTCCCCTTCTTATCGAGCAGCAAATTCGCCGGCTTGATGTCGCGATGCACCACCCCTTCGCCGTGGGCAAACGCCAGCCCACGGGCTGCCTGCCGGACATAGTCCACCGCTCGTTCCACCGGCAGCGGCCCTTCGGCGGCGATGATGCCCGACAAATCGCGCCCTTCGACATACTCCATCACCAGATACCACACGCCCCGCTGCACGCTGGCGTCGTGGGCCTGCACGATGTTCGGATGCGAAAGCCTGGCGGCCGCCTTGACCTCGCGCTGAAACCGCTGCACCGCGGCAGCATCTTTCGTGAGCGCCGCCGGCAAGAGCTTAATCGCCACCAGGCGATCCATGTGCCGATGCTGGGCTTTGAAGACCTGCCCCATGCCGCCGGCACCGATTTTGGCCAGGAGGATATAGTCGCCCAGCACCAGTGGCGTGCCGGTGCCAGAGAGCAGTTCTTCCGACTGAAACGGCGTGAGTTTCCCGTGCTCGACCAGTCGTTTGGCCAGCGTCTCGCCGTCTTTCGGCTTTTGCCCGGCGGGAAGCGCATTCCAAAAGGTCTTGATCTCGCCTGCCGACGACAATCCCGCGGCGATCAGGGCCTTCGCGAATTGATCGGCAGAGAGTGGCATGAAACCCCCGGAAGGATGGCTCCATGATAGCCCAACCGCGGGCTAGTCCGCCACTTCCACGGTCAGCTCAATCTCGACCGCGGCGTTGCCGGGAAGTTGATAGACGCCGATGGCGCTGCGGGTGTGCCAGCCGGCATCGTCCCCCCACAGTTCCAAGAGCAGGTCGGTCGCGCCGTGAATCACTTGCGGCGTGTTGGTGAACCCCTCGGCAGCGTTCACCAGGCCGAGCACATGGACGATCCGCTTTACTTTGGCCAGATCGCCGACAACCCACTTCACCGCCATCAGACAACGCAGGATCGAGTCGCGAGCCGCCTCGTACCCCTGCTCGACGGAAACCTCCTTGCCGACTTTGCCCACCTGCGGCGAAACCTGGCCGCTGGTGCGAATGATGTTGCCCACTTTGATCGCCGGCCGCAACTTGCCGCGCTGGGCGGGTGGATCGGGCAGGACGAGATGCTTGGCGGCGAGTTTGTCTTCGATGGACATGAGGAAGGGCTCGGGCTCGGGAGGAGACAGCGGCTACGGTTTGCCCCGTTTCGTGATGGCGTCGAGGGCTTGTTTGGCTTTGAGCTTGACGATGCCGTTCTCGTCGCTCGCGGCGGCGGTGGTTAGCTGCTTGGCCGAGAGATCGGTGCCGATGTCGGCCAGGATGTTGCAGGCTTCCATGCGGATGATCCACTCCGGATCGCCGAGCAGCACGAGGACATCCTTTTCGGCGGCCGGACCCATCGCCTTGAGGGCGGCGGCAGCCTGGCTGCGCGTTCCCGCCTCAGCCATTTTGCCCGTGAGTAACGGGGCGACCGTCGGGTCTTGCAGCCGACCGAGCGCTCGCAAGGCGGCATGAACGGTGAAGAGGTGCTTATCGCTAAGGGCGACCGCGAGCGCGGGGACTTCCGCCAGGGTGCCCCATTTTTCCAGGGCCTCGGCCGAGTATTGCCGCACGAATATATCTTCGTGAATCAGCTGCGGGGCGATCTGGCGGCCGATTTCGGCATCGGGCTGCGGCGGGTCTTTGTCCTTGAGCTTACGGAGCGCGTCCTTGATCTTGTTCTTATCTCCGCCGGTCAGATTCGCCAGGATTTCGGCCCGCTCGGCATCGGCCAGGGGCTTTTTCCGCTCAGCCGCGGCTGCCTCTTGCCGGGCCTTCATTTCGGCGGCGGCCTGAGCCTGCTCCGCACGGAGCTTGACCAGTTCTTCTTCGGTCAACAGGTCGATTCGCACCGTCAGGGGGACACGAGTCGTGGTGTTTGCCTCGCGAGCGATGATCTGCCCGTCGTAGGCGATGCTCAGCGGCAGGCCGGCCGTTTTATCGAAGGTGTAGATGCCGACGAGCGACAGTTCCAGCTTCGGCCCATCCCCGGCCTTCTCCACGGTTTTCAGAGCCACTTTGCGCTCGATGGCGACCTTGTTGCCGACGGTCTCCTTCACCGTGTAGTCGGTGGTTTGCTCGGCATTGAGGCGTTCCTTTTCGGTGTCGTCGCGAAAGGGGCCGCGCGAGGCGGCGGTGACACTGATGATCTCCTTCTCGGTGAGGGACCAGGCGGGCTTGGCCTCTTCGGGGAACGACTCGAAGATCAGGTTGGCGAGGTTGCCGAGCATATAGGTGACTTGCGATTGCCCCCGCTCGCTGACCACCTGACCGCGGTCATTCAGCGTCAATTCGTGCCCGGTGAATTCGAATGGACTGCGGGGAAAGCGCATCGACGGAAAGCGCGGCGGGCCAAAGCCGCGGGCCACACCCGGCTTCAGCTCGGAACGCTCCCCCAGTCGCGGATTGCTGAGCAGCACCTTGGCATTTCCCGCGTCGAGCGACTGCACCTTGAACTCCGGATGGCCGCTGTGGATGGCGATTTCGTCCCCCCGGTCGGCCCGGATTTCGACCTTATAAACGTGCGCCGCTCCCGCCTTGAGCTTGTAGCGCAGCGGCCCCTCGGCAAGTGCAGGGGCAGCGAGAACAATGACCACGAGCGCGGCCAAGAGGCTCGTACCCAACAGAAACCGAGCGTTCATGGCTGAAACTCCGCCTGCGAGAAGGGAGAGAGGTCGAAGACAAATCTCAAACGAGTATAGCAACCTCGCAACGCGGATTCAGCAGGCCGGAATCGGCTACAAACCGATGTTGTGGTACCACTTGGGCCAGTGTCTGCCGACCGAGGTTGCGCTGTTGGATAAACTGTCGGCCGGCTGGGGCTTGCATGCCTCGTGCGGAAACGAGCGTTGTGGCCACTTTGAAGAGGGGTTGGGGGGTTATGGCGCTGCTGGTTTGGTTGCCGCACGCAGCAGCTGGGCTTCGCCAGAGAGCAGTTCCAGCTTCACCTCGGAGACCACAAACGGCACGAGGCTCCATTCGCACAGGCCGAGGACCGAAGCATCTGGCAGCGCCCAGTTCTTCTCCATCGCGAGCGCGGTTTGGGCTCCCTTCCAGCGAAAAAGGGGCTGGCCATCCAGCTGCGACTCGATTTCAACCTCCGCGCCGCTGGGGCGAACCCAGGTTTCCCAAACATACGGCTGGCCGAGCTTGATGGTGGCATTGCAGTTGGCGGGATTGCCGGGCATGTTGATTTCCTTCCCCTCGACGACCCCCAGCCCACCGACCAGCGCCACGCCGGCCAGCACCTGCGTTTTGCCGGTAGGCAGGATAACACCCATGCCGCGGCCGTCTTGCGCGGAGGCAAAACGGACCCGCAAGCGGTAGCTGGCATCCGGCGCGGGAGCGACCGGAATCGTCAACCGGCTGAACGGGGCGACGCTTGGACCCGGCCCGGCGCGCAGGTGCAACTCGCCGTTTTTGTCGCGCTCCCAGGTTCCCGCGATCTTGTCGTTCACGGGGTCAATCAACGGCAACAGGTCAATCGTGCCGTCGGCGGAGGTGAGCTTTGCCGTCGGGGCCGCGGGGGGAGCCGGGGGCTCAATTTTGCAGTCTGGCAGCGCGGCTTGAAGCTGTTGGAGCAGCGCCGGACTCACCGAGGTGTGCTTCAAGTTCAATTGCCGCAGAGTTTTGAGCGTCAGCAGATGGCGCACTCCGGCATCGGTGATGGGGCAGCGTTCCAGGTTCAGTACAATCAGTCTCTTGGCGCGGCGACCAATCAGTTCGAGAGTCTGGTCAGTGATCTGTGGCGCGCGGGCGGGCATGGTTCCCACCAGCACCAAGGCTTCCAGGTGATCGATCAATTCGGGAGCCGATGCGAAAGCATCGTGGTCAAGCGCAGGGCAGTCATGGGTAAACAGCCCGATCAGCGGCTGTAGCGACCGCAACTGATTGAGCGACTCGACGGAATTGTTGACCATTCCCGTGAATTGCACACTAAACCCGTCGGTTCCTGGGTACTTTCCCAAACTCGCCAATCGATCCAGATCGGTCGCGGGAAACCGGCAACCCCGCAAATTGATCTCAATCGTGTGATTGTGCTGAGTTTCGAGGTCGGTAATCTTCTGGATCGGCCGCAATTGGCTATCGTAACCGTAGACCACCACGTTGCCGCCGACATCGCGCACCCAGTCGATCGCGGCCTGCGCCGCGGCTGGGTCGTAGTCTGCCACCGGCAGCATTTCCAGCCGGGCCTCGCTGACCATCGTTTCGTGCGAGCCGATGCCAATTGCCAGGGTTTGTCGGTCGGGAATCAGCCACGTCTCTTCGACGAGCGACAACTCGGGCTGGAGCATCGTCAGCGACAGAATTGGTTTGTCGTTTACGACCGCCAGGATCGAAACCAGGTTTCGGTACGGCCGAACGGACAACTCCAGGCGATAGTCCTTTCCCGGTTCAATGCGAAAATGATTGGTGGCGGTCCAGTTCGCGCGTTCCTGCAAAAAGGCGTCGCGGAACTTGTCGATTCCCGAAAGATGTTGGTCCAGCCAGCCATCGAGCACCAACAGCGATCGTGCGCTCCCCGCCGGAAAGACGATCCCAACATTGCCGGTCTCGCGCGGTTGCTGGAAGGTGAGGGTAAGCCGATAGCCGCCGGAGCCCAACTTGGCGAGCGGCATCCAGGCAAAGCTGGGGAATTCTTCGAGCCTTAGCTTTCCCTCTTCCAGGCCCCAATTGCCGCGTACCGCTGGGCCGGTTGTCGGCAGATCAGCGAGCAAGTCGGTGCTGGGAAGAACCTGAGCCGGCTCTAAATCGCAGGCCACGCGAAAGCCGATGTCGTCATTCCGCATCCAGTGGGGAGCAGGGAATTTGCTGTTCCGCTGGGCCGCGCGGCAGAATTCGGGTGAGAACCGAAATCCCCCGCCGCGCAGCCCCTGGGTCCAACCCGTGGGCCTGCCGATCGGATCGACCGCCGGCGGACTAGCCGCCGAAATGGGCTGGTACCAATCGCCGCAGAGTTCCCAGACATTGCCATGCATGTCAAAAAGTCCGAACGGATTGGCCGGGAACGAACCGACCTTGACCGGCGCTTTGGACTCGGCTGCCAAATCCTTTCCGGGAATCGCGCTCTCGCCATGGAAGAAGCCGGTGGTCGATCCGGCTCGGCAGGCAAATTCCCATTCCGCCTCGGTCGGCAGGCGATAGGGTTTCTTCTCGACGCGACTCAGCCAATCGCAAAACGCCAGGGCATCGTCCCACGAGACACAAGTCACCGGCAACGCATCGTCGGATGGATAAGCAGGCTTATTCCACAGAACATTTGGATCGAATTTGAATGTCTCCAGGTTGAAGCCGCCGTCCGCCCGCTCCGCCAGCGTGCGATAGCCAGTCGCCGCCACGAATTGCCGGAACTGGCCGATGGTCACCTCGTGCGCCGCAAGCAGGAACGGCTTCGAGAGGGTGACGGCGCGGGGGCCCGACTCGCGCTCGACCATGTCCATGTGCAGCGTCAACTCCGGCTCTTGAAAGCCCGCTTCCGACACCTTCCGGATCGCGGCAATGTCGGCGGGGGAAACCCCTTGCTGATATGTTCCCGGCGGTATCAACCGCAGCTCCATGCCGAGCGAGTTCTTTTGTGGCTGCGTCCATCGCAACTGTCGTTGCCAGGCCTTTTGATGAGCTTGGGCCTCGGCGGCGGTGAAGGGCGCAACGGCCGGCTGCGCGGGAACGGTGGGTTCGTGGTCGATAGCGTCGTTGGGCGGCTGGTTCGCCACTGGTGGAACAACAACCTGTGTGGGTCGGTCAACAACAGACGAAATTGCGAACGTAACGACGACGACTAGCCCGGCGACTGCCAGTGTCGCCAGCACCCAACGAACGACCCGGAAAGAAGCGGCTGACTTCCTGACCGAAATCTGGCTGAGATGGACGTTCGTCGTTGGATCGGTGTCGGCACCAGCGGGACCAATGAGCAGCGTTTCGGCAACCTGCGGATTCGCGGCGGGGCGAACGGCAGCGACTGCACCGGTGGAAGCTTTTGATCCCGTGCCGCTGTCACGAATCCCGAGTGCCGAACTTCCCGGCAAACTCACGGTGGGGGATGAGCCAAGCAAGTTGACGGCCCGCTCCAGGTGGGCTCGCACCTCGGTCATCGACTGGAAGCGATCTTCAGGCCGCTTGGCAACCATCCGCTGGAAGGCGATGTCGAGCTCGGGCGTAATGCCGGGGCAAGCTTCAACGAGCGAGGGAATCGGCGCTTCGCGATGGGCCAAGAGCCGCTCCATGAGCGTTTCGCCCTCGTAGGCTGCCCGGCCCGTAAGCAGATACCAAAGCGTGATGCCGAGGCTGTAGATATCGGCTCGCTGATCGGCGTGGCGGGTGTTCTTGGCCTGCTCGGGGGCCATGTAATCGACCGTTCCCATGATCTGACCGGTGCCGGTCAAATCGGCCCCGGCAACTGCCGACTCGATGCGAGCCAGCCCCATGTCGAGGATTTTGACCGATCCCTCTTTGCCGACGAGCAGATTGCCCGGTTTGACATCGCGATGCACAACCCCATGCTCGTGGGCATATTCCAGCCCACGGGCTGCTTGCAGGATATACGGCACCGCGACATCCACCGTGAGCGGACCGCCTGTCTTGACGAGCGTCGCCAGATCGCACCCCGGCACATACTCCATCACCAAAAAGTGCGTGCCACCCGATTCGTCGGCATCAAACGCCGTCACAATATTGGGATGCAACAGCTTGGCCGCCGCCTCGACTTCACGATGAAACCGCTTGAGTGCGTCGGGCTCACCGACCAGCTTCGGTGAAAGCACCTTGAGCGCCACCTGCCGATGCATCCGCCGATGCTCAGCCTTTAGAACGGTTCCCATGCCCCCTTGGCCGAGCTTATCGAGGATGACGTAGTTGCCCAGGACCAATTCTCGAGCCTTTCCCTGAGCAATGACCTGCGCCTGATACGGGGTGAGCCTGGCCTGGCGGACGAGTTCGTTGGCTAGCGCTTCGCCATCTTGCGGCCGACAATTGACGGGCAGCGCGGCAACGAAGGCTTCGACATCGGCTGCGGAGAGCAAGCCGCTGGCGGAAAGCTGTTGACAGAAGTCGTAGAGAGAAGTTGGCATGGCCCGTCAGCTTTGGCATTCTAACGGGTGGCAACTGCATTCGCACCAAAAAGCGAATCACGGGCCGCAAACCTAACGGCCGGCAAGGGGACGAAGAAAATCGCCGCCGAATCAAATGAGCTCCAGCGCTGGCGTATTGAACCGCGGCTGAAGCACAGACTGAACACCGATCAGAAAGGATGATTTTGCCTGCATCCGTGGTGTGTCGTCGGTGGCGAACTCGTCTCTTTCCGGATCAGTATTGATCCCAACTCTTGTTCGGCGCATCCCACGAGATGCGAGCGGCATAGACGCTGTTGTCGCTGCCGTATTTGTTGTCCACGGGAAGGACATGGTTGGGTCCCCAGGTTTGCATCCATTCGGCCACGGTGACCCAGGTTTCGCGCTCGCTGACGATAGTGACGGCGAAATTGCCGAGCCGGGCGCCGCGCTCGGGGACCAAGATACGTTCGGTGCTGCGGATCACGCGCAGCTTTTCGGGATCGACCTGGGCGATAAAGAGGGGCGCGCGGTGGCGGAAGACATGGTCGTTGCTGGCTCCCTTGCGGGTATAAACGAGAAAGAGGCCGCTGCTGTGCGTCACCCAGTGCTGCTGGGTGTTGTAATTGCCGAGGTCCGTGCCGTCGTCCCAGAGCCACTTCTGCGGCTCGCTGAAGGTCAGGCCATCTTTGCTCGTGGCAACGTAACCCGCCGCGTCGTTGCGGAGGGTCAGGTAGTAGCGGCCCTGATAAACGGTAATCGACGGCTCGTAGAGGCCGCGGCCCACGTCCACGGTCAGTTCGTTCCCTTGCTCCGCGAACTTGAGCTTCGCTCCGTCGAACGAGCAGCGGAGGACGGTTGTCCGGTAACGCGGCAGCGATTGGTTCTTGTAATAGATCGGCAGCAGAATGTCGCCACTGGGTAAATCAAGCCGCTGCACCGAGCCGGCTCCGGCACTCTGAAACTTCGCCGGGTCGGGCATGTCGAGCGTGGTCCAGGGAGTCCAGGTGCGGGCGGCTGGGTCATAGACCGAATACGACGTTTCCCGGTCGCGCTCGGGAATCACCTTGTCGTTCAGGTACCGCACCGTCTGCCCCGTCCCCAGCAGCTTGCCGCTTTTGGCGTGCCACTTGGGGGTGAAGTCGCAGGTCGCCACGATCACGCCCCCCGGCTCGCTCCGGCGGCCGAGTGTTTCGCCATGCTCGGTCGGGCCGGACCAGGTTTTGCCCAAGTCGTCCGAACGCATTTCGTTCAGGGCGAAGAAGACATCGCTCCCCGTCAGCAATAGCTTCTGCATTGTCAGCACGACGCTCGGCGACTTTCCCGGAATTGCCCCCGCTCGCGGATGCACCCAGCACGTTTTGCCGTCGTACCCCTTGCTCAGCACATCGAGCTGAATCTTGAAGCCCGGCGGCTCGGCGGCTAGGGCGGGGATCGAAAGGGTGATGACGAGAATGGAGAGGAGGGGAACTCGCATGGCGTTCGCCTGGCTGGGGATTAGCAGAATCATGGGAGCAGAATAATGGAGGAGATATGCTGACTTCTTTGCGAACTTGCCGGCCTTCTGCTTAGCGTCTTTGGGAGTCGGCAGGAGGAATGGAACAGAAGAACGCCAAGATCGCAAAGAAGGAAGGATGCGAATTCTCCTTCATTATTCTGTTCCCATTGTTCTGCATGCTCCTACTCGCTGGAACGCCTCACTTCGCCACCCACTGCACCGCGTCGATAATCACGTGGCCGTCCGTTCCTTTGTTGCTGATCACCACCACGGCCGGCTTGTCGGCGGTGAACTCATATTCGCCCAGCGAATAGAACAGCTCGTTCATCTTGGGGGCGGCCTGCTGGTTCAGGGAAAGGGCCTGCTGGCCGCCGGCATGCTCGATGACTACCGGCACGTTGGTCGCGCGATTCGCAAAGGGGGAATAGGCGATTCGCACCTCGTATTTGCCGGCTTTGGGGAGCTGCGCCTCGAAGCGGGCGGCCCTTTTGCCATCGGCCGCGCCGCCGTCGTGCTGATAGCCGCTGCCGACCCACTGGCCTTGCGAGGAACTGGCGGTCCACTGGCCAGTCAGCTTGGCCTGCGAATCATCGACGACGACGCCCTCCAGCTTGCTCGGTTCGATGCCGCCGCGACCGCCGCCACCGACCGACTTATATTCCAACACCTGGCCGTCGGCGAGCAGCTTTTCGCGAATCGCCGCGTATTCGATGTCTTGCACGGCACACCCCTTATCGATCGCCATCACGGCGTTCGTCGCAGCCGATTGCCCCAGGATCATGAACACCGGCTCCATCCGGATCGAGCCGAAGGCAATGTGCGAGCTGGAAACGCAGACCGGCACCAGCAGGTTCTGGCACTGCTCTTTTTTCGGCTGGATCGAGCCCAGGGCGATCTCGTAGGGCCCGCCGGTGCCGACGCCGATGTCCCCCTCGTTTTGCACGTGGCCATCGGGCGTGATGTAGCGCTGCACGTTGTGCGAGTCGATCGTGTACGACCCCATGCCGATCGATTCCGGCGTCGGCCGCCGCTTTTGCAGCTCGTTTTCGGTCATCACATAGCGGCCGATCATGCGGCGGGCCTCGCGGACGTAAATCTGGTGCGGCCAGTTGCCGTTATCCGTGAACTCGTCACGGGCCAGGCCCCATTTCGCCATTGCCATCCGCACATCGGCCGGCACGCGCGGATCATTAGCGATGAAGTAGAGCCACCCTTGCTGATAGGTGGTGTGCTCCTTGAGGATCTCGCGCCGCCGTTCGTAGCTTGCCTCGGGATAGTCGTAGTTCATGCCGATGTTGTCGGTGCTGAACGGGCCGTGGTTGTTCGTGTCAGTCTTGTGGTTGGGGATCGGGTCGAATTTGTGAAACGTCTCGCGCCAGCCGGCGTCGAACACCCGCAAGAGCAGCTCGTATTGCTTCGGGTCATAACCATCGGGTTTGGGATACGGCACGCGGTTTTTGTGGTCGTTGGTCAGGCACATTCGGTAGCAATAGGCCTGGACGCGTTGGTCCCCCTCGCCGTATTTGCCGGGCGGATCGGGGCTGACACGCGGCAAGAGTCCGCTGCTCGGATCGCCCGGCACAACATAGGGGCTGATCGGCTTCTTCACCGCCCCGAAGTGGTGCCCGTGGTGGAGCACGCCAACCTGCACGCCGTTCCACTTCTCGTCGTAGGTGCTTTGGGACTCGCGGCCGACGTGATATTTCACCCCAGCCGCGGCCAGCAAGTCTCCCTCATACGTCGCATCGATGAACATCTGGCCGCGATAGGATTTGCCGCTCAGCATTTTGATCGAGACGATCTTGCCGTTTTCTTTGACGACCCCCTTTTCGCGGTCGAGCCACTCGTCGCGGTGGACCGGAATTTTGAATTCGCTGACAAACCCCTCGAACACCTTCTCCGCCACGTGCGGCTCAAAGATCCACATCGTCCGCTCGGCGCCGTCGATGGCGGGGGTCCCTTGCCCCTTGTTGCCGTATTCCTCCCGTTTCTGCCAGACCCAGGCTTCCGCCCGGTCATAATGGTTCCAAACGCGGTGATAAAACTCGCGCGAGAGGCCGCCAATTACGGCCTTATTCCCCGTATCGGTAAACCCCAAGCCGCCGGCCGAAAGGCCCCCCAGGTGCTTATCCGGCCCGACCACCACCACCGACTTCCCCATCTTTTTGGCCTGCACGGCCGCGATGACGCCGCCGGAGGTGCCACCATAGACAACGACATCGTATTCGGCCGGAGCATCAGCAGCGTGAATGGGAGCGAGAGTGAGACAAACGAGCAGCGCTACGCTCAGAGGGAGAAGAACAGAGCGACGGGAGAGGTTCAGGGGCATCAGATTCCTCGCAGAAAAGTAGATCGTTCGATTATTCCCCCTGCGGCACACACCCGCAACCGGCAGGGCGGGAGAGTTCAAGGTTCAAGGTTCAAAGTTGCTGGCCCCCGGCTCCTGTCCCCTGTCCCCTGCCCGCAACTCTGCCGGCCGAAGTAAAATGCGGGATTCGTCCGTCCCCATTTTCCGCGAGAGGCAGGCCCGCGTGGCTGGCAGGCAGATTGAGCTGCGCGGCGTCGCCGTCCACAACCTCAAGGAGGTGGACCTCGACATTCCCCACCACAAGCTGGTGGTCCTCTGCGGCGTCAGCGGCAGCGGCAAGACGAGCCTCGCCCTCGATACGCTGTATGCCGAGGGGCAGCGGCGGTACATCGAGAGCTTTTCGCTGCACACGCGGCAGTTCCTGCAAAAACTTGATAAACCCCAGGCCGAGCGGATCGACGGCATTCCGGCGGCGATTGCGGTCACGCACGACGACGTCTCGCGCTCCAGCCGGGCCACCATCGGCACGGCGACCGAAACCATCGACTATCTGCGGCTCCTCTATGCCAAAATTGGCCGGCTCGGGTGCCCGACTTGCGACCAGCCGGTGCAGCGGGCCACGCCCCAAGCTGTGGCGGAGCGGATCAGCCAGTTCCCCGCGGGAACGCGCCTCTTGATCGCTTTCGCGGCCGAAGCGGCGGCGGGAGAATCGCGCGCGGACCTGGAAACCCGGCTGCGGGCCGGCGGCTTTGTGCGGACGCTGAATCTGGGCGAAGAGGAGCCGCTCTTGGTCGTTGTCGATCGCCTGACCGCCGGCCAGCCATCCGACCAGCGACTGCGGGAGTCGCTCGAAACGGCCTTCACCCACGGCAATGGCCGCTGCGTGATTCTCGCCGAAGACGAAGCCGGCGAGCGGCAGATCGACGGCCGTGCGTTTCGCCGGCTCGATTTTTCCACGCGCCTCGAATGTACCGCCTGCCACCGCACCTTTGCCGATCCTGAGCCGCGGCTCTTGAGCTTTAGCAGCCCGCTGGGGGCCTGCCCAACCTGCGAGGGCTTTGGCAACGTCGCCGATCTCGACATGAACCTGGTCGTGCCTGACCCGGCCAAGTCGCTTCGCGACGGGGCGATCGCGCCCTGGAACACGCCCGCCTACAAGCACGAACTGGACGAACTGCTCGCCCTGGCCGCCGACTATGCGATTCCCGTCGATATTCCCTATCGAGAGCTTTCGGCCGACGCGCAGCGGCTCATTCGCGACGGAGTGCCGGAGCGAACCTTCGGCGGCCTCACGGGCTTCTTTAGCTGGCTCGAAAAGCGCAAATACAAGGTCCACCTGCGGGTATATCTCAACCGCTTCCGCACGAGCCGCGAGTGCCCCACTTGCCACGGCCAGCGGCTGAACGAACAGGCACTGGCGTGGCGCATCGGCGGCAAGAACCTGGCCGAGCTGACGGCGCTGCGAATCGACGAAGCCCTCCCCTTTTTGGCCGGCCTCGCGCTCTCGGACCACGAAAACCGTGTCGCCCGGCAGGTGCTGGCGCAAATTCGCGCACGCCTGGGGTTTTTGGATCAAGTGGGCCTCGGTTACCTCTCGCTCGACCGGTCGCTGCGCACCCTCAGCGGGGGCGAGGCCCAGCGGGTCACGCTCACTTCGGCCCTGGGCAGCAGCCTCGTCAATATGCTCTATGTGCTCGATGAGCCTTCGGTCGGCCTGCATCCGCGCGATGTCGAGCGGTTGGTGCGGGCGATTCGCGGGCTCGCCGGCAGGGGCAATAGCGTGGTGGTGGTTGAGCACGAAGAGGCCCTCATTCGGGCAGCCGATGAGCTGATCGAGATTGGCCCCGCCGCGGGCGACCGGGGGGGCGAGGTGACGTTTCAGGGGACGCTGGCCGAAATGCTGGAACCGGGCGCGAGCCTGACGGGCGAATACCTGGCGGGGCGGCGGGGAGTGTCGATTCCGCAGTCGCGGCGGACGGCCACGCACGGGCGGATCAAGCTGATCGGGGCTCGCGGCAACAACTTGCAAAACTTGAGCGTTGAGTTTCCCCTGAACGTGCTCTGCCTGGTGACCGGCGTTTCTGGCGCGGGCAAAAGCAGCCTGGTGCAAGACACGCTCTACGGTGCCCTCTGCAAACGGAAACGCAAGGAATGCGACCCGCCGCTGGCGTATGACGATGTCGTCGGCTGCGGGCAGATCGACGACGTGATTCTCGTTGATCCCTCGCCGATTGGCCGCTCTCCACGCTCGAATCCCGTTACCTACATCAAGGCGTTCGACCCGATTCGGGCGGTGTTTGCCGAGACGATCGAGGCCCGCACGCACAACTACGGCGCGGGGCATTTCAGCTTCAATGTCGAAGGGGGGCGCTGCACCGCGTGCGAAGGGGAAGGCTACACGCACATCGATATGCAGTTTCTACCTGACGTGTATCGCAAGTGCGCGGCCTGTGGCGGCACGCGCTATCGGCCGGAGGTGCTGGGGGTGAAATATCGCGGCCGGAACATTGCCGACGTGCTGGCGATGACCGCCCGCGAGGCATTTACGTTCTTTCGCGGCCAGGCGAAGGTGCAGGCCCGCCTCAAGCAACTGCTCGATGTCGGGCTCGACTATCTGCAACTGGGCCAGCCGGCGAACACCCTTTCGGCTGGCGAGGCGCAGCGGCTGAAGCTGGCGGCGCACCTTTCCGAAGCGACGAGAAGCCGCACGCTGTTTTTGCTCGACGAACCGACGACCGGCCTGCATCCGTCGGACGTGGTGACGCTGCTCGACTGCTTCGAGGCGCTGCTCTCCGTCGGGCACTCGCTGATTATTGTCGAGCACAATCTGCAGCTCATGCGGGCTGCCGACTATATCATCGATCTGGGCCCCGAAGCCGGCGACGGCGGCGGGCGGATCGTCGCCCAAGGAACGCCGGAAGAGGTGGCCGCGTGTAGCGATTCGCACACCGGGCGGGTACTGAAAGAGTCGTTGGACCGTTGTCATTCGTCATTGGAAGAGGAAGCGACCGAACCCATCGAATGACACAATTACAAGCGACCCAACCAATGACGACTGACCAATGACCACTGACGACCTGACTGTCTTTTTCGGCGACCTGACCTTCCACCGGGCGGTCGTCTATGCCCGCCTTGCGCGGCCAGCCGACGACGCGGGCCTGTCGCTGGCGGGGCAGGTTCGCGGTCCGCGCTGCCTGCATTCGCAAACGCTGCCGGCAACGTCGCCGCTGGTCGATTTGGGGCCGGGGCCGACGCTCCTCGCGCGGGCCGTCCTTCCCGATCCCTGCTGCTGGTCGGCCGATGTGCCGCAAATCTATGACGTGATCGTGAACGTGCTGCGGGGAACCGAAATCATCGCCACCGCCCGCCGCGAAGTCGGCCTGCGCCCGCTCGGCACGCGCGGCCGAGACCTGCTCTATGCGGGCAAGCGAGTAGTGCTGCGCGGTGTTTCGACCACCTCCACTTCCGCCAAATTGCCGCGCGACTGGCACGAAACCTCGGCCGTTTATGTCGCCGGCGATCCCAGCGATGAAGCCCTGGCCGAAGCCTCGCAGTGGGGAGCGCTGGCCGTGGTTCACCTGCCTGCCAGCGGAGACGAAGCAGTCGCCCGCTTGCGAAAACTGGCCGAGTTTCCAGCGGCGGCGATCGCCATCCCGCTCGGCGATATGCCAGCGGATTTTCAAAAGTCCGCCGTCTGCCCGAACCTGCTGCTGGGGCAATTCCTGGGGCCAGATCAGGCTTTTCACGTCGAACCCTGGGCCGATCTCCTCGTGATTTCTGCCGACTCGCCCGACCACCTGCAAACAGCCGCGGCGCTCGACAAGCCCGTGATCGTCGCTCGTTATCTTGAACAGCCACTCGACATTTCCGCCGCCCGTGCCGCCTGTGACGAGCTACAGCGCGACCTCGCGCCCATCAGCCAATTCGCCGGCTACATTGTCTGATCGCCTCCCCAATGACAAATGACCAATGACAACTGACCTCGATCTCCAATCCTCCCGCTATGCCCGCCAAATGCGGTTCGCTCCGCTCGGCGTGGCGGGCCAGCGCAAGCTGCTGGCGGCGCGGGCCCTCGTCGTCGGCTGCGGAGCCTTGGGAGCGGTGATCGCCAATACGCTGGCCAGGGCGGGCGTCGGCAAGCTGCGGATTGTCGATCGCGACTTTCTCGAGCTGAACAACCTGCAGCGGCAGGTGCTGTACGACGAGGACGACGTCGCCGCCGGCCTGCCCAAGGCGATTGCCGCCAGAAATCGCCTGGTCCGGATCAATTCGCAAATCGAAATCGATGCGGAAGTGGCCGACGTCGATCACACCAACATCGAGCGGCTTTTGGCGGGGGTCGATTGCCTCGTCGATGGGACCGACAACTTCGAGACCCGGTTTTTGCTCAACGACGCGGCCGTGAAGCTGGGCATTCCCTGGGTCTATGGCGGCTGCCTGGGGGCCGAAGGGCAATCGCTCACCATTTTGCCCGGCGAAACGCCTTGCCTCCGCTGCCTGATGCCCGATCCGCCGCCGCCGGGGAGCACCCCCACCTGCGACAGTGCCGGAATTCTGGCGACGATCATCGGCGTGATCGCCTCGCTCGAAGCCAGCGAAGCCCTGAAAATTCTCAGCGGCAACCGGGCGGCCATTAGCCGCACCTGGACCGTGCTCGACCTGTGGGAAAACACGCTGCGGCAGATCAAGCTCGCGGACGCGAAATCGGCCGATTGCCCCTGCTGCGGGAGGCGCGAGTTTCCGTGGCTCTCCGGCGAGCGCGGCAGCCACACGGCCGTTCTGTGCGGTCGCAACGCGGTGCAGCTTAGCTTTCCCGGCCGCGAGCCGATCTCCCTCGAAGCCGTGGCGGAAAGGCTGGCCACCGTCGGCCAGGTAACGCGCAACAAGTATCTCGTCCGGGCGACCATCGGCAGCCACCTCGTCACCATTTTTCCCGACGGCCGGGCCGTCATCGGCGGCACCGAAGACATCGCCGAAGCCCGCAGCATCTACGCCAAGTTCGTGGGAAATTGAGGCAAATCTCCGCTCGGCGTGCTACAAACAGAGACTGGTTTGCCACTGCCGGAGTTCCTGCGATGTTCCCCAGCCCCCAGTCTCCAGTCCCTAGCCCTTCCTCCACCCGCCGCGCCCTGCTGCAGCACAGCGGTTTCGGTCTCGGTTCGCTCGCGCTCGGCTGGCTGCTCGGGCAGGAATCGCGAGGCGCGGAAGCTGCAGCCGATCCCCAGGCCCCCAAGCCGCCGCATTTCAAGCCGCGGGCCAAGAACGTCATCTTCCTGCACATGGTTGGCGCGCCAAGCCAATTGGAGCTCTTCGACTACAAACCAACGCTCGCCAAATTCGATGGCGAAAAGTGCCCGCAGCATTTGCTGGAAGGGCAGCGGTTCGCGTTCCTCCGCGGTCATCCGTCGCTGCTCGGCCCGCGGTTCAAGTTCGCCAAACATGGCCAGAGTGGGCAAGAGATTTCTGAGCTGCTGCCGCACCTCGCCAGGCAGGCCGACGATATCGCCATCGTCAAAACGGTGCACACCGAGCAGATCAACCACGGACCGGCCCAGCTCATGTTTCACACCGGCTTTGGGCGGTTCGGCCGGCCGAGCATCGGCTCGTGGGTCAGCTACGGCCTGGGGAGCGAAAACCGCGACTTGCCGGCGTATGTCGTGATGATCACCGGCAAAGTGGCCGGGGCGGGGAGCGCCCTGTGGGGGAGCGGCTTCCTGCCGAGCGTGCATCAGGGAGTCGAATTCCGCAGCCAAGGGGATCCGGTGCTATTCCTCTCGAATCCGCCCGGCATCTCGCCAGCCGACCGGCGGCGAATGCTCGACGGCGTGCAGGCCCTCAACCGGACCGAACTGGCCGACGTCGGCGATCCCGAAATCGCCACCCGCATCGCCCAGTACGAAATGGCGTTCCGGATGCAATCGTCCGTACCCGATCTGATGGACCTCTCGTCCGAATCAGCCGCCACTCGCGAGCTTTACGGCGCGAAACCGGGCCAGACGAGCTTCGCCAACAATTGCCTCTTGGCCCGTCGCCTTGTCGAGCGCGGTGTCCGCTTCGTGCAGCTTTTTCATGCCGACTGGGACACGCACGGCAATATCGAAGGGGGCCTGCCTCCCCGCTGCAAAGAGGTCGATCAGCCGATGGCCGCGCTGGTGGCCGATCTGAAGCAGCGCGGCCTCTTGGACGAGACGCTCGTCGTGTGGGGAGGCGAGTTTGGCCGCACGCCGATGCTGCAAGGGACCGATGCCGACGACAATCCCAGCGCCAAGCCCGGCCGCGACCACCATAAAGACGCCTTCTGCGTTTGGCTCGCCGGCGGCGGCGTGAAAGGGGGCGTCACCGTCGGCCAGACTGACGACCTCGGCTACCATCCCATCGCCGACCCCGTGCATATCAACGACCTGCACGCCACGCTCTTGCACCTCCTCGGCCTCGACCACGAACAGCTCACCTACAAGTTCCAGGGGCGGCAGTACCGGCTGACGGATGTGGCGGGGAAAGTGGTGACGAAGCTGGTGGGGTGAATCGAGGTATAATTGTTAAACGGAGGTCAGATCATGCCGCAAACCACAAAGTCCAAGCCCAAGCACCCAGTGCGAATCATCCGGGAAGTGATGAATCTCGCTGAGACGGCGAAGTATCTTCGTCTGCCAGGGCGGACCATCGAACGTCTGGTGGCCGAACAAGGCCTGCCAGGTCGCAAGATCGGCAAGGAGTGGAGATTCTCGCGCCAAGCCATCGAGCGCTGGCTTGATCCGGCATCCGCCCTAGGAGCATCGGTCCTCGACCAATTCGGAATGTTCGCCAACGATCCCGATTTCGAGGCGTTCCAGCGTCAGTTACGCGAAAACCGAAAGCGCTGGGACGAGGAAGTGACGTGAGCTTTTTCCTCGACACCGATACGTTTAATCACTTTCATGCCGGACATCCAATCGTCCGGGCGCGGGTTGTCCAAGCAAAGCGGGACGAACTTGCCATTACCATCATCACCCGCATCGAAGTGTTGCAAGGGCGATTCGAATTCGTCCGCAAAGCCGCTTCTGCGACACAGCTGCTAACGGCTCAGGGACGATTGACTGATTCCGATCGCGCTTTGGCAGGGTGGCGAATCGTGCCTTTGGATTCTGCGGCGTGCGCGGAGTTTGACCGCCTGCGCGGTATCAAGGGAATACGCAAAATCGGCCGGGCAGACCTGCTGATTGCTTGCATCGTGCTGGCCAATGATGCGACGCTAGTCACACGGAACGTGCGGGACTTCGCTGTCATTCCGAGTCTAAAGATCGAAAACTGGGTTGACTGAATCAAGGTGCTCCCATGAAGCCGTTTTGCTGGACTCCCCTGTTGGCGGGATTTCTTATTGTCACTACTGCGGAAGCAACTCTCGCTGTCGACCGCCCCAACATCCTCCTCGCCATCGCCGACGATTGGTGCTATCCGCACGCCTCGGCTTACGACTGCAAGTTCGTGCGGACGCCGGCTTTTGACCGGGTCGCGCGCGAGGGGGTGCTGTTCCAGAATGCGTTCACGGCGACGCCCGGCTGCAGCCCATCGCGGGCGGCGCTGCTCACGGGGCAGCATTCGTGGCGCTTGCGCGAGGCGGGCACCCACGCCAGCAGCTTCCCGCGCGATCTGCCGGTTTATCCGCAGATTCTGGAGCAGGCCGGCTACTTCGTGGGCTACTCGGGCAAGGCTTGGGGGCCGGGCAACTTCAAGATCAGCGGCTGGGAGCGCAATCCCGCAGGCACCGATTTCAGCGTCAAGCTCGATAACCCACCGAACAAGGGGATCGGCCCGACCGACTATGCCGCCAGTTTCGCCAAGTTCCTCAAGACCCGCCCCAAGGACCAGCCGTTCTGCTTCTGGTACGGCGGCAAAGAGCCGCACCGGGCGTACGAAAAAGGGGCCGGCCTCGCCGCCGGCAAAAAGCTGGCTGACGTGGAGGTGCCGCCGTTTTTGCCCGCTAGCGACGAGGTCCGCAGCGACCTCTTGGACTATGCCATGGAAGTCGAGTATTTCGACGCCCAACTGGGCAAGCTGCTCGATCAACTCGCCGCGACCGGCGAAGCAGAGAACACGCTCGTCATTGTTTGCAGCGATAACGGTATGCCCTTCCCCCGGGCCAAGGCCAATCTCTACGACCACGGCACCCACATGCCGCTGGCGATTCGCTGGCCGGCGAAAGTGAAAGGGAACCGCACCGTGAGCGATTTCGCCGGGCATGTCGATCTGGCCCCGACGATTCTGGCGGCCAGCGGCGAGAACATCCCCGCCGCCACCACCGGCAAAAGCCTGCTGCCGACCCTTATCAGCGATAAGTCCGGCCAAGTCGATCCGACCCGCGATCATGTGTTTCTGGCCCGCGAGCGGCACTCTTCGAGCCGGCCGATGAACCTAGGCTATCCGGCCCGCGCCATCCGCACGGCCGACTACCTTTACATCCGCAACTTCAAACCCGACCAGTGGCCAGCCGGCGACCCCGCCACCGCCGCCGGAACTTCCGGCTATCACGATATCGACGCCTCCCCGACCCTGGCGCTGCTGGTCGCCGGCAAGGATGATCCCAAGATTCGCCCCTTCCTCGATCTGGCCGTCGCCAAGCGGCCCGCCGAAGAGCTGTTCTCGCTGAAGGACGATCCCGCTACCGTGAGGAACGTCGCCACCGAGCCATTGCATGCCGCCGCCAAGGCCAAGCTCCGCGGGCAGCTTGACGACAATCTCACGAAAACGGGCGACGCCCGCATGACCCCCGATGGTGACGTCTGGGAAACCTACAAGCGCTATAGCCCGATTCGAGAGTTCTAGCGCCTGCGGCCCATATTGAATTGCCAAGGGTGGGCATCCCCTCCGGCCTTGTGCTACGACGAGAGTAAAGGCTGTTGTCGCATAATGGCTGTGGAGATCGACGCGTCCTCTTATCGCCCGCAACCTTGTCATCGCCGATGGCATGGCGCAAGCGTTCGAGGTTCTGGCGGGAAGAATACTCGCGACTAGCAACCGCATGGCGCGCGAATAAACGCGGCGTCATGATTCCAGCACGTAGAAATCGACGCGATCGACATTGACAACTGCCCAATGTTTACCTTCTGGGTCCGACAGAATTCCGTTGCCAGGCAGCAACCAATCGCCATGATCAGAAGTCGATTTGGCAACCCGCCCATCTAGCGGCACAAGCTTGTTGGAATTGGAACAACCAAATCCTCTCATTGTCTCTGTGACATGGGAAAACGAGACCTTGGGAAAATCGTCAACGTTGGCGCGACCATATTCGCCGTGTGGGTAGGTTTTCAGAATCTCTCCTGACTTGGCATCGATCAGCCAACTCGTTCGGTCGGGCATGTCGATCCAGAAAAACCCTGCTTGCCACGCATCTCCCATCTGCTCATGAATTCTCTGCGTAGCTTCGGCCGATCGACAATTGCGTACCACAAGTAGCGAACCGTCGGCGCTATAGTTAACGGACCAAGGACCATGTTCGTCGGTGCAGAACTCATAACCCAATGGCTGGCCCGTCAATAGTTGCGCCGCTCGAAATGGCGCTTGGATTTGAGTCACTTCTGGCGAGACATCCTGCGCGGGCAGGGCGAGAAGAAACACTTCCCCCTGTGAGTTGACTGCTGCGAATCGCTCTTCGATAGGCGCAGCATCAACCGCGACGATCGCGGAGTCACCAAGCACAAAGCTGGCCATCTTGCGGGTCAGCGAAGCTCCCCAAACTGATACGGATCCGTCGATATGGCCGATCACAATGCTCTGATTTCGCGAAATCGCCACCGAACTTGCCGCCGGAGAAAAGTCGGTAACTCGCGAGACGACTTGACTGGAAACTGGATCCCAGACCAGTACATCCGAATTTCCAACGGAAACAACCTGGCTGAATAAGCGATTGCTCGCGACGGCAAGAATGGGCCCCGACGAGTGCCCGCGGTTCGTAACATCAGCCCTTCGACACCAGCGAGTTCCCCAACGTTTGTGATCTTCTCGCCGTTCGAGGATTTGTGGCTTTAGGCGTGGTGAATCGTGCCAGCAACCAGCGTTCCAGATGCATTGGAAAACTCCCTGCGGGTATCCGGCTTTATTGGTAGTGGAGAGCTGATTGGCGAGTCGGAGAGATTCCTCCAAGAGTTGGATTAACTTGCGTTCGGGGCGGCCAACAGGAAGGGCGTTCAATGCTGACGAGATGTCGGTCACCAGGAGGGTGAGCTGGCCAGCGGCGTTGCGAGCTTCATAGTAGGACAAGTCGGTGAGCAACTGTTCCAGATTGTCCCACTGCTCGGCGGCAATCAGGTGCGCCGGCAGGTAGCGCAGAAAGTACGGCGATAGGTCCGAGACGCCGCGTTGAAACTCGCTCCAGCCAGCTCTGGCCAAGTGCCGATGACCGAGCCGCGGCTCGATCGAGCGGTGTAGCCCGCGGCGGTCAGCATGCGTCAGCCAATCGCTCAGCGACTTGTGATAAAAGGTGATCCGCCGTCCCTCGTCGCTTTCCACGGTGCGCAAATACTGCTGCAGCCGCGCGAGCAGACGGGGCAACTCCTTGAGCGGTTCCAGCCCGCTCGCGGCGGCAAGCTGTGCCTCGTTGAGCGGTTCCTGCGCGGCGGCCAATACCTCGAACACGCGCTCGGGTCCGGCAAAACTCGCCTCATCCGGGAACTGCGCGGCAAAGCGATTTTCGTACAAGCCCGCCAGACCGGGCGGAAGGGCGGCCAATTGCTGGCCCGTCAGCACCCCCGTCTCGAAGTCGTCGAGTGTTTGCCGCGCGTGGAGAAAATTCCCCTCGCTGCTGGCGAACAGCAACTGCGCTACCTCTTCCGCCGTTCTTCCTTCCTGAGTGAGCCGCTCCTGTAAATTGGGGCGCGCTAACCGCAGTTGCAAATAGTCTTGTAGATCGGCCAGATTCTCGGGCGAGTGGGCATTCAGTTCGGCCGGCTTCAGTCCTCGCAGGCGCGAAAGCACCTGCGGCTCGTTACGCGTCGTCGCGACCACGCGGAGCCATGCCGGCAGCCTATCGAGATGGGCGGCCAACACTTCGACAATCGTCGGCGTGCCAGGCGGCGCGAGCAGCGTTTCATCTAGCGCGTCGATCAGCAGATAGCGCCGACCCATGGCGGGGGCGGGCAACGAGTGCAGGGGCGCGAGCAGCGCTTCGTAAAACAGGGTCTTTGGATCGATGCTTTCCTCACCCATCAGCTTGCGACGAATCGTTTCGTCACGACGGAGGCGTTCGGCAAACGCCTCCGATTTGCTGGAGATCATGGACGCCAGGCTTTGGACAAAGCGGCGGGAATCGAGTGTGGCAGGCAGGTTCCATTGACAACAATGGTAGGCGAGCACCTGTCCATCCGGATTGCGATGCACCAGGTCGGCAACAATGGCTGACTTGCCTACGCCCGCATCGCCCCGCACGAGCAGCACGGGTTTGGCGCCGGGGTCCGCGCGCCAGGCATCGATGGCGTCAAACAGCCACTGCCGGCCGACGAAGTGCTGCCGCCGGGAGAAGAGGAAGGGCGCGAAATCAAAAGCCTGTAGCTCGTGAAACCAGGCGCGATAGCGTTTCTCGCCCCGCAAGGCCGCGCGAATGCCCTCGACTAACCGTGCGAAACCGGCGCGGTACTGATCTTCGGAGTCGGACCAGGCTCGTAGATCGACATAGTCGAGATGAAACAGGGCGAGCGGCGGTTCGCAAGTGGCAGCCATCACGGGCACCACGGGCCGGGGCGGCGTCCGGAAAAGGGCATAGGCTATCTCGCCCAAGCAGACGCTGTCGACTTCGTTTTGGCCGCGAGCTGAGGTGCGAACCGAATGAGGTGTCAGGACCGCCACCACTACCTGAGCGCTCCGCAAGCCGTCTGCAATCTCCTCCTGCCAATCGTCTCCGCTGCGTATTTCTTCCGTGTCGCGCCATACATCGAACCCCTCAGCTACGATATCCATGCAGAGGCGATCCACCAGCACGCGAGCATCCTTGCGGCCATAGCTGAGGAACACCTTGGGCCTGGTCAGCGGCGAGGTTTCCGCGTCACCAACTGTCGTTTGAGCATTTGGTGCTTTGGTCTCTTCAAGCGGTGTCACCGGCCCATGCTCTCGGCAGATCGCGAATTTGCCGATTATCTGCACCGGTGTTTGACAAATTGGACACGTCAACGACATCGCAACATGCCCCCCACGGCCAATAACACAATCATGATTCTATATCGATTTTTGCGGTGCCGGGTGCGGCCGAGCGTAACGACCGCTCGCGGTGGGAACCAGTCGGGGTTACGATGCCGCTGTTACCAGTCCTTGTCTCTCCTCGCCGGGAACCGCTACATGCGCCGCTCATTCGTCGCCCTCATCCTCTCCCTTGCCTCCCTTTGCTCACCCACCTTTGCCGCCGATACGGACGACAAGGGGGAATGGATTCAGCTCTTCAACGGCAAGGACCTGACGGGCTGGACGCCGAAAATCCGCTACCGCGAAGCGGGCGACAACTACCTGAACACCTTTCGCGTCGAAAACGGCGTGCTGAAAGTCGGTTACGACGGTTACAAGAACTTCAATAGCGAAAAAGGCCCGCAGTTCGGCCACCTCTTCTACAACGAGCCGCTGGCCGACTATCTCCTTCGCGTCGAATATCGCTTCATCGGCGACCAGTGCCCCGGCGGGCCAGGCTGGGCGACCCGCAACAGCGGCGTGATGATCCACGGCGAATCGCCGTCCACGATGGGGAAGGATCAGGATTTCCCCGCCTCGATCGAGGTCCAGCTACTCGGCGGCAGCGGCACGGGAACGCGCACCACCGCCAACCTGTGTACTCCCTACACCAACGTTGTCGTGGGGGGCGAGCTGATTACCAAGCACTGCATCAGCAGCAAGTCCGAAACCTACCACGGCGACGGCTGGGTCACGGTCGAGATCGAAGCCCGCGGCAACGAAGTCGTGAAGCACATCATCAATGGCAAAACGGTGCTCGAATACAACCAGCCTCAGCTCGACGAGCGCGAAGCCCACGCCAAGGAACTGGCCGCCAAAGCCGGCGGCATCCAGCTTTCCGGCGGCACCATCTCGCTGCAATCCGAAAGCCACCCCGTGGAGTTTCGGAAGGTGGAGATGAAGAAGCTGAAGTAGCCCCGGATGACGCCCCGGGCTTGCGTGAGAGAGCCCTCGCTGACGCTTCGGGTTTGGTCTCCGCGGCTACTGCCCCGTGCTGTCTTCCAGAACTTCCTCGGCCACGTAGATCGGCAGGACGGGGTTGCAGGCGACGGCCACGGCAATGGCGTCGCTGGGGCGCGAGTCGATCTCGATCAGCTCCCCATCGCGGCGGACGCGCAGCTTGGCGAAATAGACGTGGTCGCGCAGCTCGCAAATCACCACGCTATCGAGCTCCCCTCCCAAGGCGTCGATCGCCTGCACGAGCAGTTCGTGCGTTCGTGGCCGCGGCGATTCCACCCGTTTCACCCCCAGGTTGATGCTCTCCGCCTCGAAGATGCCGATGAGAATCGGAAAGGTCCGCTCCCCCTCGACTTCCTTCAAGTAAATCACCTGCTGCGGATTGATCTCGCTGATGATGATCCGCGACAACTGCATCTGCACGGGCATGGGGCACGCAATCTGGCGAGGGGCTGATTTCTCCCCATTATACGCGGTCGCAGCCCGCCGGTTAACGGGCGTCCCGAATTGCGGCCGCCACCCCCGCCATCGTGTACTCGCGGGCTTCCGCCGCCGGCTCGTGCCCTAGCTCGCGGAGCGTGGCGGTGGTAATCGGGCTGATGCTCGCGAGCTTCGTGCGCCGCAAATTCTCTCCAAACAGCCGGGCCAGCGACCGGGCGATGGCCGAGCTGGTGACGGTCGTCCAATCGATCCGACCGGCAGCCAGTTGCGCGGCGATTTCCGCGTTGGCCTGTTCCACATCGACGCTCTCGTACACCACCAATTGCTCGACAATTCCCCCCGCGCTCGCCAGCTCTTCGGCCAGCACTTCGCGCCCGCGGCTGGCGCGGATCAGCAAAAATCGCCGCCCCTGGGCCCGCGCGGCGAGCGACCGCGCAAGCGCCTCGGCTCGATATTCGGCCGGCACCACATCGGGTTTCAAATGCCAGCGGGCCAGCGCTTCGGCCGTGCCGGGGCCGATCGCGGCCAGGCTGACTTTTCCCAGCGCCCGCAAATCGCGGCCTAGCGCAGTCAGGCGATCAAAGAAGTGATTCACCCCGTTGCTGCTCGAAAAGACGAGCCACTCGAACCGGTCGAGCGAATCAAGAACCTGGTCGCTCGACGCGCTGGGAGGTAGCGGGCGAATTTCAATCGCCGGCTGCAGCAGCACTTCGGCCCCCAACTCAACTAGCGGCTGGGCGAGGTCGTCGGCCTGGTGGGCGGGGCGGGTAACGAGCACCTTCTGGCCGAACAGGGGCCGCTGCTCGAACCAGCTCCAGGCGGGCCCCTCGGTGGCGACTTCGCCGATGATGAATACCACTGGCGGCCGCAAGCGGGCCGCGCGCACCGCCTCGGCGACCCCCGCCAGCGTGGTGTCGATCCGCGACTGATCGGGCAGGCTGACGCGCCGCAAAATGGCCACCGGCGTAGTCGGCGGCTTGCCGGCGGCAATCAGGCCGCTCGACCAGTGCCCCACCGTCGTCACCCCCATGTATAGCACCAGCGTGCCGGGAAACCGGGCCAGCGCCACCCAATCGAGTGCCGAATCGATCTTGTCGCCATCCTCGCGCCCCGTCACCAAGGCCACCGCCGAGGCACTATCGCGGTGGGTGATCGGAATTCCCGCGTAGCTGGCCGCCGCCAGGGCCGCCGTCACGCCGGGAACAATCTCGAAGGGAATCTGCGCGCTGGCCAAGGCCGCCAGCTCTTCGGCCGCGCGGGCAAAGACCAGCGGATCGCCACTTTTCAGGCGGACGACCGTTTGCCCCTGCTCGGCCAAGGCAACCAGCTGCCGGTTGATCTCGTCCTGCGACACGACCCGCCCCGTCCCGTGCTTGCCGAGCGAAACGAGCGTCGCCCCCGGCCGGCAATGGCGCAGAATCGCCGGGTTGGCCAGATAGTCGTAGAGCACCGCGTCGGCCCGAGAGAGCACCTCCGCCGCGCGCAGCGTCACCAGCCCCGGGTCCCCCGGACCGGCTCCCACCAGATAAACTTGGCCTGGCTTCATCTGCTCCAGAATAACGTCATGCCCGCTCCCTCGCCCACCTCGCCGCTGGAATCCCCCGATTGGCGGCGCGGTTTGCAGCAGCGGCTGGAGCTGGCCCAGCGGCTGGCGGGGGCGGAGCGGCCCGATTTTCCCCGCATCCACGAGCTGCTGGCCGAATGCCTGCGCGGCGATCCGGGGAGCACGCTCTATCTGGGCCGCTTTTTGGCGAACCTGCGGCGCTGGAATCCCCCGCCAACCCGCGACGGCTGGTTCGCCTGGCTGCGCGGCTCCCCGGATGCGCCACCCCTGCCGCCGCTCGACTCCGCCGAGTCCGCCCTCGCGCTGCTCCGGCAGGGACCCGAACGCTTGAAAACGGGCCATGCTGACCCCAAATTGCTCTGCCACTTGGCCGCGGCTTGCGAGCTGGCGGACCTGCCCGAAACGGAACTGGCTTATTTGCGGGCCGCCTTGGAGGTCGATTCGGCGGACATCGCGACCTGGAAGCAACTCGCGCTCGCCCTCACCCGCCAGGGGCGATTCGACGAAGCTCTCCCCCTTTGGCGACAGGCCAGCGAGCTGGCTCCGGGGGATCCCGCGCTCCGCCAGGCGCTCTCCGACCTGAATCCGGCCGAGCCAGCACCAACAAACATCGCCGACTTGCATCGGGCGGTCGCCGCCGATCCCACGAATGCCCCCCGCCACCTCGCGCTGGTCGAGGCCCTGCTGGCCGCGGCCCGGTTCGGCGAGGCCGAAAATTGCCTGCTGGCGGCGCAAGGGGCGTGCGGCAGCGATTTTCGCCTCCTCGCGGCCCGCGAGGAGCTGCAATTGGCCCGGGCGCGGCGGCAGATCGAACTGGCGCGGCGGCGGGCCAAGTCCGACCCGCATCCGCGTGCCGGGGAACTAGCCGAGCACCTGGAGGCCGAGCACCACCGGCTCGCCATCGAAATCTTGCATCTGCGCTGCGAACGGCTGCCGGGGGAAATGGGGCTGCGCGTGGAGCTGGCGAAGCTGCTCAAACAGGCCGGCAACTTCAGCGGGGCGATTCAACGGCTGGAAGAGGCCCGCCGCGACCCGGCCTGGGCCGCCGCCGCGCTACTCGAACTCGGCGAGTGCTGGCAGCACCTGCGGCAATACGCGAAGGCGCTAGAGTTCTATCGGCAAGCGGCGGCGAACCCCTCACCCCCAGCCCCTCTGCCGGAAGGGGAGAGGGGAACTGAAACGCATCTCGCCGCGCTCTATCGGCTGGGGGTGCTCGCGGCGGCGATGAACCGGCCCGACGAAGCGGCGAGCGCCCTGCGGATGGTGATTGACCGGGATGCCGATTACAAAGACGCGAAAACCAGGCTGCGGCAGCTCACCGGTGAATGAACCCTATTTCGGGTCCGCGAACGGATCAACCGCCGCCGGAGGAGGAGCGGCAGCCGGCGGCGCGGCGGGGGCGGCAAACGGATCGACCGCGGCCGGCGGCGGAGCTGCGAAGGGATCGGGCCCGGCCGGGGGTCCGGCAGGCATCGGCGCGGGGCCAAAGGCGGGGCCGGGCTTGGCGGGCTGCGTCGATTTCTTCTTCGGCTCGGTCAGATAATGCACCACCGGCCAGTAGACGGCCGAATCGCGCAGGCACTGGATCATCCCTTGCGAATTGCCAATCAGGATCCGGTCGGTTTGCACGTTCAGAATCGGCAAGTCGAGCGACGACGTGGCCAGCGATCCGATCCGGCTGCCGGATTTCGTGTCGAGCACGGTCAGATTTCCACCCGTATCGACGCAGTAGAGGCGGTTGTCATTGCCGGCCAGATACTTTTTGATGCCGGCGGTCACCCAGCGTTCCTGGGCATCGGCCACGCTAATCGCGTACATATTCCCCCGGTCGGTAATCGCGTACACCGTGTCTCCTAGCGCCACCGGCGAGTGCGAAATCGGCTCTCCCGTGGTGAACCGCCACAAGACATGCCCCTTCTCTTCGTGTACGCAATAGACGTAGCCATCGAGCGACGTGGCGAACACCTTGTTCGGCGCGAGAAACGCCGGTGCCGAGTTGATCGCATCCTTGGCCTCGACGCGAAATCGCATCCCCTGCACGTGGGCAAAGCCGACATAGAGATTCCCCTCGTCGGTCGGCCAGGCGACGCTGTTCAGCGACACCACCGGCTGCACCAGCGGCAGGCCGAACGAGCGATAGACCGCGGCCGGGCGCTTGTGTTTGTGAACGTCGTAGGCTTCTACTTGCCCGCCAATCATCGGCACCCAGACGAATTCTTCCGAAATCGCCGGGCCGGCCGAGGGAGCGCCGACCACCTGCCGGCTCCATTCGACCGAGCCATCTTCGACCCGCATCACATAGAGCATCGAACCATTGACCACGGCGACGTGCGTGTCGCTCGCCGCCGGAGCACTCGTCGTATGTAGCGGCTTGCCCACGGTCGCCGCCCACAGGGTGCGCCCCGTCTCGCCATCGATGGCATGTACCATGCCGCGCTGGGAGCTGACATAGATCGTGATCTGCGGCACGACATAAGTATCAATCCGCGGCAGGGGAGCGTCCTTCACCCCGGCCGTTTCGGCCTCTCCCTTGATCTTGGCGGCCAGTTCGTTCGCCTTGACCCGCGCCCCTTCGACCCCAATCGGCTGGCCAAAGGCATCGCGCTCGCGCTCTGAAAAGACGTACCGCTTGCCTTCGTGCAGAATCTCCAGCACGGTGTGGGCCTGCGTGGCGCTCACATGTTGATAGACGCCGGCCAGGCGACCCTTCCCCCGGTCGAGGCCGACCTGCGTGAACCACAGCCGCTCCATCCCCATTTGGCGGGCGGCATCGGCATCGATGACCCCCGAGCTGCTGACCTGGGCGAATGCCGAGCCAGCCGCGGCAACGATTAGCAACCCCGCAATGAGCGCGCGACCCGACATGGCGACCCTCGCAACCTGCCAGCGAATGTGGAGAACTCCAGCCCTTCATCTTACCAAGGGGGGGCGGCGTTTGTTCGGAAAAATCCGTGAAATTCCCCGCATTTCGCCGCAAACCGCTGCCGGATAACGACTTGGAACGCCCCATTTTCCGCTACAATCGGACCTATGTTCTTCAGCTTCGATGGCGTGGATGGGGCGGGCAAATCGACGCAGATTCGCCTGCTGGGGGCTTGGCTCCGCGGCCAGGGGCGCGAGGTCGTCGTCTGCCGCGATCCGGGCGGGACGCCGCTGGGCGAAAAGCTCCGGTCGCTGCTCCTCGATCTTCACGATGTGCCGATCCATCGCCGCAGCGAGATGCTGCTCTATATGGCGTCGCGGGCGCAGCTGGTCGAGGAGGTCATCCGCCCGGCACTGGAGGCCGATAAGTGCGTGATTAGCGACCGGTATTTGCTGGCGAACGTCGTTTATCAGGCGCATGGGGACGGGGCTTCGTCCCTGTCGCCCGACGATGTCTGGCAAGTCGGCGCGGTGACGGTCGGCGGCCTCATGCCCGATCTTGTCTTCTTGCTCGACATGCCCGCCGAGCAGGCGGCCGCCCGCATTCAGCGGTCTCCCGACCGGATGGAAGCCCGCGGCCTCGACTATCTGGAGCGCGTCCGGCAAGGCTTCCTCACCGAAGCCCGCCGCTTTCCCCAAAAAATCGCCGTTATCAACGCCGACCAGCCGATTGAAGGCATTCACGCCGAAATCATCGCTGCCGCCCAGCGTATTCTCCCCGGCCCTAGCCCCCAGCCCTAGCCCTGCCCCATGCTCCGCGGCCACGCTCCCATCCTCGATCAATTTCGCCACGCCCTGTCGCGCGGTCGCCTCGCGAGCACGTTTTTGTTCGTCGGCCCGGCGGGCATCGGCAAGCGGCTGTTGGCCCTGCATCTGGCCCAGGCGCTGCTGTGCGAGCGGCGACCGGAGGAGCGGCTCGATCCGTGCGGCGAATGCCCCAGTTGCCGGCAGGTGCTGGCGGGGTCGCATCCCGATGTCGAAATCGTCGGCAAGCCGGCCGATAAGGCGTTCATTCCGGTCGAGTCGCTAATCGGCGATAAGGAGCACCGGATGCGGGCGGGGCTGTGCTACAACATCTCGAACAAGCCCTTCTCGGGCCGGCGGAAAATCGCCATCATCGACGATGCCGATTATCTCAATAAGGAAGGGGCCAACTGCCTCTTAAAAACGCTGGAGGAACCGCCGCCAAAGTCGATCCTGATTCTGATCGGCACCAGCGAGCAGCGGCAACTGCCGACGATCCGTTCGCGGTGCCAGATCGTGCGGTTTGCCCCGCTGGCGGCTGACGATGTGGCGGCGATTCTGGTCGAGCAGGGGCTTTGCCCCGATCCGGCCGCCGCGCAAAAGGCCGCCCGGCAGGGGCACGGCAGCATCGAGCGGGCGAGCCTGTGGTGCGACGAACGGCTCGTCGAGTTTCGGGTCGCGCTCTTGGCCATCCTTAGCGACCGCGAGCCGAGCCTGGCCGAAGCGAGCAAGCTCGTCGGCAGCTTCGTGGACGAAGCGGGCAAGGAAGCGCCACTGAAGCGGGCCCGGCTGCGGCTGGTGTTTTCGCTGGCCGAGGAGTTTTATCGGCAATTGCTCGTGGCCGCGGCGGCGGGACAAAAATCGGGCGATCCGGCGCTCGACGAAGCAGCCACCCGCGCGTTGCGGTGGTTTCCCGGCGAGGAAGGGGCCGCCGCCTGCCTCGACCTCTGCCTCGATGCCTACGCCCATTTGGAGGCCAACGCCAACCAGGCGACGCTCATCGAGTGGTGGCTCGACGAGCTGGCAAGCGCCGCGCGGATGGGGCGCGTATCGGTGGGTTGAAGCCGGCCTGCGTGAAGCCGGCGCGGCGTGACCAGACTAGTCACGGCGGGGAACTTTTTCGCGCGCGACTTAGGGCGACGCGCGGCGGCGTAAGTCGTTGTGGCTCAGGCACCTGCGCGAATGCCTTGTGACGTAAGTCCCAAACCGCGCGAAAATCCGCGCGCAAGTTTCTTGACGCGCGCAGGTTTCTTACAGAAGATGACAGTTAATTTGTACACATGTCTCCTCGGCAGGATAGCGCATTCTGCCGAGCGGTATTTTCACCAGCGAGTGACCCATGCAGCCAACCATCGATCCGCCCCCCAAGCCACAAATTCCCGGCGGCAACCGCGCGCCCCATGCCGAGTGGGCTACGCTGTCCCCCTCGGCTGCCGAAATTGATCGCACGAGGGGTGCCCAACCGTCCGCGGGGACGGGCTTATTGGGGGCGTCCCCAAACCCTAGTAACTATAGTAAGCCCGCCGCAAATCCACCCCCGCGCTTATTGCCCCGGCCCCCGGATGAAATCGCTGCAAATCGTTGCCAGTCAATGACTTGCGACCAGCCCCTCGCGCTCGCCATCGCCCCCGCCGGGCGGCACGAAGTTGGGGCGCGTAATAAGCCCCCAGCCCCCGCCACCCGGCGTTTCGATGGTGATGATGTCGCCGGGCTGCACCTCGATCTGAGCCAGGCCAGCCAGTGGCTCGACGCGCCCAGCGGCGCGAGTGAGCGTGTTCTTGCCGAGCGCGCCGGACTCGCCGCCGGCCAGCCCAAAGGGGGGAAATGGTCCGCGGCGCTGCGTAAGGAGCGACAGGGTCAGCGGGCGGAGGAATTCGATCCGCCGGACCACGCCGTCGCCGCCGCGCCGTTGCCCCGCGCCGCCGGAGCCCCGGCGGATCGAGAACTCGACCAGTCGCACCGGATAGCGGGCCTCCAGCACTTCGGGATCGGTCAGCCGGGTGTTGGTCATGTGCGTATGCACGGCATCCGCGCCGTCGGCCGCGGCCGTCGCGCCGCTGCCGCCGCAGATGGTTTCGTAGTAGCCGAAGGTGGCGTCGCCGAAGAGCAGGTTGTTCATCGTCCCTTGGCTGGCGGCGGCGAGTCCCAGCGCGCCGAGCAGCGTATCGACCACCCGCTGCGAGGTTTCGACGTTCCCGCCGACCACGGCCGCGCAATCCTCCGGCCGCTCGCGCTCGGGGGGGCTGAGAATTCCCTCGGGCACGATCAGGTTGATCGGGGCGAGGACACCCTGGTTCAGGGGAATCTCTTCGCCGATCAACAGCCGCAAGACATACATCACCGCCGCGGTGACGATCGCCCGATTGGCATTCAAGTTGCCCGGCGAAAGCGGCCCGCTGCCGGTGAAGTCGATGGTCGCCTCGTCCCCCACGATCGTGATCGCGACGTGGATCGGCGTGCCGTCGTCGAGATATTCGGTGAATTCGCGCCGGCCGGGCGGCAGGCTGGCGAGCGTGGCCCGCATCTTCCGCTCGGCAGCGGTTTGGATGTGCCGCATGTAGGCCAGCACCACGGGCTGCGAATACCGCTCGATCATCCGCGTCAGGTCATTCGCTCCCTGCTGGTTGGCGGCCATTTGAGCCGTGATGTCGGCCAGGTTCGTCTCGGGCGAACGGCTCGGATGCTGGCCCGCCGCCAAGAGCGACCGCAGCTGTTCGAGTCGCGATACGCCCCCAGCGACGGCGCGGAAGTTGCGAATCAGCACTCCCTCGTCGGCGAGCGTTCGCGAAAAAGGCGGCATCGACCCCGGCGCGATCCCGCCGATCTCGGCATGATGGGCCCGACTGGCGGTGAAGAACAACAGCTGCGAGTTCAAAGTTCCAGGTTCAAAGTTCAAAGTTGAGGAATCGGAACCTTGAACTGGATTGTGGAACACCGGTGTGACGACCGTGACATCCGGCAGGTGCGAGCCGCCACGATAGGGATCGTTGGTGACGAACACATCTCCCGGCTGCATGGCGGGATTGTCGGCGATGACCCGCCGCACCGTTTCGCCCATCGCCCCCAGATGGACCGGAATATGCGGCGCGTTGACGACGAGATCGCCGGTCGCCGTGAAAATCGCACAGCTAAAGTCGAGCCGCTCCTTCACATTGACGCTGGTCGAAGTGCCGCGGAGCGTGATTCCCATCTGCGTCGCGATGGCGGTGAAGTGGTTGCTGAAAACTTCGAGCTGCACCGGATCGGGGGAGGAAGAAAGGGCTGGAGGCTGGCTGCTAGGGCTGGGGGACGAAAAGTTCAGGAAGGGCGAGGCTCCCGCCGAGCCGCCGGCGGATTTCGGATTTCGGATTTCGGAATTCGGATTTGCTTGGCTTTTGGTGCTTGGTTCTTGGTCATTCCCGCCCGCGTCAGACGTCAGCACAAGCTCGCCGCCGCCAAGCAATTCCCCACGCCAACCAGCGTCAACAATCGTCGTCGTCAGCGGCTCGACGAGGATGGCGGGGCCGTCAATCACCGCGCCAGGCCGCAGCCGCTCGCGGTCGTAGAGCGCGGCTGTTTGCGATGCGCCAGCGACGACGAGACCGCGTGTGCCGTCGGGAGTCGGCACATAAGCGGCCGCGGACGAAGAGCGACGCGCCGGAGCGTCGGATCGGCCACGGGCCGCCACCCGCGCGGCGACGATTTCCAGAGGTCGCTGCTCGTACACATAGCCATACAGACGGCGATGCTCGCTGGTGAAGACCGCGGCGTAGTCGCCAGCGGCCGGCTCGGCAATGGAAAGCGGAACATCGGTGCCGACGTAGCGGAGGTCGAGCGAGCGGGTGATCTCGATCTGCTCGGCCGTGCCGCCATCGGCCAGCACATCATCGTTCGCTTCCCGGCTGAGCCGATCCAGCAACTGCCGGGCGCGCGACAATCCCGCCGCATCGAGCCGCTGATAGACGCCGGCCGAGCGATGCTTGACGATGTCGGCCAGTCCCATTCCCAGGGCACACAGCACGCCGGCATCGGGGTGGCTCAGCACGCGCCTGATGCCCAGCTCGGCGGCGACGGCGCAAGCATGTTGCGGCCCGGCGGCACCGAACGCGACGAGCACGTAGTCGCGCGGGTCGTATCCCTTGGCAATCGAAATCGAGCGAATCGCCTGGGCCATGTTGGCGTTGGCGATGCGCAGGAACCCCTCGGCCAAGGCAATTGGCGAGAGGGACGTGGCGAGCTGGCTGGCAACTTCGTCCAGCCGCCGCCGCACCGCCTGGTAGTCGAGTGGAAACGGAAAATGGTCCGGCAACAGGCGACCGAGAAGAAAATTGCAGTCGGTCACGGTGAGCGGCCCGCCCCGCCCATAGCAAGCGGGACCAGGATCGGCCCCCGCGCTGTCGGGGCCGACGACGAGCTTCATGCCGTCGAATTTGCAGACCGAGCCGCCGCCGGCCGCGACCGTCTCGATCGCCAGCATCGGGGCAACGATCCGCACGCCGGCCTTCTCGGTTTCAAACTCATATTCGAAGCGGCCGTCGAACCGCGAAACATCGGTGCTTGTGCCTCCCATGTCGAAGCCGATCGCCCGCGGAAAACCAGCCACTTCGGCCACGCGCGAAAAGCCGACAACTCCGCCGGCAGGACCGGAAAGGACGCTGTCCTTGCCGGTGAAACTGGCCGCGCTCGCGAGGCCGCCGCTGCTGGTCATGAGGCGGAGGTTGGTGGTGGGACGCTCGACCGGATTTCCGCCCGGACCCTCACCCCGATCCTCTCCCAGTGGGAGAGCGAGAGAGGAGCGGAGCCGCCCGATGTACGTCCGCAGAATCGGGTTCAGATAGGCATCGACCACCGTCGTGTCGCCGCGCGGCACCAGCTTCATCAGCGGGGAAACGCGGGTCGAAATGCTGACTTCGGCAAAGCCCAGGTCGCGGGCGATTTGCTCGACGACCAGCTCATGGGCCGGATTGGCATAGGCATTGTGCAGGCAGATCGCCAGCGACTCGATCCCGGCCCCTTGCAGCGTCGCGAGCGCGGCTCGAACTTGCTCGGCTCGCGGGGTCTGCAGCACGGTGCCGTCGGCGGCGATTCGCTCGTCGATCTCGGCGACGGCCGAGAAGAGGGGCACGGGCTTCTGGATCGCCAGCTCGAACAGCTTCGGCCGATTCTGGTACCCGATGTGCAGGATGTCGGCGAGGCCGCGGGTCGTCACCAGGCCTGTCTTCGCTCCGCGGCGCGTCAGCAGGGCATTCGTGCCGCGCGTGGTCCCCAGGCGCATGTCGCAGGGCGGAATCGGCTGATCGAGAGCAAGACCCAGGAAGAGGCGAATCGCCAAGATCGGGGCCTCTTCGGGGGAAACCAGCTCATACGCGCGACCCGGCGGAAGCGAAGTTCCCGCGATTCGCCCCGGCTGCGAGTGGGTCACCGCCGATTCGCCAATCACGCGGCCCGTGTCGTCCAGCACGCGGAGCCGGTAGCCGCTCCAAAAACCGGCCGGCTCGGCGCGGGCCGGATCGACGATGTGGCTCGCCGACGAACCCGCGCCGACCGCTCCTTTGGTCACGGCCGAGCTGAGCACCTTGCGCCGCAGCGTGACACCATCGGGCCGGCGAGCGAGGCAATCGGTGAAGGTGCCCCCAACATCGAGCCAGAACTGCCAGCACGGGGGGGTCATTTCACGATCTCGATCAGCTTCAGCGGATGTTCATCCTGCACGTTGCAAAAGAAGCCCTTCACATGCGGTCGAACCAGATTCTTCGAAACGTAGAAATAGATCGGCAAGATCGGCGCTTCGTCGAGCAAAATCTGCTCGGCATCGTGCAGCATTTGCATCCTCCGGGCCGCGTCGGGCTCGCGGGCGGCATCGTCAATCAGCTTGTCATAGGCCGCGTTGCTCCAGCCGGTTTGATTGTTCTCGCCGCCGGTGACGAACATGTCGAGAAACGTATTCGGATCGGCATAGTCGGCGACCCAGGCGGCCCGGCTGACGACATAGTCCAGCTTGTGCTGCGAATCGAGATAGACTCCCCACTCCAGCCCGCGCAGCTGGGCATCGACCCCCAAACCCTCTTTCCACATCTGCTGGATCGTCTCGGCGATCGTGCGGTGGGCGTCGAGATCGTTGTACAGAATTTCGATCGGCGGCAGCCCTTTCCCTCCCGCATGTCCCGCTTCGGCCAGCAACTTTTGAGCGGCGGAAACATCGAACGGCAAGCCGGCGGGAGCTTGATAGCCGGCGAGCCCCGGCGGATCGAGGGCCGTGGCCGGCTTTTCCCCCGCCCGCGTCACCAGCTCGCAGATTTTGGACTTGTCGATCGCCATGCCGAGCGCCCGGCGGACGCGCGGATCGGGGAGCTTCCCGACGTTGATCCGATAGAAATACGTCGTCAACATCGGGGCGCTGTGGAACTCGGCCGCGTATTTGGTGCGGAGCTTGGGGATCGTGCTCGGGGGCATGATGGTCGCCCAGTCGAGTTGCCCATTCAGATACATATTGAGGCTCGTCGTTTCGCTCTTCACCGCCATCGCATCGATGCTGCTCAGCTTCACGCGGTCGGCATCCCAATAGCGCGGGTTTTTGACCATGCGGATGCGGTCGCGAATGCGGCGGAAATGCAGCGTGAACGGCCCATTGCTGACGATCTTGCCCGGCTGAGTCCAGGCGGGGCTGCCGTGGGTTTCGACGCAGCGGCGATTGACCGGATAAAGCGGATAGAACGCGACGAGATCGTTGAAATAGGCCGTGGGGCTATTGAGCGTGACGATCAGCTTGTCGGGCGACGGTGCCCGAACGCCGACCGTCGCGGCAAAGTCGGGAAGCACCTGCATGCAGGCCACGAGCTTGTCGAGTGGCGGCGGAGGGGGAGTCATCGTCGTCGCTTGCGCGCGGGCAGCCGAAACATCTTTGGCGAACAGCCTGAGTTTTCCCTCTCCCCTGGCGGGAGAGGGGCTAGGGGTGGGGGGCGTCGCCGTGGGGGATTTCGCCGCGTCGAACTCCACCGCATAGACCCACGCCCGTCGCCAGGCCGCTTCCGCTTTCGAGCGGGCGTCTTCGCTGGCGTCGGTGGGCAACAAATCGGGCTGTGGCGGCTTGTGAATCGCGCGCAGGATGCCTCGCTCGACGGTCCCTTGCGGAAAAGGTTGATCGGGAGTTTTGCGGTCCGCCAGCTCGACTTCGACCTGGTCACCGCTGGCGACTTCGGCCGTGTTATACGCCTTGGCCCCGGCGATGTAGTACAGCTGATACGCGTATTTGCTGGCGGTTTCGGGATGCAGGGTTCGCATCCACGACCAGGCGAAATCGTCGGCCGTGACCGGGGTCCCATCGGACCACAGCATCCCCTTGCGGATGCGGAACGTGTAGGTCTTGCCGTCGGCCGAGATTTCGGGAAGCTCGGCCATCGCGGGCTGAGGAGTCATTTCGACGTTGGTCGTGGGTCCGGCCGACTTCTCCCAACCGGCGGGAGGAGCATTGCGAAGCAGCCCCTCAAAAAGGCCGTTGATGACTCGATTTTCCGGCTGGCCGGTCGCGAGGCCGGGGTCGATGGTTTCGACCTCGTTGCCGTTGTCGAACGTGAAATCGGCCCTCGGAAGCGTGCCAAACGACACCGCCCAGGCGATGGCGGCGACGAGCAAACCCATGGCGAGAAACGGAAACGCGCGGCGAATGAAGTGCGGCATGATGAGGCAATTCTTCCCGCTCGTGGCCGGGCAGGCAAGTGCGGGCAGGTTGGCCGATTCTGACTTTCCGGCATCGTTGGCGGTGGCTGGGCAAGTGCCGCCACTGGCATGAGCTCGCTGCCGCTAACCCTTTTTCCAGCGATGGGGATCAACGTCGCGATTGGGACTGCGCTGTCAGGCCTGCTTCTGATCCGCCGGGCGCGTTGCATGTGCCCACCAGCGGGCGCGAATCAGTTTGGTAACTTCCAGAATCGTCACGGGGGCCAGCGCCAAGAGCGCCACGATCAACCAATCGGCCAGCGGATACGCCTCGACCTTGAAGACCGATTGCGTGAACGGCAGTAGCACCACGCTGATCTGCAGCAGACTGGAAACGACAATCGCCACCAGCAATGCCGGATTCGAGAACAGGCCCAATTGCCACAGGGTGAGCGTTTGGCTGCGGGAGGCCAGCGCCCGGAACAGCTCGGCATAGACCAGCACGCAAAAGGTCATCGCTCGGGCATCGTCGATATTCGCGGGGTTTTGCTGGTGAATCAGGGCGAATGCGGCCAGCCCCACGCAGCCGACCAGCAGCCCCTGGACGAGAATCGACCAACTGACGCGCCACGAGAGGATCGACTCGCCGGTGGGACGCGGCGGCCGCCGCATCACGCCCGGTTCCGGCGGCTCCAGCGACAAGGCGAGCGCGGGAAGGCCATCGGTGACGAGATTGATCCACAGCAATTGCACCGGAAGCAGCGGTGCCGGCCAGCCGAGCAGGCTGGCGACCAGCATCAGCAAGATTTCGCCGAGGTTGCACGACAGCAGAAATTGCAGCACCTTTTGAATGTTGTCGAAGATGCCGCGTCCTTCCTCGACCGCGCTGACGATGGAGGTAAAGTTGTCGTCGGTCAGCACCATGTGCCGCTTCCTTGGTCACGTCGGTCCCGGTAACGCCCATCGCGATGCCAATGTCGGCCATCTTGATGGCGGGGGCGTCGTTCACGCCGTCTCCGGTCATCGCCACGATCTCGCCCCGACTTTTCCAGGCTTGCACGATCCTCAGCTTGTGTTCGGCGGTGACGCGGGCATAAACGGCGATTTCCGGCGCTTGGGCCACCAGGGCCTCGTCGCTCAGGTCGTCGAGCTCCCTGCCGCTCAGGGCCCGCGCGCCCGGCTCGGCCAGGTGCAATTCGCGACCAATCGCCAGCGCGGTCGCGGGATGATCGCCGGTAATCATGACCGGGCGAATTCCCGCCGCGCGGCATTGCTCGATCGCCACCTTCACCTCTTCGCGCGGCGGATCGGTGATCCCCACCAGACCGGCCAGCACCAGCCGTTCTTCGGCGAGGCCCGCGTCGCCGGGGGGCAATTCGCGGTCGGCGAGGGCGAGCACGCGTAGGCCCCGCTCGGCCATCTCGCCGCCGCGGCGCAGCCACTCGGCGCGGGCCTCGTCCGAAAGCGGACGCTCTCCCGCCGCGGTCCGTTCGGCCACCGCCAGAGGCAGCAACACCTCCGGCGCGCCTTTAGCGTACATCGTGCGCGAGTCGTCCGGTCCGCGCACCACCACCGACATCCGCTTGCGGGTCGAATCGAAAGGGATTTCGAGCAGCACCTCTCCGGCATGGCGCGACGGCTCGATTCCCGCCTTCCGAGCAGCCACGAGCAACGCCCCCTCGGTGGGATCGCCAATCACTTGCCAATGGACGCCGTCCGATTGCGGCACCACGCGGGCATTGTTGCACCAGGCCCCGCAGGTTAGGGCGCGACGAAGGTCGTCACGCGAGCCCGAATCGATGGCCACGGGCTCTCCGCGAGGGCGAAATTCGCCGTGTGGGGCGTAGCCGACGCCAGTCACCACGAGCGGTCCACTGTCGAGCACGATCTCGCGAACCGTCATTTCGTTGCGAGTCAGCGTTCCTGTTTTGTCGGAGCAAACAACCGTCACGCACCCCAGCGTCTCGACGCTCGGCAGCTTGCGCACCAGCACGTTCCGCTTTACCATCCGCCCTAGGCCAAGCGCCAGAGCCATCGTCACCACCGCCGGCAGCCCTTCGGGAACGGCCGCCACCGCCAGGCTCACCGCCAAGAGCAGCGACTCAAGTAGCGGACTGCCCCGCACCGTTTGCAACGCGAAGATCAGCCCCACGATTCCCAGGCAGACGAAGATGAGAATCCGCCCCAGCTCGCGCAGGCGGCGCTCCAGCGGGGTGGTTTCCGGCTGATAACGTTCGAGCAGCTTGGCGATTCGTCCGAGCTCGGTGCGCATCCCCGTGGCGACGACGACCCCCTTTGCTTTGCCGGCCGCGGCGACCGTTCCCAAATAGGCCATGTTCCGCCTGTCTCCCAAGGGGGCGGTGGCGGGCAGAATCGCGGCGGCGTCCTTTTCGACCGGCACCGATTCGCCGGTCAGCGCGGCCTCTTGCACCGTGAAATCGAACCCGCCGAGCAGCCGGCAATCGGCGGGGATATAGTCTCCCGCTTCGAGTTCGAGGATGTCTCCCACCACCAGTTGCTCGGCGGGAACCACCTGCAATTGACCATTCCGCAGGGTCTTGGCTTGCGGTGCCGAGAGCTTTTGCAGCGCGGCCAGAGCCTGCTGGGCCCGCTCTTCCTGAAAGTAGCCGATCACCGCGTTGAGGACGACAATCGCCACGATCGCCGCCGTGTCGATCCACTCTCCCATCGCGCCGGAAATGACCGCTGCAACGATCAGAATCCAGATGACCAGCTCGCGAAACTGTGCCGCGATCTTTCTCCACCACGGTTCCGGCGGAGCTTCGGCCAGGCGATTGGGGCCATATTTGGCCCGCGCGGCCTCAATCTCTTCGCCTCGCAGGCCAGTCTGTGGATCGCTGCCGAGCGACAGAACCACCTCCTCGGCAGTCTGTGCAAACGGCAATGCACCGACAGAATGGGGCGACACGGCAGGTTGGTCCCGTTTCATAGGCCTCTGCAGAGCTTGCGAGTCATTGTTCTAGCCTTCCGGCGAATGCCGGGCCAGTCGAGACTTGGGCGGCCTATTGACGAGCTAGTAGGCGAGCAATGTGCGGAGGTGCGCGCCTGTCGGGCAAGGCGCGCGGCAGGGCACATTCCTGGAGGACGGGCGCCGGGGCGAAGCGGCAAGAACGCCTCGGTTTCTCGGCGGTTCGCGAGGGACTTCCATTTTGCGGTGAAGGGCACGCCCTTTGCCTCTCATTCTTCCGGTCGCCGCCAGTTTCGCTTTTGGAAAGGAAGGTGTGCCATGTTTGCCACTCGCTATCAACCGGCCGTCGGCTGGGAACTGCTCAAATGGATGGTGCTCCTGCTGTTGGCGTTTGCGATGTTCCTGGCCTTGGCCGCCGTCGCGGCCGCCGAGGAGCCGCGGAATGCTCCGGCTTTGTTGCCAGACGACATGGGGGAAGTTGCCGTTCCCATGCCGCCGGTCTTTCCCGAACCTCGTCCCGCCGATGAACTCCCCGCCTGCGAGGTTGCAGCGCGGCTGTGGATGATTCTGGAGCATCACCGGGCGGGTTGCTTCGGCGACGCATTGGCGGGTTGGGGCCAGCTCGATTTGCCCGCCGAAACGGCGGTCTGGCAGCACATCGCCCGAGCGGCGGCCTTGCTGGAAGCGGGGGATCATGCTCAGGTGATTGTCGAGCTCGATCTGGCCCGCCGGCTCAACGAGCGGCACCCGGTCGTTGCGTATTACACCGGCCTGTTGCGGCTCGAGCAGGCAGCGGCCGCCGAGCGCCTGCCGGATGTTCCCGAACTGGGGAACATTCGGCTGGTGGCGGCAGTTCCGCGGCCAGGCACCGAAGCTCGCCAAATCTACGAACGGCTGGCTCGCCACGAATTGCAGCAGGCGATTGCCCATGCTGGCGACGTGCTGCTCGATCAGCCCCTGGTGACCACAGCAGGCGATCCGGCAGTGAATATGCCGTGCGTGGGAGATTTGCTTGTAGCGCTTAGGGCCGACAATTTCGTCGCCAAGGCGCACCACCTGCTGTTCGCGTTGGAATTGGATCGCGGCGAATTGCGTGCCGCCGAAGACCACCTCGATGCCGCCGTGGCGATGGGCTTGACCCCACTCTTCGGCTACGAGGATCTCGCCCAGGCCTACCACGAAATCGGCGACGAAGCCGGCGTGCTGCGGGTCGGCCAAAAGGACCTGCGGATTCGGTTTCCCGCCCTGTGGGAAGCGTGCCGTCAGTTGGAAGATGCCTGGCGGCAAACCTGGGACGAAATGGTCTGGTAGGTAGCGCCGCTGCCGCCAGTTCGAGGGCGCTGAAGGTGGGCTTCAGCGCCCTTTTCGTTGCGCGGTAGCCGATCACTTTTGAACGACGAAAGGCCAAACCGATATCGCGCATCGCAAGATCGACTCTGAACGCGTCAATTCCGAGTAGCAATCGCCTCCAGCCGATGATATAAATGGCTGTTTATTCATCGATCCACGCTTGGGAGAGCGGACCATGCTCAGCGTGCTTGGCAACCAGCGCACCTTTTGTGATGGCATTTCGCGCAGGTCGCTGCTCAAAATCGGCGGCCTGGCGATGGGGGGCATTTCGCTGCCGACCCTCTTGCGGGCTGAAGCCCAATCGGCCCGGCCCCAGCGGCAAAAGTCGGTCATCATGATCTTCCTGTCGGGCGGGCCGCCGCATCAGGACATGGTCGATCTGAAAATGGACGCCCCGGTCGAAATCCGCGGCGAGTTCCGTCCCATCGCCACCCGCGTCCCCGGCATCCAGATTTGCGAGCACCTGCCGCGCCTCGCCGCGATGATGGACCGCCTCGCCATCATCCGCTCGCTCGTCGGCTCCGAGGGGCGACATGCCGCCTTTCAGTGCCATACCGGCTGGCCGGTCATGCCTCAACCGGCCGGCGGCTGGCCGGCGTTCGGCGCGGTTGTTTCCAAGCTGCAAGGAACCGCCTCCCCAGGAACGCCGCCGTATGTGAGCCTCTCTCCACGGATGAAGGGCTCCGGCTGGTCCGACCCCGGCAAGCCCGGCTTTCTCGGCTCGGCCTATGGGCCGTTCACGCCAAATGTCGATGGGGACGGCACGCTGCAAGTCGGCTCGGTCAGCACCGACCAACTGGCCGACCGCCGCGCGCTCGCCCGCCAACTCGACCGGATGAAGCGTGCCGCCGACGCCACCGGCGCGATCGCCGGACTCGACGCTTATCAAGAGCAAGCCTTTGGCATCCTCACCTCGGGTAAGCTCGCCGCAGCGCTCGATCTATCGCGCGAAGATCCCAAGCTGCGCGATCGCTACGGCCGCGGCTCCCCCGAGCCGGCCGGCTATGGCGACGCGGGGCCCTTGATGAACGACTATTTCCTCGTCGCGCGGCGGCTGGTCGAGGCGGGGGTGCGCGTCGTCAGCCTCGCCTATGGCCGCTGGGATTGGCATGGCCGCCCGCACGGCACGACGTTCGACAACGCCCGCGATCACTTCCCCTCGCTCGATCAAGGTCTGACCGCGCTCATCGAGGATCTGACCGCGCGGGGCATGATTGACGATGTATCCATCGTCGTCTGGGGCGAATTCGGCCGCACGCCCCGCATCAATCCGCGCGGCGGACGCGACCACTGGCCCAACGTCGGTTGCGCCATGCTCGCCGGCGGTGGCATGCGAACGGGACAGGTCATCGGCGCGACCGACCGCCTCGGCGATCATGCCACCGAGCGGCCAGTCCATTTTCAGGACGTGCTCGCCACGCTCTACCAGCGGCTGGGAATCGACATCAACCGAGTCACCGTGAACGACCTGAGCGGCCGACCGCGCTACCTCGTCGATCACGCACTCTATCAGCCGCTGCACGAAGTGATCTGATTCATTGCTGACGCCGCGGGTAGTGTGCCGATGCTGCAACTCATTCATACCCTGACGCATCCGAACGCGGTCTATGCGGTGGCGTTTTCGCCCGACGGCAAACAGTTGGCGACCGCGAGCCTCGACAACACGCTCAAGCTGTGGGATGCGTCCACCGGCAGCGAACTGGCCCGCCTCCGTGGCCATACCGACGGCGTCTGCGGCGTCGCTTTTTCTGTCGATGGTAAGCGGCTCTTCTCGGCCAGCCTCGACCAGTCCATCAAGTTCTGGGAGCTCCCTGCCGGCGCGGCAGCGGCGACCATTACCGGGCCGGGGCGGTACATCGAATGCTTCGCGACGTCGGCCGATGGCCGCCTGCTCGCCACCGGCAGCCACGACACGCAAGTCCGCATTCACGATACCGAAACCGGCAGCCTGAAAATGGCCCTCAAGGGGCATGCCGACGTGATCTTTGCCGTTGCCCTTTCGGCCGATGGCAAGTGGGCCGCCTCCGGCGGCAACGACGGGGCGCTCAAACTGTGGGAATTGGCCACGGGCAAGTCACGCACCCTGACCGGCAACGACGGGGTGCCGCAATCGCTCGCCTTTCGCCAGGACGGCCAAACGCTCATTTCCGGCGGCGGCACGGGGCGCATCGAATGGTGGAGCGTCGCCACCGCCGAACGATTTCTGACAGCCGAAGGGCATCGCGGCGTGGTCAAGAGCCTGGCGATTTCCGCCGACGATTCGGTAGTCGCCAGCGGCGGGGCCGATGGCACGGTCCGCCTGTGGGATGCGAGAACCGGCGCTCCGCGGGGCGAAGTTGCCGGCCACAAAAACTCGGTCTATGGCGTGGCCTTCTCGGCCGATGGCCAGCGGCTTGCTTCCGCCAGCTTTGATCGGTCGATCAAGGTGTGGGACATCAAGGGGGAATGAGCAAGCACCAAGAGCCAAATTCCAAATAAATCGGAAATCCAAGATTCAGTTCAGCCGACCGGCGTTCCGGCCCACTGGCGGAGCCACATTTCGAGCATGACGAGCGCCCAGAGGCGAGCGCTGTGATCGAAGTAGCGCTGGTCGTGCTCGTCGAGCAGCTTTTGCACCGCGTCGGAGCGGAGATAGGCGCGGGTGCGAGCGCTCGGGCTCAGAAGCGCGTCGCGCGTCAGGTCGCGTAGTTCGCCCCGAAACCACTGGTCGAGCGGCACGCCGAAGCCCATTTTGGGGCGCTTCCAAACTTCGGCGGGGAGCAAATCGCCAAACGCCCGCCTGAGCAGCCATTTCCCCCGGCCACGGCGATATTTGAGTCGGCTCGGCAGCGACGCGGCGAACTCGACGACGCGATAATCGAGCAGGGGCGCGCGGCACTCCAGGCCGTGGGTCATCGACGCGATATCGACCTTGGTCATCAGGTCGCAGGGGAGATACGTCGTCAAATCGGCGAGCGAGGCGGAGCTGATCGCGTCGCGCCCCTGGCTGCGCTTCCACGCGGTCCGCAAAAAGGCGGCAGGGTCGGTCGTCAGGGAGGCGAGAAAATCGTCGGTATAGAGCTCGGCCCGCCGCGACTCGTTAAAAATCGAAATCCAGTCGAGATACCGCCGCTCGGCAGGCAGCAAGAGCGCTGCGCTGAACCGCTTGAACTGCCGCAGCTTCGATTTTTGCCGGCCCGACGACGGCAGCCACTGCCATGCTTTCATCGCTGCCAGCGCCTTGAGCGGCGGCAGCCTATCGAACATCGCCGCCAAGGCCACAGCCCGGTAACGCGGGTAACCGGCAAACAGCTCGTCGCCGCCGTCGCCGCTGAGGGCGACGGTGACGTGCTGCCGCGTCAGTTGCGACAAGTGCCAAGTGGGAATGGCCGAGCTGTCGGCGAAGGGTTCGTCGTAGTGCCAGGCCAGCTTCGGCAAAATGCCGACGGCATCGGGCGTGACTTGCAGCGTCTGATGATCGGTCCGCAGGTGCGCAGCGACCCGCTCGGCATAGGGCGATTCGTCGTACTCCTTCACCGGAAAGCCGATGGTGAACGTCTTCACCGGCGTCGGCGAGAGCTTTTGCATGAGCGCGACGACGAGCGACGAATCGATCCCTCCCGACAAAAACGCCCCCAAGGGCACTTCGCTTTGGAGCCGTATTTGCACGGCCGATTCGAGCAGGGCGCGCAGCTCGGCGGCAGCGTCTGGCTCCAAGATTTCGCGCTGATAACTCCAGTCCGGCCGCCAATAAGGCTGCACGGTGAGCTCGCCGTCTTGCCACACCGCGTAGTGCCCCGGCGGCAACTTGCGAAAACCGCGGAAAATCATGTTCGGATGCGGGACGTACTGATAAGTCAAGTATTCATCGATCGCGGCCGGGTCGATGTCGCGCGGCAGGCCCGGCACCGCGAGCAGGCTTTTCAGCTCGCTGGCGAACAGCATCCGCCGCGGCTCGCTGCGATAGACCAGCGGCTTCTTGCCGAGGCGGTCGCGGCCGAGCACCAGGCGGCGGCGATTGGCATCCCAAATCGCCACCGCAAACATGCCGTTCAGGTGGGCGAAGCACTCCGGGCCTTCATCCTCGTAGAGATGAATGATCGACTCGGTATCGCTATCGGTGCGGAACTTGTGCCCCGACCCTTCGAGCCGCCGGCGCAGATATTCGAAGTTGTAGATCTCGCCGTTGAAAACGATCCAGATCGATTCGTCCTCGTTCGCCATCGGCTGCTGGCCGGTGGCCAAATCGATAATCGCCAGCCGCCGGTGCCCGAGCGCGATGCCCGGCAGCGCTTCATACGGCGGGCGAACGCGATAATCCCCGCGATAAGCCCCCGCTCCATCCGGTCCCCGATGCGCGAGGGCCGCCGTCATCCGCGCGAGCTGCCCAGCATCGACTGCCAGCGCCGGGTCGGTCCAGATTGCGCCGGTAATGCCGCACATAGACGAGCCCAAAGCGTAAGCAAGGTAAAGGTGACTACAAGATAGCCCCTTGCTGGCGCTTCGGGTTAGTGCGTGGCCGGGCCCTAGTGGATATTCATGTCACAGCTCAGGCCGCCGGCGGCGGGAACATAGCAGAGCCGGGCATAGTCCATGACCATGCGGTGGGCGCTGAACCGCCAGGCCAAGGTGCTGATGCTGTTCATCATCATCTTGATCCAGTGCCTAGGCAGTCCGTCCACGTCCCGGTCGTAATAAGTGGGAACCACCTGCTCTTCGAGCACCTTATAGAGGAACTCGGCATCGCGCCGGTCGGTGACGGCATCGTCCTGGTGGCTGAGGCCGTGGCCGATGGCGAAGCCATTCGCGCCGTCGTAGGCTTCGGCCCACCAACCATCGAGAATCGATAGATTCAGCCCGCCATTGAGCACCGTCTTCTGGCCGCTCGTGCCGCTCGCTTCGAGCGGGCGGCGGGGGTTATTGAGCCACACATCGACCCCCTGGATCATGTGCCGGCAGACGTTCATGTCGTAGTCTTCGACATACACGATCCGGTTGGCAAACCGCGGATCGCGCCGCAGATTGGCGATGGTCTGAATGAATCGCTTGCCCGGTTCGTCGCGGGGGTGGGCTTTCCCCGCGAAGACGAACTGCACCGGCCGCTCCTTATCGTTGACAATCGCGTTGAGCCGGTCGAGATCGTTAAGAATCATCGTGGCCCGCTTGTAGGTCGCGAATCGCCGGCCAAAGCCGATAGTCAAGATGTTCGGATCGAGCACGTTCCGCGCTGTCTCGACGGCGTCGTCGCTTTCTCCCCGGCGGCGGCATTGGCGGCTGACGCGGCGGCGCACGAACGCCAGCAGGGCGTTCTTCAGGGCGTTGTGCGTTTCCCAAAGCTCGCCCGGATCGACTTTGTGGATGTGCTGCCACACCTCCGGCTCGCCCATCCGATAAATCCACTGGGCGGGAAAATGCCGGTCGTAAAGCTGCATCATCTGCTGGGCGAGCCAGGTGGGAATATGCACGCCGTTGGTGATGTGGCCGATCGGAATTTCCTCTTCCACCCGCCACGGCCAAAGCGAAGCCCACATCCGCCGTGAAATGTGCCCGTGCAATTGGCTCACCGCGTTCGCCCGGCGCGACATCTTGAGTCCGATCACCGTCATCGTGAACGGTTCTTGATCGTTTTGCGGCTCGACGCGCCCCAGGCCCATCAGCTGTTCGTAGCTGATCCCGAGCTGATCGCGCAGCGGGCCGAGGTGCTCTTCGACCAACCCGCCGTGAAAGCGGTCGTGGCCGGCGGGAACGGGCGTGTGCGTGGTGAATACCGTTTGCCGGGCGACTTCGCGCAGGGCGTCGTCGAATTTCATCCCGTCGTCGTGCATCCGCTCGCGCACCACTTCGAGCGGTCCAAAGGCGCTGTGCCCTTCGTTGAGGTGATAGACGCCAGGCGTAATGCCCAGCGCCCGCAGCGCCTTGACGCCGCCAACCCCCAGCACCAACTCTTGCCGGATGCGGGTTCGCTCGTCGCCACCATAGAGGCGGCTGGTCAGGTCGCGGTCTTCGGGGCTGTTCCCTTCGACATCGCAATCCATCATGAACAGCCGCACGCGGCCGACCTGCATCACCCACACTTTCGCGAACAGCGGCCCGCTGCGGGTATCGATCCGCACGGTAATCGGCTTGCCGTCGGGCGACAAGGCGGGCTCCATCGGCACATTCTCAACCTTGGTGTCGAGATACTCTTCCGACTGCCAACCGCGGTCATCCAGTTGCTGCTTGAAATAGCCTTGATCGTAGAAGAGGCCGATGGCGACGAGGTTCACCCCCAGGCCGCTCGCGCTTTTGACGTGATCGCCCGAAAGCACGCCGAGGCCGCCGCTATAAATCGGAATCGATTCGTGCAGGCCGAACTCGGCCGAGAAATAAGCCACCGGCTTCCCGCCGAGCACGCCGGCATTCCAGGCGGCCCAGGTTTGCTTGTTCGCCATGTACTCCTTCAGCCGGCGATGGGCATAGTTGATGCGGCTATAGAGCACCATTTCGGCCGCTCGCGTCGCCAGCCGTTCGGGGGTGAACTCGCGAAGCAGCGCGACCGGGTTATGGTCGAGCTGCCGCCAGCGAATCGGATCGAGATCGCGAAACAGGTTGATGACTTCGGGGTGCCAGGTCCACCACAAGTTGCGAGCCAGCGCCCAGCATTTGTCGTAGAGCGACTGGGCCGACATTTCGCCGACCAGGAGTGGGTTGGGTTCCGGAACGACAACAGGGTCGATCGTAGCCATAGGAAATCCCTCTCCGCCTATTTGGAAACGGAATCGTGCGCGAGCGCAGCATTAAGCCACAAGCACGCCGGATTGTAGAGTACGCGGCGACGCTAGGGGAGCGGGCAAGCAAAGAATGTGGAGAAAAAGTCCACCCCTGCGCACCACTAATACAGGGATAAGGGCGGTTCATTGCCCGTTCGTCGATTTGCGGATAGGTGGCGTGATGAGCAGGAACCCTCAGCGAATCTGAGAACGCTGCGATTTGCCGCCGTTTGGTGACGCTCGTCGGAACGTTGGATATAGTCAAGAATTGCGAAATTCGGCGAGATTTCGCCGGTAACGGCGACCTGCCGCGCATCCAGTTTGGTTAGAGATCGTTGTACGTCCCGCCTCTTTTGCTCACCGGTAGCCATGGTTCGTAGCGTTTTGACCTTGATGATGTCCTGGTTAGTGTTCGCCGGCTCGGCAGCCACGCTATCGGCGCAGGATCCCGCCACGCAGAGTGGTCGGCCGCGATTTGATCCCGCGCAGGTGTACGTCTCGCGCGTCGTACCGCTCTTGAAGAAGTATTGCCTGGAATGCCACGGGCCCGATGTGCAAGAGGCGGAGATCGGTTTTCACGACTACAAGACCGTAGCCAAGGTCACGGGCGATTTGCCGACCTGGACCCGCGTCTTGCAAATGATCGAAACGGGAGTGATGCCCCCGGATGATTCGCCGCAGCCGACCGCGGCCGAGCGGAAAGGGGCCGTGAACGACCTCGAAAAAATTCTCTTCAACGTCGATTGCGATGGGCCGCCCGATCCGGGACGGGTGACGATTCGCCGCCTAAACCGGGCCGAATACAACAACACGGTCCGCGACCTGCTGGGGGTGAAGTTCCAGCCGGCCGACGATTTTCCCTCGGACGACGTCGGCAGCGGGTTCGACAATATCGGCGAAGTGCTCACGCTGCCGCCGCTGCTCATGGAAAAGTATCTGGCCGCCGCCGAGCGGATCGCCGAGACGACGATCGTTACCGATCCGGCCCTCTTCGTGCAGGCGCAGCGCCGCGACCGCCGGCAATTGAGCGGCGAAGGGGCGGCCTCTTACAGCGAAGATCGCCGCCGCTGGACGATGGCGAGCGAAGGGAGCGTGTCGGCCAAGTTCGATTTTCCCCGCGCCGGCCAGTATCAACTTCGCGTCAGCGCCAGTAGCGACCCCGCGGGGGATGAACCAGCCCAAATGGAATTGCGACTGGGGGGCAAGAAGCTGAAGGTGTTCGATGTGAACGCCACCCGCAGCCCGAGCACCTATGAGCTCAAAGTCGAGCTGCCCGACGGCGAGCAACAGCTCGTCGCTGCGTTTATCAATGACTATTACGACCCCAACGCCAAGGACAAGAGCCGCCGCGACCGGAATCTGCACGTCTATTCGTTCGAAATCGACGGTCCGCTCGATTTTCGCCCAGAGGATTATCCCGAGTTCCACCGCAAGCTGATCGCCGTGGTCCCACAGCCGGGGCAGCTCTCGCCGCTCGACGCCGCCAAAACCAACCTGCGGCCGCTCCTCAATCGGGCCTTTCGCCGCAAAGCGACCGACGACGAAGTAAACCAGTTTGCCAGGCTGGCCGAAACAGCCGTTGGCGTGGGAGACACCTTCGAGCAAGGGATGCAAATCGCCCTCACCGCCGTGCTGGTTTCGCCTCATTTTCTGTTTCGCGTCGAGGGACAGCCGCCTGGCAAGTCATCGCCCCAGGCCGTGCGCGATCTGGGGCCTTACGAGCTCGCCTCGCGGCTGTCGTATTTTCTCTGGAGCAGCTTGCCGGACGACGAGCTTTTCGCCGCCGCGACACGGGGCGATCTCGCCCGCGATGATCTGTTCGAAAAACAAATCCGCCGGATGCTGGCCGATCCCAAAAGCGAAGCCCTGGTGCAAAATTTCGCGACGCAGTGGCTCAACCTGCGACTGCTCGACAGTGTGACCCCCGATCCGCGGGCCTTTCCTGAATTCAATCGCGAGTTGCGGGCCGATATGCGCCGCGAAACCGAACTCTTCGCCGCCGCCATCGTTCGCGAGGATCGCAGCATCCTCGATTTTCTCGAAGGGCGATTTACGTTCGTCAACGAGCGGCTGGCCAGGCACTATGGCCTGCCAGATGTGCGCGGAGAAGAATTCCAACGAGTCAGCTTCACCGACGACCGGCACAGCGGAGTGCTGACCCAGGCGAGCATTTTGACGCTGACGAGCAATCCCGGGCGCACGTCGCCGGTGAAGCGCGGCAAGTGGATTCTCGAGAACATCTTGGGAACCCCCCCGCCCGATCCGCCGGCCGATGTGCCGGAACTGGAGGCGACCCAGCGGGCCACGCCCTCGGCATCGTTGCGCGAGCAGCTGAGCATTCACCGCAGCAATGCGGTCTGCGCTTCGTGCCACAAAACGATGGACGAACTGGGCTTTGGCCTCGAGAACTTCGATGCCGTCGGCCGCTGGCGCGAGAAAGACGGGAAGTTCGCGGTCGATTCGTCAGGCAAATTACCCAGTGGCGAGGCGTTTCGCGGGCCGGTCGAGCTGGCTCAAACGCTCAAGCGCCGCAAAGCCGATTTTGGCCGCTGTTTGGCCGAGAAAATGCTGGTATTCGCCCTGGGGCGGGGATTTGTGTCGCAAGACCGCTGCGCGACCGATAGAATCGTGGAAGAGCTGGAAAAGCACGATTATCGCTTCTCGGCCCTGGTCGTTGCGATCGCCCAGAGTGTGCCTTTTCGGAAAACGCGAGGAGAACAGCCATGACGATGCCGATCAGCCGCCGGACGGTCCTCCGCGGAGCCAGTTGCGCCCTCGGTTTGCCCCTTTTGGAGGCGATGCTCCCCCATTCGGCCCGCGCCGCCGCCGAGCCGAAGCCGCCGGTCCGGATCGGTTTCGTCACGGTGCCGAACGGCCTGATCATGGACGCCTTCCGCCCGACCGAAGCGGGCGAAAACTACGATCTGCCGCCGACGCTGGCACCCTTTGCCGACCTGCGCCGCGACATCAACGTCATCACCGGCCTCGCGCAAGATAATGGCCGAGCCAAGGGGGATGGCGCGGGGGATCACGCCCGCTCCAGCGCCTCGCTGCTCACTGGCGCGCATCCGGTGAAAACCTCGGGGGCGAATATCCGCGTCGGGCAGAGCGTCGATCAAGCCGCCGCCGAGCGGGTCGGCCATCTGACCCGCCTGCCGTCACTGGAACTGGGCATCGACCTAGGACGCGACGCGGGCAGTTGCGATAGCGGCTATAGCTGCGCCTATTCCAACGCCGTCTCGTGGAAAGACGCCACCACGCCGATGGCCAAAGAGATCAATCCGCGGCTGGTGTTCGAGCGGCTATTTGGTGCTGGCAAACCGGAGGATCAGGCTGTCGTGGCCCGCCGCAATCGAGTGCGGCAGAGCGTGCTCGACCTGGTTTCCGGCCAGGCGACCGAGCTGAAAAACCGTCTCGGCAAGACCGACCAGCAAAAGGTCGATCAGTATTTCACCAGCGTTCGCGAGATCGAGCAGCGCATTGCCCGCGCCGATGAAGTGAGGGAGGTGGCCCGTCCCGAAATGGACCTCCCCGACGGCGTCCCCGGCGATTTCGTGGAACACATCCGCCTCATGTACGAACTGCTCGCCCTCGCCTTCCAGACCGATACCACCCGCATCGGCACCTTCATGGTGGCCAACGAGGGCTCGAATCGCAGCTATCGCAACGTCGGCGTGAACAGCGGCCACCACGAGCTGTCGCACCACCAGCGCGACGAAAAGAAAATCGAGCAGCTCAAAAAGATCGACCTGTTTCTCATGGGGGAGTTTGCCCGCTTCGTGCAAAAGCTCCGCGAAATTCCCGAAGGGACCGGCACGCTGCTCGATAACTGCCTAGTCATGTACGGCAGCGGCCTCTCGGACGGCAATCGCCACCGGCATGACGACCTGCCGATTGTGCTGGCTGGGCGCGGCGGCGGCACCGTGAAGGCGGGGCGACACCTGCGAATGGAACGCGAAACGCCTCTCAACAACCTTTTCCTCTCGCTGCTCGACCGGATGAACGCCGGCATGCCCAGCCTCGGCGACAGCACCGGCCGACTGACGGCGATAGACGCATAAATTGAGGCGATCCCTCCGCTGCGAATCCCCAAACCCGCGGGATTCGCGGTTTCCCGCTCTCGGATTGAGCGGCCGGCCGAACAGGCGTAGAGTGCGCATAGGTTCGCACCTTCTCCGCGTTCCCTTTTCTCTCCGGGAGGACCGCTCATGTCCGTCCAGGCCAATCGCCGGCAGTTTCTTTCGTCCGCTGCGGCGGCGGGAACGCTCGCGGGAATGTCGCAACTCGATTTCCTGGCCAAGCTGCCGCGCGTCTCAGCAGCCGAGGCAAAGCCCCATCCGAAAATGGTGCGGCTGGCGGACGACATCGAGCCGCTGGTGCGCCTGCTGGAGGAGACGCCGCGCGAAAGGCTGCTGGAGGAAGTGGCGGCCCGCATCCAGCGGGGGACCACTTATCGCGAGGTGATTGCCGCCTTGCTGCTGGCGGGGGTGCGGAACGTGCAGCCCCGGCCGAGCGTGGGCTTCAAGTTTCACGCGGTGCTGGTGGTCAATTCGGCCCATTTGGCGAGTCTTTCGTCCCCCGACGAACATCGCTGGCTGCCGATCTTCTGGGCCCTCGACCAGTTCAAGTCGGGCCAGGCTGCCGACGAGCGCGAGGGGAACTGGACGATGCCGCCGGTGGACGAGGCGCGCGTTCCGCCGGCCCACCAGGCGCGAAGCATGTTCACCGCCGCGCTCGACAACTGGGACGAAGCCGCGGCCGATGTTTCCATCGCCGCGCTGGCCCGCTCGGCCAGTTCGAACGAGCTGTTCGAGATTTTCGCCCGCTACGGCTGCCGCGACTTTCGCTCCATCGGCCACAAGGCGATCTACGTCGCCAACGCGTGGCGCACGCTCGACTGCATTGGCTGGCAATATGCCGAGCCGGTGCTCCGGTCGTTGGCCTATGCCCTGCTCAATCACGAAGGGGATGGCAACCCGGCCCAGAACGACTTCGAGGCCGACCGGCATGGCCGGGCGAATGTCCCCCGCGCGAAACAGCTGCGCGACGACTGGCGACAAGGCAAACTCGACGACGGCGCGACGCGCGAGCTTTTGGCTACCATTTACTCGGGCACGGCGGACGAACTGTGCGATCAGGTGGTTGCCACGATCAACGGCGGCGCAAGTCTCCAGACCGTCTGGGATGCCCTGCTGGTCGGCAGCGGCGAGCTCCTCATGCGTCAGCCGGGGATTGTCGGTCTACACACGCTCACCTCGACGAACGCCCTGCGCTATGCCTGGCAAACGGCGGCCGACGACGAGACGCGGCGGCTCATTCTGCTGCAGAACGCCGCTTTTTTGCCCCTCTTCCGCCAGGCGATGGAAAAGCGCGGCAAAGTCGGCGAGCAAAAGCTGACCAGCCTCGAACCGGCGGAGATTCCCGCCGATTCGGCCGCGGCCCTCGACGCGATCTTTTGGCAGGTCGGCGGCAATCGGCAGGAAGCGGCGCGGCAAACATTGGCCTACGCGCGAGTCAATCCCCAGCCGCACGACTTCATTACTCGTGCGCGAACGCTGGTATTTCTCAAGGGGCGCGACTCGCACGACTACAAGTTCAGCTCGGCCGTGCTGGAGGATTTCGGCCATGTCTCGCCCGCTTGGCGCGACCGCTTCCTCGCAGCGAGCGTCTTTAACCTGCGCGGCAGCGGCGAAAAAGACAACCCGCTTGTCGAGCGGACGCGGGAGGCGCTGGCCTGATTCACGCCGTGATGGGCCGCGAGTTCGTCGCAGCCGTCAATCGCCAGATGTTGGCGGCGGTGGGGGAAGTTCCGGCGGAATGTCGAGCGGGTCGCGCGCGGTGCCGGGCCCTTCGCCTGGATTGACGCCGCCAGGCCGGGGACCACCCGGACCATCGCGCCGCGGTCCTGGTCCGCCCCCGCTGCCGGGAGCAAATCGGGAGGGGCCTTTGCCATCCCCCCGGCCATCGCCGGGCGTCCGACCAGCTCCACCGGGACCAAAGCCGCCCGGCCCGCCGGGCCCTCCTGGTCCGCCCGGGCGAGGTCCGCCGAAGCTGGTCCACGGCCCGCCCCCGCGTTCGCGGAATTTTTCGAAGTAGTATTTGCGGCGCAATTCGCGGGCGAGCTGATCGCGGTCGAAATCATCGAGCTTCTCGCGCTCTTCCGTCGGCAGGCTGGCGTAGAATTTGCGCAATTCGTCGTCCGAAACCGGCGGAAAGAACCGACTGAAGACGGCGGCCCGCACGAGTTCGCGGGTGCGGGCCTGCTTCTCCTCGGGGGTTTTGGCCTGGTCGAGCTGTTTTTTGGTCGCGGGAGAGAGGCTCGTCAGCAGCTTTTCAAAGTCCTCGGCCACGGGAAACGGCAAGTCCGCATCGGGTCGCCGATACTGCAGCGGCATGATCAGCATCCGCCGGCGGGCTTCGCCATCCAGCTGTTGCAGGCGATGCACCATTTCGGTGGGCAGCCACTTCATGATCTCCGCTTCGTGGCGGGTGACGAAATCATCGAGCCAGCGGTTGATGGTTTCGCGGTCCTCGGCGGGAAGGTTGCCGGCATATTCCTGAAAGCGCTGGTTCTCTTGCTGGCGGAGCAATTCCTTGATGCGGGCGATGCGCTGGTCGGGGGGGAGGTCTTTCAGTTCGGCTCGCTGCGCGGACGACAGCGTCTTGAGCCACTCGCAATAGCGGTCGAGCGTTTGCGACAGGGCCGCCGAATTGGCGGCGGTCGCGAGCGAGGCTTGCAGCTCGCGCAGCCGCTCTTGCTCGGCGGCGGGGAGGGCGTCGAAGCGTTCCTTTTTGCGGAGCAGGTCCGCCTTCTGTTCGGGCGAGAGCCCGGCCACGCGGGCCGCCGAATCGGCCAACGATTCGCCGCGAGCGGGTGTCATCGCCGGCAGACAAGTCGCCAAAAAAAACGTGGCCACCGCGAGCAGGCTACTCTTCATTGGCCACCTCCGCGGCAAACAGCCCTTCGTTCTGCAATTGCTGCAAAAAATCGACGCTATCGACGTTGCCCAGCTGGTCGATCTTCTCGATCACGGGCAAATCGCGAGCCAGCGCCCGATTCGGCCGCTCCAGCCGAGCGCGAATGGCGACAAACCCAAGCGCGGCGGCCAAACACGCCGCCGCCGCCAGGCCAGCCCAAGCCAGACCACGCAACTGCCTCGCCGAGCGCGTTTCGGTGGCGACTTCGTCCTCGGCTCGCAGGGCGACCATTTCCACCGTGCTGCGGGTGAAGTTGTCGTCCGCCTCGGTGCGCTGCAGGGTATCGAGCAAATCCCAGGCGCGCTCCAGCCCCGCCAAACGCGAGCGATAGGCCGGATCGTCCGCCAGCCGGCGCTCGACACGCGCGCAGGCGGCGGGATCGAGCTCGCCATCCAAATAGGCGACCAGCTCTTCGTCGAGGTCGGCAGTGGTGTGGGGTTCGGTATTCATCGCGTTAGCCTTCTTCATCCAACTCTGGGCGAGCGGCGGAGTTTCGGGCCGCTTCGTCCGGACGCATTCCTTGCTCGACGTAGGGGGTCAAAATCTCCTTCAAGTTGACCCTTGCTCGTGATAGCAGCGACTTGATTGCCTGCACCGAAAGTTGCATCGTGTCGGCAATGTCCTGGTAGCTCATCCCCTCGAACCGCGACAGCAAGAGCGCCATGCGCTGCCGCTCGCTGAGCGCGGCCACCGCCTGCCGCACCATTTCGGACTGTTCGACCTTATCGAGCTGCCGGGCGGGCATCAGGCTGCTGGCCGCCTTGGCAAGCTGGTCGAGCTGGAGGGGGGAAGTGTCGTTGTTGTTCCCTTCGGGCACCCCCACTTCGTGCCGATTCGCCCGGCTGCGGCGGGCATTGCTGGCGACGTTGTTGGCGATGGTGAAGAGCCAGGTGCTGAACTTGGCGGTTGGCTCGTAGCGCTTGCGGGCGCGGAAAATGCGCAAAAACACTTCCTGGGCCAAATCCTCGGCGAGTTCCCGGTCTCCCACCAGGTGCTCCAGCACCGTCAGCAGCCGGTTCTGATAGCGGAGCACCAGCTCCTCGAATGCCGCCGCATTCCCCTCGCGCACTTGCAGCATCAGCCGCACGTCCGGATCGTGCAGCTCATAGCGGATCGGGAGCGATTCGGTCAGGGACATGCGGCAGGGGACCACCAGGAAATTGCGGAGATTTTTCCTTACAACGGACTGGAAAAAGGGCTACCAGCCCGAAGCGTCAGCGAGGGAATATCGAGCTGGAGAGCCCTTTGTTGCTGCTGCGGGTTAGTGTCAGTCAACCTAAGCCTATGCCAAATCAGGGGTTGCGACCAGTCGCGTGGTTGGCGCGCGGACGGGCTCCACGGTATTAAACCCCCGGGGCGGCGCGGAGTTTCGCAGTTCGGAGCCGGAGCCGCGCTGCCGGCCAATATGGGACCACGGGCCAGCCGCGACCCCCGATGGAGATTCGCCAACCTTCGGAGGCGGAGCTGCGCGAGTGGGAAGCGGAGATCGCAGCGGCCGCCCGCCGTTCGCTGGAGCAGCGGATGAAGTTCGCCTTCATCAGGACCTATAAGCCCGTGCTCGACGATGCGACTTTCCGCTCGTTCGATACGATGGAGGAATACCGGCAGTGGTGCGAGCAGAACTTGCCGGAGCGGCTAGGGTATCACCGTGTTTGAATGGCGAGCGACGTGAGTAGCCACACTGAACGATGCTTGCTTGCAAATTTCGAGGAATCGCTCTCGGAATTGCCCTGCTTCAATACGCGATCCGGTCCACCTTGGCCGTCCACGCGCGAAATGCCGTGAGCGCTTCATCGGCGAGCAGTCGCTGGGCGGGGATGCTGCGGGCGGCGGGAGCCAGGGCCAATTGCTGGCGGATGAAGTCGTCGTCAAAGCCGATCGCGGCGGCATCGGGGCCGGTGCAGCCGAAGTAGAGCTTTTCGAGGCGGGCCCAGTAGATGCTGGCCAGGCACATCGGGCAGGGCTCGCAACTGGCGTAAATCTCGCAGCCGGCGAGCAGGAAGGTGCCCAAGTTTTGGCAGGCATCGCGAATCGCCACCACCTCGGCATGGGCGGTGGGGTCGTTGGTCGAAGTGACCCGATTGCAACCCCGGCCGACGATTTGCCCCTCCTTCACCACCACTGCCCCGAACGGACCGCCACGATTCTCGCGCACACCCTCGATGGCCAGTTCGATGGCGGCGCGCATGAATTCAGGACGGGAAGGGTTCAATGTTTCAGGTTCAAGGCTCAAAGTTAGGACTCCAGATTTGCGTTGCGTCCGCCAACTTTGAACCTTGAACTTGGAACCTTGAACTGCGATTTACAACGTCGGCCCAATCTGCCACGGCACGAACTCCTCGTCGCCGTAGCCGAGCAGTTCGCTTTTGGTCTTTTCACCGCTGGCGACGGAGAGGATCTTTTCAAAAATTTCGCGGCCGACATCGTCCACGCTCCGGCCGGCCAGGATTTCGCCGGCGTTGATGTCCATGTCCTCGATCATCCGCTCGTACATCGGCGTGTTGCTGGCGACTTTGATCGTGGGGCACGGCTTCAGGCCAAAGCAGCTGCCGCGGCCCGTGGTGAAGACCATCATGTTGCAGCCGCCAGCCACGAGACCAGTCACGCTCGGCGGATCGAAGCCGGGAGTATCCATGAAGACGAAGCCGCGGCTCGTGATCGGCTCGGCGTATTCATACACTTCGTTCAGGGCGGTCGAGCCTGCTTTGGCGACCGCGCCGAGCGACTTTTCGGCGATCGTGGTGAGGCCACCGGCTTTGTTGCCGAGCGAGGGGTTGTTGTCGATTTCGACGCCGTAGAGCTTGGTGTGCCAGAGCCACCACTCGATGCGTTTCAGCAGCTTGTCGGCCACGTCGATGCTCCGTGCGCGGCGCGTCAGCAAGTGCTCGGCACCGTAAACCTCGGTCGTTTCGGCCAAGGCCGACGTCCCGCCGGCCGCGACGAGCAGATCGGATGCGACCCCCAGCGCCGGGTTGCAGGTGACGCCGCTATTGCCGTCGGAGCCGCCGCAGTTGGTGCCCAAAATCAGCTCGCTGGCGGGAATCGATTCGCGATGCACGTCATTGGCCCGCGGCAATAGCTCGGCGAGCATCCGGCAGCCGGCCTCGATGGTGGCGGTGGTTCCGCCGACATCCTGCATCGACAGCACCAGCGGGCGATTCGCCTTGCCGTTGCCGGTGCCGCCGCCGATTTGGATCAGGTTTTGCGATTGCATCAGGTAGCCGGAAGCCGCCTGTTCGCACCCCAGGCCGATCAGCAGGTAGCCGCCGATATTGGGATGGCGGGCCATGCCGGCGAGGGTGCGGTTGAGAATCTGATGCTGCAGCCCCTGATATTGCAGCCCGCAGCCGCCGCCATGCTTGATGGCGATCACGCCGTCGATATTGGGAAACTGCCGCAGGGTGGCCTTATCGAACCGCTCGGCGATGTAGCGCGACACGGTTGCCGAGCAGTTGACGGTGGAGATGACCGCCAAATAGTTGCGCGTCCCCGCTTTGCCGCCGGCGCGGCGATAGCCTTGAAAAGTGCGTCCCGTTAGCGGCGGCGGAGGAGGGGGTGTTCCCTCGGCTTTGGCGTAGTGGCGGACGAAATCGCCATTCACCAGGTTGTGCGAATGGACCCACTGGCCGGGGGCGACTTCGCTCGTGGCCTGGCCGATGATCTGGCCGTACTTCCGCACGTCGTCCCCCCGCCGAATGGGCCGGACGGCGATTTTGTGGCCGAGGCCAATGTCTTCGGCCAATGTCACCCGGCCGCTGGCGATGTCGAGCGTCGTTCCGCGCTCCAAATTGCGGGCGGCGACGCAGATGTTGTCTTCGGGATGCAGATGCACGGCGTCGGTGACGCGCCGGCTGGTCGTGGCGGGCATGGAAGCTGGCTCGGGGGAGAAGTCGCGGGGCGGGGGGAAAACAAAGCCCACCCGCGATTATATCCGCTGCCGACAGCTTTACGAACCATCGCGGCGGCGGGCAAATTGGGCCGCCACGGCTTGGCCCCCCGCGAGCAGAGCCACGCCCGACCAGAGAGTCGCGAGGCTCACGAGACAGATCGCGGCGGTCTGGTCGGGCTTATTGCGGACATTCATCGCCAATCCGCCAAAGAGACCCGCTGCCCGGCGCTGCGGACCGGGGGCAAAGCACAGCACTCCGCCAAAGGTAAGCCCCACCAGCAGAGCCAGTGTCAGCAGGATTCGTCCCGACCAGCGGAGCATGGCAAACTCCTAAAATGCCACAAGGAAGGACGAAAGTCCTTCCTTGGGCGGGATTTCAAATAAGGGATTCAATCCTAAAAGTTGCCGACCACTTCGCCATCGTTAGGTCGGAGCAACCGTTCCCAAACACCCAACGCATACGGGGCGGGGGGGAACTCCGCATCAACGCCGTACTGCGGCTGGTCGGGATCGCTAATTTCCGCCCGGTCCAGATGCTTAGGAACCGTGCGGGTGCTGCCATCGGCCATCGCAATCGCCAGTTGGCCAAAGTGCAAACCTTGCACGCGCCAGTTATTGCATTTCTTAAAATGCGGCTGCGACTGGAAGAAAAAGGTGTTGCGGTCGCCGTTCCAATCGACGCCGAAATTGTGCGAATGCGTACGCACATAGTCGCTCCAAAGCGCCAAGCGATAGGTGCCATCGCATAGCCGCATTCCCTCGGCGAACATGATGGTGTTCGAGAGGCCATCGGTCACAACCTGAAAGCGGCTTCTTTCCGCGCGGATGTAGTCGCGGGCGAAGAGGTGGTAGTTCGCCATGTAGTTTGATAGTGACCAACCGGCAGTATTGCGGCCTGGGCCACCCATGTTAAACGTGATCTTGTGTTGAGGCCCGACAGTGCTTGGGTCCGACAAGCACTGGAGCACGGGATAATCCCCACCAACCACCAAGTCGATGCCGTGCGGCGTGTATGAATAGACTGCTGGTTGAAAATCAGGCGAAGCACCAACCCCTGGAATCACCGTTGGGCCAACTCCGGGTGGGCAAGTGTAAGTGGTGGTCGAGGTGGGGTTCGGATTTGTGTGACCGTTGTGGCTCGTCGTCCCATCGGGATTGCTGGTCGTCGTTTTCACACACTCCGGCGGGTAGACGGTCGTGCTTCCCTTGCCTGGGGATCCTACCTGAGCGGAGACCAATGTCGAAGTCATCGCCAGTTTGCCGCCATCCGCGACGACAGTGTCATACACCGAACCCAATTCCATGAATGGCATCAGATGCAAAAACCAGCCGCCTTCAGCATCGCCGTGGCAGGTGGCGTCAGCCTTGTTGGCAACTCCCGAGCCGGACCAAACCGAGTTCGTGCGGCAAGAGTAGTAGGGCAACAGATTCCGCGAATTGTGGTGGTTTTGGGTGGCCACCGCCAGCTGCCGGAGATTGTTCAGGCACCGCGTGCGCCGCGCTGCCTCGCGCGCTGATTGCACGGCAGGCAACAACAGCGCGATCAAGATGCCGATGATGGCGATCACTACCAAGAGTTCAACGAGTGTGAACCCCTTTCGCTGCTTGGCAAACATGACGAAACACCCCTGTGCAAGTTTTGCCGGGATAGCGCCAGAAATGAATTAGAAAACGGCACACTCCGGCTAATTAGGCCTCGACACTGAACACATCGCGGGGCGTAGCCCCCTGCGCAGCTGGCGTCGCGAACGCAACGCTTGCTGGCTGTGCTGTCCGTGAGGCGAGTCAGGCTGGGAAACCGGCCTGCGCCGCCCCGCCGAATGCCGAGTTCCACGTCGGCAATCGGTTTGCCAATTCTCTGGTTCTGGAACAAACCATCCTTGCTTTGGGAGAAGATCGGTTCTGAGAATACGCCCTCTGATTGCAAGTGTCAATAATTTCGAGTGTAAACATGCAGAATTTCCGCAAAAACCACTCGTCTGCGGGAAATGACATTTTGGCGGTGGGAATTCATCCCTACGACGGATGGGCGATTTCCAGCGGACTTGTGCGTCCAGAATATTGACACAAGTCTTTTCTGGCAAATAACTTAAGATGCTTCCCTACGCACCGATCTGGGTCGCACAGCGCCGCATGTAGGCGATACTTTCGCTGGCGAGTGCCTCCACACCGGGCGCATAGTCAAATACCTCTACGCTGACCCAGCCCCGATAGTCGATTTCCGCCAAGGTTTGGAATATCGGGACGAAATCAAGCTCTCCCATGCCGGGGCCGCGCATGTTTGGGTCGTTGGCGTGGAAGTGCTGCAACAGGGGGGCGCTCTCGCGGATGATCTGCGGGATCGGCTTGGATTCGGTCGCCATCGCCTTGCAATCGAGGTGCAAGCGGCAGTAAGGAGAACCAACCATCTCGCAAAGCTGCACGCCCAGCTGTGCCGTGTGCAGGAAGGTGCCGTCTTTGGGGCCGAGCGGCTCGACGGCCAGTGTGACGCCGCACTCAGCGAGCGTGGGCATCGCGCGGCGTAGGCAATCAGCCGCCAGTTCCATGGCCTGCTCGTGCGTCACTCCCGGCAGTAGATTGCGCTGCAGCGGCGAGCCGAGGACCATCACATGGCCCCCCAGATCGTGGCACAAGCGGGCCAGCTCCGCGAGATAGTCGCTCGTCTTGTGGCGGATCGCGTCGTCGGGGGTCGTCAGGTAGTAGCCAGTCGTTTTGGCGAGGAGCCAGTGCAAACCGATAATTTCCAGGTTGTTGTCGTCGGCCTGGCGGCGCACCTTGTGGCGGTCATGCGGCGAGATTTCGTAGGCACTCGTGTGCATCGTGAAGGGGGCGATTTCGAGGCCCGTGTAGCCAAGTTTGGCGGCATAAGCGAAGGCTTTGTCGAACGGCCAATCTTGAAAGGTCTCGTTGCAGATGGCGAATTTCATGGCGGGAGTGGTGGAAGGGAGAGGGGGCGAGTTGCCCCACTGTAGCGAAGTCCGCGCGGCCAATTCAACCTGGTGCTCCGTCCCTGCTTGGTTTCGGAGAGTTGGAGGGGGTCGGGAGTCCGTGGCGAAAACAGATCCTCTATTTTGCCAAAACTTGTCTCGCCAAAGACTCCCGACCCCAGCTCGTCCCCGCTGCTTGGTTTCGTGATGCAGGACGAAGGGGTGCTTCGTCACCTTCCCGCGATTTGGGAGACGACCTGGAAGGGCTCGCCGGCGGGCGGAAAATTCCGCCCGCTAGACTCTTGACAAATAATTCTTTGTATAGTATATATGGTGTCATGAAGATAGTAGTCCCGCGACGGTGCCGCCAGTGCTTCGTCCGAGCTTGATTTTTGGGACGTAGGACAAGGGCTTGTTTGGTGGTCGCGAATGCGAAAACGAAGCGGGGCCTCGTTCCACGACCTGACCCCAATTTTCAGGCGCGAGGGACTACTCGATCGCGCAGTCGGGAGTGGGGCGAAGGCGGGACGGGGGCTTATTGACTTATCAAAAGGGGCCGACGCGATAAGCGGAGGGGACGTGCCATAAGGCTTTGCAGTATAAGGGGTTGCGAGAAAAAATATGACCGGCCCTGAGGCGCGATTCGGAGTTGCAAAGGATAAATCGACTCGGCGACCTACCTAAAGGTGGGGTTTCGAGAAGGGCCGCCAAGTTGCCAAAACGCTCCGGCAAGCAACGCGGTCGGCCGAGTCTCGGCAGGGGGCAGCGATGACGAGTTCGGTCGAGGGGGGAGGAATGATTTGGCAACCAACCGGCAGTTCGACCGACCACCAGCGGGGTGGGTCACTTCCGCAGCATCGCGGTCCCCTTGCGCAGGGCGGCGGCGAACTGCTCGACCTCGCCGGCCGTGTTATAGACATAGAAACTCGCCCGGCAGCTGGCGGAAATGCCGAGCCGCTCGTGCAAGGGCATGGCGCAGTGGTGCCCGGACCGGACGGCAATGCCGTGGAGATCAAGAATACGGGAGAGATCATCGGGATGCGTTCCCTCGACGACGAACGAGAAGACACCCCCTTTCTGTTCCGGCGGCGGACCAAGCACCCGCAGGCCGGGAATCTCGGCAGTCAGCTCGTGAGCCAGGCGGGTGAGAGCCAGTTCATGGGCGCGAACATTCGCCAGGCCCAGCCCGAGCAGATATTCGACCGCCTTGCCCAGGCCGATGGCGGGTACGATCATTGGCGTCCCCGCCTCGAACTTTTGCGGCACGCGGGCCGGAGTGAAACCGCTTTTCGTGACCGTGTTAATCATGCTGCCGCCGCCGAGAAAGGGGGGCATCGCGTCCAGCAGGGTATCGCGGGCATAGAGCGCGCCGACGCCCGAAGGTCCGAGGAGCTTGTGCCCGCTGAAGGCGAGAAAATCGCAATCCCACGCTTGCACGTCAATCGGCTCGTGCGGCACCGCCTGGGCGGCATCGACCAGGACAACCGCGCCGGCGGCATGGGCGGCGGCGATGATTTCGCGAACTGGATTGATCGTTCCCAGCACGTTGGAAACGGCCGTGACGGCAACGATTTTGGTCCGCTGGTTCAGCAAGCCGCGATAAGCAGCGAGGTCGAGGTGGAAATCGTCGCGAATGGGCACCCAGCGAATGATCGCGCCGGTGCGCTCGGCCAATTGCTGCCAGGGGACGATGTTGCTGTGATGCTCCATTTCGGTGAGGAGGATTTCGTCCCCCGCGCGCAGGTTCGCATCGCCATAGCTCCGGGCGACGAGGTTGATCGCCGCGGTGGTTCCCGAATTGAAGACGACTTCGGTGGTATGACGGGCGTTGACGAGACCCCGTATCGCCTCGCGAGCCGCCTCGTAGCGGACGGTGCTTTCAGCCGCCAGCCGATGCCCGCCGCGGTGGACGTTGCTGTAATAATGCTCGTAAGCCTCGACCATCGCCCCAATCACTTGCCGCGGATGCTGCGTGCTGGCGGCATTGTCGAGATAGACGAGCGGCACGGACGGCGCGAGCATGGTCGCCAGGATCGGAAAATCGGCCCGAATGGCGGCCACATCGAGCGGCGTGTGGATCGTGGCCGATGTCGCTGGCGGTGGCGAAGCCAGCTCGGCCGGCTGCGGGCTACTGATCGGCAGCGGCTTGTAGGGAATGACCGGCAGCGAAGCGGCGGGCTGGTGGGCGGCGGCTTGAGCGTGCTCGGCGTGCGACTGGATTCGCTTGACCATCGAGTAGAGGCCATTGCTGCGCATCGGCACGAGCGCCGGCAGCTTGAGCCGGCGGAAAAGATCGTCGATCGGAAAGGCGAGAATTTCGGCGGGCGTCTTGCCGGAGTAAGCCGCCAGCAAGACGGCGATCAGCCCTTGCACGATGGCCGCGTCGCTTTCGGCCGCGAAATCGAGCACCGCCGGCTGGCCGGGGCGTTCGCTGGCGGTCAGCCAAACGCGAGCCTGGCAGCCGAGCACGCGGCAAGTTTCGTTCTTATCGGCTGCGGGCAACGGGGGCAGGGTGCGGCCGATCTCGATGAGATACGTGAGCCGGTCGTTCGGCTCGTCGAGGTCTTCCAACTCCGCGATGATTTCCGCGAGGGGAACAGCAACAGGCATGGTGAAGAATTCAGTAAGCGGGGGCCCGTCTATACGCCGCCCGCGTCAGCAAGTACCGTGAAGCAACGCTCTCCCACCATTATAGGCTTCGCCGTCCAGCCCGTCTGTCCCGCCCGCCGAGAACCCGCCATGCCCAAGTTTTTCTGGTCGCTGTTGTTTGCCTTGCTGCCGGGTTGGTTGCTGCTAGTTTCCACGGCGGCCGCCGATCCGCTGCCGGAGAAGGTGGTGGTGGCGACGTGGAACGTCGAGTGGCTGTTCGACAATTACACCGGCGACAATCCGCAGGAACTAGCCCGCGAGCAATCGGCCCCCTCGCGCGAAGAATGGGATTGGAAGCTGGCCGGCGTCGCCAAGGTCATCGCCGAGATCAAGCCGACGATCCTGGCCTTGCAAGAGATCGAGAACAAGCGGGTGCTGGTGTTTCTCAATAGCCTGCTGAAGAAGCAATATGGCCTGGACTACAAAATCGCCTTTATCGAGGGGGAAGATTTCTTCACCGAGCAGGATGTGGGCGTGATGGCCCTGAGCGGCTTGACGGAGTTCTCGTTCAAGCGGCAAACGCAGGAGATGTACGAGACGAAGGAGTTTTACAACATCAACAAACACATTCTCTGCCGCTTGGCCTGGGGAAGCGGGCCGGAGCGGCAAGAGCTGACCATGCTGAACGTGCATTTCCGCGCGATGCCCGAAGCGACCGAAATTCGCAAGCGGCAAGGGAAGCTAGCCCGCAGCTTCGTGGCGGCCGAAATGCAAGCGGGAAAGAACGTAATGGTGCTGGGAGACATCAACACCGACGAGACCTATGAAACGACGACCCCCGACGGGGACATCGGCACCCTCCGCGGCCTGCATACCCCCGCGACAGACGACGACCTCATCGACCTGTATCAGTTCTACAAAGGCGAATCGAAAGAGACCCACCTCGTTCACAAGCAATTCGACCACATCCTGGTCACGCCGTCGCTGGTAAAAGGCGACGGCAGCGGCAAGGGGCTGGTCTTCGAGTCGATCGCCATCCGCAAAGACCTGGTGCTGCGCGGAGAGCAAGACCAGGACCACATGAACATCTATTGGACGATTCCGCAGACCGAGCGCGACATCAGCGATCACTATCCGGTCGTCGCCGAATTCGCGGTGCGGAAGTGAGCGACGAGAGTCTGGGCGGCGGCTAGTATCGCAGGATGTAGTCCGCCGTGATCCGGTTATCGATTACGCCGCGGGTTTCGGTCACGGGCAATTCCCAGGCGAGGCCCAACTCTTGCAGTGCCGAGGGCTTCCACTTCAGGCCGAAGGCGGCGGTAACAATGTCGCTTCCGGCAACTCCCGTCGCGCCGAAGTTGAAAAAGTCATTCCCTTGGATGCCATTGAACGCGGCGTTCGAGCCATTGCTGAGCCAGTGATACCAGTTCGCTTCCAGAAAGCCGTAAACCCAACTTCCCGCGATTTGCCGGTCCAGGTGGGCGGACCAGTAGGCGACCTGGTTTTCGTCGCGAGTATCGGCCGGCAAGCGCAGGCCCGCCGCGGTGAGGAAGTGGCTGCAGCCGCCGATTTGAGCGCCGTAGGTGGCGAACAGATTGAATTCGCCGGAGCCATTCCCTTGCAAGGCGGCCGGACTCCCCGCCGGAATCTCGAGCGTTCCGCCGACGCTGAGAATCCGCTGGCAATCGACATCCTTCCACAGGTTGTATTTGAGTCCGAGGGCCACATCGGCCCAACCGTCGTCAAGCGGCGCGTCGGGGCTGGCGAAGATGTAGCCATCCTTGGTGGCGATGAGCGAGAGGTTTTCGGTGAGCGCCACGCGAATCTGCATCGCGAGCACTTGCAGGTCGCTGGCGGGAATCGCTCCGCCGGCCAGCGAGGGCAAATGGTGCTCGATAAAGATGAAGCGAACCTCGCTGACCGTCCGCGGATCCTCGAAGAAAACCGGGTTCGTCATGGGGCTGATGAAATTGGCCCACCGCGTGTCCGTCGGCTGGATGAACCCGAGCAGCGGGCACTTTGCGCAACAATCGCAGCAGGCGTCGTCGTGGGAGCAAGCGACGGCGGGCTCGGCGATGGTCGGCGACGCCGGGGACTTGTAGAGCCAATCCTCGGCAGCGGCCAACCCGGACAACATCGACAATCCAACGCTCAGGGCAATAGTCGCAAGTTTTGGGGCAGGCATGGCGAAATCCGGAAGGCTGCGGTGGATGGTGAAAACGTGTGCTATCACAGCAAGCGTCTCATCGGTCGCCGAGGAACGATTGCTCGATGTGCCGTTTTTCGCCAGCCCCAGGCGGATGAATCCATAGCGCCTGGGAGTAGCCGCGCGCCAAGGATCGCTCCGCCACGCCCCAACTCGTGGAGGCGAGCGGCAAATGCCCAGCCTGCCACTGGCAAAACTGCCAATTGCGCCCGGCGGAGTGCTAATTCCCGTCGTACATCAGCACGGTTTTGATCCCTTGCGGCTCGCGGTGGGAATAGTGCCAGAGCGATTCGGCGGGCTGGACGCGAGCCGTAATCAGCGCGGCGAGTTCGGCCGCGTGGGTGCGGCGCAATTGGGCCAAATCGGCAAGGGCAGCGGCGAAATCGCGTGGGGCGGCATTGACGCAGCCGAGGTGCAGGTGGTTGCGCAACAGGCCATCGCGAACGAGCCGGCCGACATTGTGATTGCCCGGCTGGGGGAGCCGCGTGCTGCCAAGCCACACCAGCATGCCGCACGACGCGACCACCCCCGCCGCGGCCAGCAGCACTTCGTCGCTGCCGGTGCATTCGAGACACAGGTCGTAGCCGTCGCGCTCGACATCGGCCGATTGCCAGTCGAGCCGATCCAGCGGCAAGTAGCGCGCTCCCAATCGCTCGACGAGGCGGGCGCGAAACGACGCCGGCTCGTCGCGGCCGAGCATCGTTACCGGCCAGCCGCGAGCGACCGCCGCCAGGACCGCCGTGAAGCCAATCGGCCCCATGCCGGTCACCAGCACGCGCGGCGGATTGGTCGCCGTCCAGATTTCGGAGCCCAGGCGCGCCCGCTGCAAGACTAGCGCTTCGTTGATCCCCTTTTCGGAAACGGACACCGGCTCGACGAGCACGGCGAGGTCGGCGATTTCGTCCGGAACGCGAAACAGGTGCTCCGGCCGGTCGAGCCAGAGGGGGGAACTGAAGCCATCTTCGCGAATGATCCCGCGCTCGGTGAACGCGCCCAACGGCAGCAGATCGGCCCGCCGCGCTTGTCCCGCCAGCGGGCGGCGCACCACCGGCACGACGAGATCGCCGGCCTGAAACTCGGTCACGCCGCTGCCGGCGGCTTCGATCCGGGCCAGGCATTCGTGTCCCAGGATGAGCAAGTTTTGCCCCGGCGGACAACACGGCTGGGCGGAGTGCAAAATTTCGCGGTCCGTGCCGCAAACCCCGAGTTCCAGCGTGCGGCACAAAGCCTCGCCTCGCCCCGGCGCGGAAGGGGGCGGAATTTCAATCAGCCTGGGTTCGGTCGAGCCGGTGTGGGCGGCAATCGCAAGCATGAGAAGGGCGGGGCTACTTCGCCAGCTCCTGGCCGATGGCGAAAACCTCCTCGGCATCGAGGATGAGGGTGTTCGCAGTGAACAGCTTTTCGATCGCCGCGCGGTGAATCTTCATCTTGGTGCCGCCGACGCCAATCGCGCCATAGCAAATCACGCCGTCGCGCTCTTGCCCTTTATCAAGCGGCTCGATCCCGGAAATGCCCACGGGAGGAACGGCATTCAGGTCGATGGCGACACGCAGCGACCCGGCGGCCGTGCGCACGACCGCCGGCAGCAGTTCCACCCCCGCGGCACCAGCGGCAATGACAATTTGAGCCTGGGCCAGCACGGCGGTCGTTTCCGTGGCGGACTTCGTCTCGGCCGCCACGCACGCCTCGCCACCGGCGCGGGAGTTGATCGCCGCGCAAACCTGCCGGGCCTTGTCGAGCGACCGCGAGGCGACCCGCACGCTGGCCCCTTGGCGGGCCAAAAGCCGCGCTGCCCGCTGCCCCACCGGACCAGTCCCGGCCAAGACGACCGCGGTCGCACCGGCTAGCGGAACATGCTTCGCCGCCGCCAACACCGCCGCCGCCGCCGTGGTGTTCGCGCCGTTGGCATCGAGCAGCACCGACACCCGCAGCGGCCCGAAAAAGCACTCCGTCACTTGCCGCAGCAATTCCTCGCCCGTCGCCACATTCGAGCCGCCGACGAAGATCGCCGTGTGCGAGAGGTCTTGCGGGCCGCGCGTGAACATTGCCCCGTGGACCAGGTCGCGCACGTCAGCCGGCTCGACCGCGCTATACTGCAAGAGCTGCTCGACGCCGGCATCGGTGGCGACCACGGCATCGAACACGCTGGCGTGCGGATCGCAGTCGAGCTGGATGAGAATCTTGCGCTTGGGCATGAAAACTCAGTAGCCGGCAAGGGGGGAAGCCGACGACCAGGCAAAACCGACCGGGACCAGGTTTGGTCCCGGCTATTCAAGAATCAAACGTCCGGCAGCAACCTAGAAACCGCGGAAGGGGTGGGCCGCTTTTTCCTTGCCGGCGATCATTTCGTCGGCGGTCGGTTTGCCAGTCATGGCGTTGGAAATGGCGAGCTTGGTCGCTTCGTAGTTGTACTGGTAGATCTTCTTGTCGTCGGCGGCTTGCCAGTGGATGAACACGCCGCAAACGATGACCAGGTTCTCGGCCTGGTTCTTCGGAATTACGCCGGCTTCGACCGAATCGGCAACCGCCTTCGCCACAGCGGCCTGCGCCGGGCCGAACATCTGCACCGCCTGCTTGGCCCCCTTGATCGTCACCTTGGTGATCATGACCGTCGCCGGTTTGACGGCGAGATTCGGCGTCAGCACGGCGAGCAGGTTGCTGTGGCCGGCGCTTTGCCGGGCCAGGGCGTCGGCAAAGGCGTGGCCGACCGGGCCGTCCTTGCTGCCGATGAGCAGGTCGATGTGCGCGATTTCGTTGCCGTCGCCGACGAGGGCTTCTCCAATGAACATGGACATCACGATTCTCCCGTTGATTTGGTGTAATTCGACTGCCGCTCGAAGGTATCAGACACCGGGGCGAGTGCCAACCGGTGGAGAGCTGCCCCCAGGGCGGTTGATTCGCGCCGCCGGTCGCATAGGCTGGGGGCTGTTCGGCGTCTTACCCTTTGGCGGGCCAGTCGCGCCCGAGACTTTCCCATGAATCGCCTTTCCCTCGCGGCTCTCGTAATCGTCGCGACCCGCACGCTCGCTGGCGGCGCGGAACCGGCCGCGCTCCAGACCATCGTGCGAGGCGAGTTTCTCTACGAAACCGCGCCGTTTCCGCAGTGCCATGCTTCGACCATCGCCGAAACACCGCGGGGCCTCGTCGCCGCCTGGTTTGGGGGGACGCGCGAAGGAGCGGCCGACGTGGGCATCTGGGTCTCGCGACGGGAAAACGACCAGTGGACCCCGCCGACCGAAGTCGCCACCGGCTTGCAAGTGGATGGCTCGCGTCATCCCTGCTGGAATCCGGTTCTCTTCCAGATGCCGCGGGGGGCGCTGCTGTTGTTCTACAAAGTCGGTCCCAAGCCGAGTTCGTGGTGGGGAATGCAAACAACGTCGGCAGATGGAGGCCGCACCTGGAGCGAGCCGCGGCGCTTGCCTGACGACATTGCCGGCCCCATCAAAAACAAGCCGATCTTGCTGGCGGACGACCGCTTGCTCTGCCCCAGTTCGACCGAGAATCAGGGATGGCGAGTGCATTTGGAATGGACTAAGGATGGGGGCAAGACGTGGGAACGGACCGCCGCGCTGTGCGATGGCCTGACGCAGCACGCCATCCAGCCGACCGTGCTGCGCCACGGCGAACGGCTGCAAATGCTGTGTCGCAACCGGGCCAGCGGGCCGCTGTGGCAGACCTGGTCGGACGATGCCGGCCGGACCTGGACGAAGCTCGAACCGGCCGCGCTGCCGCACCCCGGTTCGGGAATCGATGGGGTGACGCTCGCCGACGGCCGGCAGTTGCTGGTTTATAACCACACGACGAAGGGGCGCTCGCCGCTGAATGTCGCGGTCAGCGAAAACGGCCGCCAGTGGCTCGCCGCGCTAGTCCTGGAGGATCAACCTGGCGAGTATTCGTATCCCGCCGTGATTCAAGCCAAGGACGGCATGGTCCACATCACCTACACCTGGAAACGGCAGCGCGTGAAACACATCGTCGTCGATCCGGCCCATCTGGCGGGCAAGCCAATCGTGGATGGCCAGTGGCCGCAAAAGTAGGCCAGCAAGGACCGCCGTGCCGGGTCGCGCGGTGCTCACTTACTTCGCGATGGGGACGACGGAAAGCCGCAAGGACTCAATAGAATTGAATTTCAATACCAGTTCGCCCTTCGTCAATAGCTCCTTGGTAATCTCCACTTCGGATTGGCCCATCAAGTCGTGAGACGCGAGGTCGATGTCGTTGACAAAGATCGAGATCTTGTCGCCGAGGGAAACTCGCAAGGCTCCGTCGGTAATTTTGGCCAATAGCGAATCGCTCGCGACCGAGCTGTCGGCGGCGAATTTGCCACGAGCTTCACTCAACGCGCGATCCTGAAAGGCTTCGATCGCGGCCCCGCACCGCAGCGTCTGCATCGCGGAGGTGGAGAACAGCTCTTTGAACTTAGTTGGAACAGGGCGGCCCAAATCCTTCATTTTCCGTTCGGTGGCCTGCACCAGTAGCTCCACGGTTTCCTGCTGAGCCTTCGCATCGTGCCGCATCAGGGTCACTTGCGGGTCGGGCCTCGCGAACGCACCAACACCGGTATCCCAGGCATTTCCGTCCGGTTGAGCGGGGGCAACCTCAATGAGCGTGGGTTGCAGGTTGTGTGTCCCCTTGCCTGGAAGATCCGCCCCCAGCACCGCGGACCCGAGTAACGAGCCTACAAGCGTCAAAACGTGACCACGGCGAAGGTTACTCACGTCAATTCTCCCGATTGGAGGTCCGCCTACTTCTTACCCAACCTGCGCTGCGCCTGAAAAAACTGGGTCAAGATCTCGCCGCACGGCTGGGCCAAAATCCCTGGCACCACCTGGCAGCGGTGATTGAGCCGTTCGTCGCTCAGCAGGTGATACAACGTATTCGCTCCGCCGGCCTTGGGGTCGGTCGCCCCATACACCACCACCGGCAGCCGGGCTTGCACGATCGCCCCGCAGCACATGATGCAAGGCTCCAGCGTGACATAGAGCGTGCAGCCTTCGAGCCGCCAATCTTCGAGCGCCGCCGCCGCCTGCGTGATGGCGATCATCTCTGCATGGGCGGTCGGATCGGAAAGCTGTTCGCGCTGGTTGTGGGCCGCGGCAATGACGAGCCCCTCATGCACGATCACCGCGCCGACCGGCACTTCGTCCTCGGCCAGCGCCGCCTCGGCCTCGCGCAGGGCTTGCCGCATGAAGTGGTCGTGGGTCATTTCAGCTTCCGAATCTTGACATCCTTGATCGCCGCCTTGACCTGGTAGGTCGAAATGCCGAGGGGGCGGTTGGGATCGACTTCGGAGCGGGTCGAGATTTTGCGGTCCTTGATTTCGACGTCGGCGGTTTGCTCGTCGTTCGCCCAGCATTCGATTTTGCCACCGGCCACGCGGACGCGGACGCTATACCATTTGTTCGGCTCGAACTTGCGATAGACGGTCGTTTCGTTTTCGGAGGCATCGAAACCATTGATGCTGGAGACGCCGACGACCGTTCCTCCCCAGCCGCCGACGATGTAGCTCGCGTGCGTATCGCGGACCGGGAAGGTAAGGCCGCAGAAAAAATCGTCCCCTTGCAGCTTCATCGCTTGCAGCGAAATCTCGTAGTTGTCCTTGGGGAGCGAATCTCCTTTGGTGTAGGTCACGCCGGTCAGCGTCGCCCCCGCTTCGAGCACGAGCTCCCCTTTCTCGACCTTCACTTCCCCTTCGCCGCCATAGCTGGTCTTTTTCCAGCCCTCCAGCGACTTGCCGTCAAACAGCGGCATCCAGTCGTCTTTCTTGTCGGCCGCGGGCTTGGGTTCGTCGGCTGCGAGCGGCAAGGCGAGGGTCAGGGCCAGTGCGGCGAGCAAGGAGGAGCGGATCATTGCGGACTCCTGGAGTGGGCGGCGAATCGACGCTATTGTGCGCTTCGGACACGTCAATTCCCAGCAGTCGTCATCGAAATGCAATGCAAATCTCACACAGAGGCACTGAGTCGCAGAGAACTACGGCATTTCCTCTCTGTGTCTCGGCGCCTCGGTGTGAGATTTCGGGCGCGAGGGTGCATGCTGGAATATTCGCCCGGGTCATGGGCGAATTCGAGGATAACCTTCGTTCCTCGTGTAACAACGATTTCCATGCGATACAGCTTGGCGTCACTTCTGGTCACAATTGCGGTGCTGGCCGCTGGCCTGGGAGTGTACGTTCCGTATGGCTGGCTTGGAGTTTTATTGCTGGTGCCGCATCTGCTCACTCTGTTTGGATTCTGGTGGCTCGTCAAACGCCGGAAGTGGCGAATCGCCGGGACGATTTTCTTCCTCTACACCACCAGCTGGACCGCGACTGCGTATTTTGGAATTCCTCAGGTTCGTGAAGATGTCAGATCGCAAATTTGGAGCCGCGAAAATAATCATCGGTTTGGCGAGTTGAAGCAAGTTGGCCACGAACCAATGATGAAGTGGATTGACGATGGCAACAGTCCACGTGTCAAACCGCCTTGGTCGTTTGTAGGCAATGGATGGTCCCCCTGCCCGTTCGTAGTGACCATGGACTACGGCACTTTTCGGGGATTAACAGACGGAGAAGGCTACAAGCGACTCTACGTCTGGTGCTTTGGTTACCGATGGCATTGGTACTCGAAAATGTTGTGGTTATCGTAACTGGCAGGACTCGTCGGCGATCGCCCACTCGCGCCTGCGGCTTGCCGTTAAACGAAGATGTGTCACAGTTGTCCCCGAAACCAATCCACATACTCCGCCACGGCCGCCTCGACGGGCACGCGGGGCTCGTAGCCGAGCAGGCGGCGAGATTTGGTCAGGTCGGCGTGGGTGAAGGGCATGTCCTCGGCACGCGGGGCGTGATGTTCGATCTGGGCCTTCATGCCGGTCGCCGCTTCGATCAGCTCGATCAGGCGGCGGATGGGAATTGGTTGGTCGTGCCCCAGGTTCAGGCATTGGCCAGCGATGTTCGGCGCGGTAAGCGCGGCGAGGAAGCCGCGGCAAATATCCGCCACGTGCGTGAAATCGCGGAGCACCGAGCCATCGCCAAAGAGCGCGAGCGGCTGGCCGGCAAGTATCGCCCGCGTGAACGCCGCCAGGGCCAGTTCCGGCCGCAACCGCGGGCCGATCACATTGAAGAGCCGCAGCGACACGAATGGCACGCCGAATAGCTGGTGATACGTGAACCCCAGCAATTCCGCCGAGCGCTTGCTCGCTCCATACGGACTGGACGGCACGCCGAGCGGAGCATCTTCGACAAACGGCGCCGCCGCTCCGCGGCCATAGACCGTCGAAGACGAGGCAAACAAAAACCGCTCGACCGGATGCCGCCGGGCCGCCTCCAAAAGGGCCACCGTGCCGGCGATGTTGTTCTCGACGCTCGTCAGCGGCTCGCGCAGGCTGGCGGGGACTCCCGGCGAGCCGCCGAGGTGGCAAATCGCCCGGACGCCATGCGACAGGAGCAGCTCGCAGTTCAAGTCGCGGTCGCGAAAATCCCCTTCGACCAGCGTCACGCGCGACTCGCCCCCCCACGCGACCGCGTTTTGCCGCTTGAGGCGCGGATCGTAATAGTCGTTGAAATTGTCGAGCACGACAACGGGGCTGTCGGTTTGCGCCAACAGCAATTCCACCAGGTGGCTGCCGACAAACCCCGCCCCGCCCGTCACCAGAATGGCCATCCCCAAGCCTCCAGCGAACCTGAGCCTGCCGCGAACGCGAGGCATGATATACTTTCGGTAAGTTTTTCGCAGCAGCACCGAGCCCGTCATGCCAGTTCGCCACCGCGCCGCTTTCGTCTTCGCGCTGGTGGCCGGCTATTGGGGGCTGATCTTCGTGCTGACTCACTTGCCCGGCCGGGCGTTGGCCAGCCTGACCTTTTCCGACAAGGCCCAGCACGCGGCGGCTTACTTTGGGTTGGCCTTCATCTTGTCTGCGGCAGTGGTGCTGTTTCGCCCGCTGAGTTGGTGGACGCTCGCCGGCGTGGTGGCGGCAGCCGGCGCTTATGGCGCATTCGACGAGTTGACGCAACTGCTCGTTCCCGGCCGTACCGCCGACTGGCGCGATTGGCTGGCCGACGTGGCGGGGGCGCTGCTGGGGGGGACGGCGTTTCATCTCGGCTGGTGGCTGGTGGGAGGAAGGGGCAGGGAAGCTACGGCCGCACCCGATACGCCTTGACGCCCGGCGCAATCTCTTGCGGCTCGGCCAGAACTCCACGCGACACGAGTTCCGCGAGTAATCGCGGGTCGTACCGCGGATCGTAGCCATAGTTGCCGAGACTCTGATAGCGCCGCAGCTCGTTCTCATCGACCACGACCCAGCCAATGCCGCGAGTGGCAAAGGCCGCGCGCTGCTCGCTGACCGAGCGGCCCAAGGTCCAGTCGCACAAGAGGCAATCGTCGAAGCAGGTGTTGTAGAAGACTTGCGGCAGGAGATTGAACGGCGCGGCATCGCCAACCAGCAGCACTCCCTCCTCCTTGTTGACATGCTCGTTCAGCCACACATGCGCCGGGCTCACGCCGTAGGGGTTCTCGGCCGTGACGGAGGTCTTCCGCAGATGTTCTAGCGCCACGAACCAGCGATTGTCACCCACGAGCTGCGAACTGGCCGCGAGTAGCGAGTAGCCCAGGCCGAGAACCAGGATCACCGCGACACTCCACTTCCACGGCCGGTCGTCGCGCCACGCCGCGCCGACACCCGCGAGCAGTGCCGCCAACGGCCACGCCGGCAGCAAAAAGCGATCCAGCCGGTGCGAAGCGGTCCACCAGACGGCGAGAACGAAGGCGAGCAGGGAAATGGCAAAGAGGACATTGCCAAGTGCAAAGTGCGCAGGGCAAAGTGCGATTGGAGATTTTGCAGTTTGCACTTTGCAATTTCCGCTCGCGAGCAGGCCCAGAACCGCCAGTCCCACCAGCGGCACAATCAGCGGACTGGCCAGATTGTCCTTCAGCAAAACGCGCGCGGCGGACTGCCCCAACGGCCCGAGCGAATAGCGCCGGCCCCTTGCATCGCGCGGCACCTGATGCGCCTGCTCCCACTGGGCGTTTTGCTCCGGCGTTCGCCCGCTATTGCCGAAGACCGCGCTGGCGAGAGGAAAGAACGGATTGCCGGTTTGAGCGACGTTTTTCGCGTACCACGGTCCACCGGCCACCAGCGCGCCGCTCACGAATAGCAGCCCCGCGGACCAGCGCAGGTTCGCGAATCGCAACTGCCGCCAGTCGGCAGGCAGCAGCGCCCACGCGACCAGCGGCAGCACGGCAAAGACTAGCCCCGGATATTTGCAGGCTGCCGCCGCGCCGGCCAGGAGTCCACTGAGTAGGTAGCTGGCCCGGCCGTCGCGAGCCAGCCACAACGCGTAGGCCGCCAAGAACACATTGGCCGCTAGCGCCCCGTCGTTAAGACCGCTCGTCGAAACATGCACCACCCATGGATGCCCCAAATAGACGGCTGCCGCGACCAAGCCGGCCCAGGAGCTGGCCAGCCGCCGGCCCGCGCAATAGAGTGCGAGCGCGGTCAGCGAGGCATAGCTCGCCAGCACCACCTTGCCGGCGAGGGCACCGTGAAACCAACCCTGCTCGCCCGGCATGAGCGCCATGGCCAGCAGGGCGTGCATCTCTCCCCCCAGCGGCATGTTGCCATAGATGTTGTGCGGCAGGAATTCGATCTGGCCCGACTGAAGCCATTCCTTGGGAACCTGCAGGTGATATTCGCGAACGTCGAACTCCCAGGGAGGGAGCAGGGAGCCGAGGAGGATGACGAGAGCCAGAAGAAAGGAGGCGAGCAGCAGGGCAGATTTCGGAGTTCGGATTTCGGATCGTGGATTGTTGAGGCGAAACGTTCGTAAGACGTTCCACAAACCAACTCCGCTTAGTCCGACGACGCTCATCGCGAAGAGCCACCATGGACCGAGCAGACCAGCCAGTCCCAGGCCGAGAGTCGCGAGCGAGAGCCCGTTCAGGCCGATAGCGGTGGCAAACACGGTTCGTTCCAGTTCCGTCATCTCGGCCGCCAGTCGCAATCGATCCATCGTCAGTCGCCCCGCGCCATGGGCCGCGAGCAAAATCAGCCCCGCCACGGCGAGCGCTGGCCAACGGTCGAAAAGCCCGAGCGGTGTTCCCGCTGGGCCGAACCACTGCGAAATCAGCAAATCGGGCATCGTTGCCAGCGACAGCACTTGCCGGTGAATGTCTGAGGTCGTGAAAAACGCCACGAAATAGCTGGCCGCCGCCAGTAGCGAAATCAGCGCCACCCACGGCGCGGCATCGGCTTGCGCCGCGCCGGGCGGGGCATCGCTGGGGGGCTTGCGGCGCGGAGCTTGCGGCATGGCGAACCTGATTTCTCGGCCTGAAAACCGGGGTGGCGTAAGCTATGATTGCCTAGTGCTTGAATGTCCGTGCGGTTTATGGCGATTGTAGCGGCCGGCCGCTGGATGCGATTCCCGCCCCAACCCTCCCCCCCTGTTGCCTCATGTCCACTCAGCGTCTCCGCGGCATCTTCACGCCCAACATTGTCCCGCTCGATGCCAACGGCGAGATCAACGAGGCCGAGACCCGCCGCTATGTCGATTGGCTCATCGACCACGGCGTGCATGGCCTGTATCCCAACGGCTCGACGGGGGAATTCCTGCGGTTCACGGCCGAAGAGCGGCGGCGGATCATCGAGATCATCGCCGACCAAACTCGCGGCCGCGTGCCGATTCTCGCCGGGGCCGCCGAGGCCAACGTCAAGGAAACCATTTCCGCCTGCGAGCACTATCACCGCCTCGGCTGCCGGGCAGTGGCCATCGTCTCGCCGTTCTACTACAAATTGTCGCCGGCCGGCGTGTACGCCTATTTCAAGACCATCGCCGACGCCTCGCCGATCGACATCACGCTCTACAACATTCCGCTCTTCGCCTCACCCATCGATGTCCCCACCGTGCAACGACTGGCCGAGGAATGCCCGCGGGTCGTGGCGATCAAGGATAGCACCGGCGACCTGCCGCACATGCTGCGAATGATCGCCGCTGTCCGCCCGCTGCGGCCGGAATTCGCCTTCATGACCGGCTGGGATGCGGCCCTGATGCCGATGCTGCTGATGGGGTGCGACGGCGGGACCAACGCCACCAGCGGTGTCGTCCCCGAAATCACGCGGAAGCTGTACGACCTCACGCTCGCCGGCAAGCTGGACGAAGCCCGCGACCTGCAATTCCGCCTGCTCACGTTGTTCGACGCCATGATCCTGGGGTGCGAATTTCCGGAAGGCTTCCGCGCCGCCCTCAACCTCCGCGGCATCCAAACCGGCCCCGGTCGGCAGCCGCAATCGGCCCTCCAGCAACAGCAGCTGGTGAAGCTGAAGGACCAATTGCAATGCCTGCTGGCCAGCGAAGGCTTCGCCAGCGAGCCCCTCGGCGGCTGCGGCGTCGGCGAAGCGCTCGATCCCGAGCACATCGCCCGGATCGTGCAAGGAGTCGTCGGCGAATTGAAGAAGCGGGGCATTGGCTAACCGCTTGTTGAATTTCTCCCTCACCCAAAGGGAGCGGGGACGGAAACAACGGCTTCGTCAACACGCTGCCAAGGGGGCCGCTCAATGGTCCGCCACCCAGTCATCGAAGCACCCCCCTTTGGTGTAGCATCTGGGCGTCCAATTAGTTATCAAACAGGAAATCTTCGCGAATTTGCCTGCGGCGCAAGTCTCTGTCAGCATTGTAGTTAAACCGATTTCGGTCCAATCAGCGCGATAAGCGCTCTTCATAATTCGCCGGCTCATCGCTGCGGTCTGGTCGCCCTCCTTGCTCGACTGGCATCGTACGGACCTCCGCTCGCTCGCCGGATCGCCGCCTCGCGAAATCCTGCCGACTGCCACGGGGGCTGCCCGCACCGCGCTACGATTTCCTGTTCACTGCAATTAAGAACACTCGTACACATTCGCAGAAAAACTGCCGCGCGTCAAGAAACTAGCGCGCCGATTTTTTTTACCCCCCGCCCAGGGCCTCGCTCCTTCCGCGCGCAACCGCAATGCCGGCCACGCTTTGCGCCGACGCCCCTCGGCCTCCCCCGCGACCAATTTTTTTTCCCGCCAGGACTAGTCTGGTCACGTTCTGCCGCGCTGCGATTGGACAAACCTCTCGCCTTGCGCGATAATCCCGTCAGGCCGCCCAAGCGGCCGGGCTGTCTCTCCCGGCTTGTGGAAATCACCATGCTCGCCATCTCCCGCGGCGCTCGCCGCCTGGGTTTTACGCTCGTCGAATTGCTCGTCGTGATCGCGATTATCGGCGTGCTGGTCGCGCTCCTCTTGCCGGCGGTGCAGGCGGCCCGCGAGTCGGCCCGCCGCACCCAATGCGCGAACAACCTCAAGCAAATGGGAATCGCCAGCCAGACCTTCACCGACACCTATGGCTTCCTTCCCGCCAGCCGGATTTGGGACCACTGGGGCACCTGGGCCGTGCAGATTCTCGGCCAGATGGAGCAGAAGAACCTGATGGATCAGTGGGATCTCACCGACCAGTACTACAACCAATCGCTCGCCACCCGGCAGGCCCAGGTCAAGGCTTATTATTGCCCCACCCGCCGACCGCCGACCGGCATCAGCTCGACCGGCGACGTGCCGGATAGCGGCAACCCCAGCGGGTCGCACTATCCGGGGGCGTGCTCCGACTACGCCGGCTGTTCCGGCGATTTCAACTACACCAGTTGGCTCGACGGCGTGAATGCCAACGGCGCGATCATGACCGGCGAGCCAATCAGCGTGTCGGGCAAAGTCGTCAGTTGGCGCGGCCGCGTGCGGCTGTCGAATGTCAGCGACGGGACGAGCAACACCTTTCTCATCGGCGAAAAGCATGTGCCGCAAGACAAGTTCACGATCGCGGTGGGAGATGGCTCAATTTATAACGGCGACCACGAATGGAATTTCGCCCGCGTCGCCGGCCCCAGCTATGCCCTCGCGCGCGGCCCCAAGGACGCGACCAGCTGGAACCTTCGGTTCGGCAGCTACCACCCGCAGGTGTGCCAATTCGTGTTTGTCGATGGGAGCGTGAAAGGGGTGCGGGTCAACGTCGATACCACCACCCTCAGCCGGCTGTCGGTGCGGAACGACGATCAAGTCGTGCCCGATTTCTAGGTCGCCGCGCCGCTGGATTGTCTTGTTCCCCTGCTCGGCTGGGGAACCGACGTCTCGAAGCCCTGCTTCGTCAGCCGTTTCGTTTGCCGATTTCCGGCGATGGCAACTGACATATCGCGAAGCGGAGCCGCGGAGAAGGGCGCTACCGAGGGGAGCTTGGTAAAGAGACCATCTACCCAGACTGATGCGCCTCCCCCTCCTTCCGGGTGTCGGTTGCTCGCCGGGGCAGGGCCCGGCACAATAGGGCCAGACCAGCACCCCGCGCGAGACTCCGCCTTAACTCCACCGAGAAACCTCCCCTCCCCATGACCGACCACGTCATCCTGCTTTCGATTCCGGGCCTCCGCGGCCAAGACCTGCCGGCCATGCCCCACCTCGGCCGGCTGGTGGCGAATGGGGACCGGGCGACCCTGGTGCCGAGCTTTCCCGCCGTCACCTGGCCGGTGCAGGCCAACCTGCTGACCGGCAAACTGCCGGCCGACCACGGCGTCGTCGCCAACGGCTTCTATTGGCGCGACAAGCAGGAAGTGGAGATGTGGACTGCCTGGAACGACAAAATCCTGGCTCCGCAAATTTGGGATTTGCTGCATCAAAAAGACAAGTCCCTCAGCTCGGCCGTTTGGTTTCCAATGCTCAGCAAGGGTTGCGGGGCCGACTATATCTGCATGCCCGCGCCGATCCACAACCCCGACGGCAGCGAGTCGCTCTGGTGCTACACGAAGCCGGTCGAGCTGTATGGCACGCTGCGCGACACCTTTGGCCACTTCCCGCTGATGAATTTTTGGGGGCCGATGACGAGCATCAAATCGACCGCCTGGATTTGCGATTCGGCCGCGTATGCCATGCAGCAGTATCGGCCCAACTTTTTCTATATCTACCTGCCGCACCTCGACTATGCCGCCCAGCGGACCGGCCCCGACAGCCCTCCGGCCTTGAAGGCGCTCGCGGAACTCGACGAAGTGATCGGCAAAATGGCTGCCGCTGCCGAGCAGGCTTATCAGGGGCAAAACCTCGTCTGGCTGGTCGCCAGCGAGTACGTCATCACACCGGTCGATCACGTCACCTATCCCAATCGGCTGTTGCGCGAGGCGGGCCTGCTTGCGGTCCAGAACGACGGCAGCGGCGAGCTGATCGACTTTGCGGCGAGCAAGGCTTGGGCCCTGGTCGATCACCAGTTTTCGCACGTGTTTGTGAAGGGGGGCGACGCGGCGACGATTGGCAAGGTGACGCGACTCTTTGCCGGTCAGCCGGGCTTTGCCGAGATATTGGCGGGGAGCGACCGCGAGAAATACGACCTGACCCACGAGCGGGCCGGCGACGTGGTGCTGATTTCGACGCCGAATAGCTGGCAGGCGTATTACTACTGGCTCGACGACGCCCAGGCTCCCAAGTTTGCCCGGACCGTCGATATCCACAACAAGCCGGGCTACGACCCGGTGGAGCTGCATTTCGATTTCGCGACCAAGAGCATTCCGCTCGATGCGACATTGGTGAAGGGTTCGCACGGCGCGCCGGCCGCGACCGACGCCCAGCGCGGCGTGCTGCTCAGTTCGCAACGGGGGATGTTCATCGAGCGCCCCCATGCCGACACCGACGTCTGCGACCTCGTGCTGCGTCAGTTTGGAATTTAGGCGCGCTTGGCGTTCGCGGAGGCAATGGCATGTCGGACCGGCCCGCCGCGCGTTAGGAATATCCGTGTCGTGGCAGCATTTCGCGTGATGCCTTTTCCTCTCCCACTCCCTGGTGCCACCATGCCGAGCAGTTCGCTCTTTCGCGGTCGAGTATTGTTCCCCCTGCAAGTCGCCCTGTTGGGCTGCGCCCTGTTGCCGCTGGCGGGTTGCGGCAACAAGTCGCTGGCGCCGGTCAAGGGAAAGGTCGTTTCCGGCGGGCAACCGGTGACCGAGGGTGGCCTCCTCTTCACGCCCCTGGCCGCGGGAAACACTGCCGCCCCCGCCACCGGCATCATTCAGCCCGACGGCACCTTCACCCTCGGCACCGAGGGGGAGCGCGATGGCGCGGCGATTGGCAAGCACCAGGTGAAGTACACCCCCCCGCAGCCCACCGGCCCCGAATGGGACGGCTACGGTACTCCCCCCGCGAAAACCTACTCCCCCTTCCACGGCTTCGTTCCCAAAGAAACCGAAGTCGAGATCAAAGCCGGCGAGAATGAGCTGACCATCGAGCTGGTGAAGCCGTGATGGTGCGCTCGTGGGGAGCGCGGTTCAAGGGATCCATTGATAAGTATTGGCCCAATCGGGAGCGGTCGAGCCGTAGGAAATGAGCAGCAGAATCTGCAGAATTTCGCCGGCACTCAGCGTCTCGTGAAGAAGAATCAAGCCTGGGCTGCTGTCGCCAGTCCTCACTCTTTCGAGCAGAAATTGGGGCAGCGTGGTTTTATCGAGCGAAATCAGGATGCGGGCATGCACGGCGGCCCATTCGAGCAGCTCGGCATCGTCGATTCCAGCGGCGGGGCCATTCGCATCCCCCACGCGCACCACATCGAGCGGGTACTCGCCCGTTGCCTGATGCAATTCCACGGCATTCCAAATCGCGCCGCCGCGAAGATTTTCGTCGAGCAGAATCGAGAGCGGCATTCCTAACCATTCTCGCGACCGGGAAACCGGGCGCGCAATTCGTCCGGCGACGGGCCACGGTGGACATCGTCGCAAAGCAGCCGCGCGATGGTCTGCCGCTGGTCAAGGTAAGCCCGCGCCTGCGATTCGTGCCGGGCGACATACGCCAGTGCCGCCTCAAGCTGGGCGGGGGACACCGTCGGAAATCGCTGCCGGAGAGCGGCGCTGTCGTCACCAGCGAAGTGCCCACTCAGCACCAGTTCCAGGCTGACTCGGGTCCCGCGAAACCGGATTCCTCCCCCGGCCAGCAATTCCAACTCCGGGGGCAGGTTAGCAAATTCCACGGAGCGGGCTTCGATGCGAGAAAGCGCCTCATGCCGCTCGCGCAAGAGCTGCACCGCCCGGTCGAGCGCTTCTTCCCGACTGGAATAGGCACCTTGGGCCACCGCGGACTCTAGGAACCGCTCGTTCTGCGTGGTGCCTTCAATCGCCATGACGATCCTCGCGGACGGGAAACCTACCACCTTTATTCTAGCTCCGGCGAAGGAGGGGAGCGAGAATCGGCTCGACTTGAAAAGCGCGGGGCGTGTTTGGGGTGGCTGGCTGCGACTGATTGAGCCCCGCCCCCTAAGCACATGGCCCAGGGACCGGCCCCAAGGCAATCGCGAAACGGCGAAATGGTGAAAGCACGAAAGGAAGGAAGCACCGCACGGGGGGCGATGCGATCCTTAACGAGTTCCCCGTCGCGGTTTCGCACTTGCGTGCTTTCGCGTTCTCCGCTTCCGCCGAATTCGGCGAACCGCGCAGCGGGCCTCTACACCTTTGCCGGAATCCGCATGCTGTAAAAGCTGCGCCAGACGAAGACGAGCCCGATCAGCAGCATCACGACGCCGACGTACGGCGTGTAATCGACCGTCTTCGCGCTGTCGGCGGCCAGCTTCATGCCGACGGCGATTTCGACCGCGAGCAAACCGAACAGCGTCGAGAACTTGATGATCGGGTTGAGGGCCACGCTGGTGGTGTCCTTGAAAGGATCGCCGACCGTATCTCCCACGACCGTCGCCGCGTGCAGATCGGTCCCCTTTTCCTTGAGATCAACTTCGACCAGCTTCTTCGCGTTGTCCCACGCGCCGCCGGCATTGGCCATGTAGATCGCCTGGAACAGGCCGAACACGGCGATCGACACGAGGTACGCCACGAAGAAGTTGGGGTCGAAAAAGGCGAAGGCCAGGGTCATCGTCATCAAGGCGATGAAGATGTTCCACATCCCCTTTTGGGCATATTCGGTGCAAATCCGGACAACCGTTTTGCTGTCTTCAAGGTCGGCCTCTTTCTTATCGAGCTTCATGTTCTTCTTGATGAACTCGACGGCGCTATAAGCCCCCGTGGTCACCGCCTGCATCGAAGCGCCGCTGAACCAGAAGATGACCGAACCGCCGCAAATGAAGCCGAGCAGCACGGGGGCATCGGTCAAACTCAAATGCAACAGCGGCTGGCCGCCGATGGTCGTCTTCTCGAGCATCAGAATGATCGCGAAGATCATCGTTGTCGCACCGACGACCGCCGTGCCGATTAGCACGGGCTTGGCGGTCGCTTTGAAGGTATTGCCCGCCGAGTCGTTGGCTTCCAGATAGTGCTTGCCCATTTTGAAATCGGGTTCGAAGCCGAAATCGCGCTTGATCTCTTCCTTGATCCCCTTAATGCTCTCGGTTTGCGCCAACTCGAAGATCGATTGGGCATTGTCGGTCACCGGGCCGTAGCTATCGACGGCGATGTTGACCGGACCCATGCAGAGGAAGCCGAAGGCCACCAGGCCGAACGCGAAAATCGAGGCGTATTGCCCCATCACGTCGTGCAGGCTCTCGTTGATTCCCAGGGGTTGCATCGGCAGGCTGACGAAATAGGCCACCCCCATCAACCCGGCGATGAGCATTCCCTTCCAGAAGGCGCTGAAGTTGCCGGCGACGATGCCCGACAGGATCGTCAGCGAGGCGCCACCTTCGCGGCTGGCGGTGACGATCTCATGCACGTGCTTGCTGTGCGAGCTGGTGAAGACCTTGGTGAATTCAGGAATCAGCACCGCCGCGAGCGTGCCGCAACTGATGATCGTCGCCAATTGCCACCAGAGATGCGGCAATTGCAGCACCACGCCGGTTTCGGCGTTGGTGACGGACAGATCGCGAATCAAAAGCCAGCTCATGCCGTAGCTGGTGCTGATGCACAGGATCGAGGCGATCCAGATCAGGCGGGTGAGGGGCTCTTCGAAGTCGAACTCCTTGAGGCCCCGATACTTAGCTTCGGAAATGGCCTGATTGATGAAGTACGAAACGCCCGACATGAAGTCCATTAGAAACCGCATGGCAAAAATCCACACGATCAGCTTCGCTTGCAAGTCCAAATAGTCCTTGCCGCCGGTGGTGGTCGTGATGGCTAGCGTGATGAACGAAATGAGGGCCACGCCGGTGACGCCATACGTCTCGAAGCCGTCGGCGGTGGGGCCGACCGAGTCTCCCGCGTTGTCGCCGGTGCAATCGGCGATGACCCCCGGATTGCGCGGGTCGTCTTCCTTCACGTTGAACACGATCTTCATCAGGTCCGAACCGATGTCGGCGATCTTGGTGAAGATCCCGCCGGCGATCCGCAAAGCGCTGGCGCCGAGCGATTCACCGATGGCGAATCCCAAGAAGCAAAAGCCCACGATTTGCCGCGGCACGAAGAGCAAGATGATGACCATCATCACCAGCTCGAGCGAAATCAAAAACAGGCCGATCGACATGCCGGCCCGGAGCGGAATGTTGACCACGTCCCACGGCTCGCCGCGGAGCGAAGCGAACGCGGTCCGGGCGTTGGCGTAGGTATTCACGCGGATGCCGTACCAGGCGACGGCATACGAGCCCCCCATGCCGACGATGGCGAAAAACAGCACGAGGGCGACCGTGACGGGCTTGCTGAGCGGCGGGCCGGCGGGCAAATGCTCAGCGGCGGCGGCGGCGGCCCCGCCGACCGGCGTTTCGGGCAGATGCTCGCCGGTATTCACCAGGTAATAGGTGATGGCGATCGCAATCAGCACGAACAGCATCAGCAGGAATTTGCCCTGCTGAATCAGATACGTCTTGCAGGTTTGGAAGATGATTTCGGCCACGTCGAGCATCGACTGATGGGCCGGCTGCTTCTTGATTTGATAAAATTGATAAAGACTAAAACCGAGCGTGCCGCAAATGACCAGGGCACCGATGGCCAGCAGATTCCAGGCGCTGATGCCTCCCAGGCTGGCAAAATGCCCGTTGTGCAGGTCGGGAATCGCCAGGTTGGCTTCGCTGGCGAGCAGCGGGCCGGCCAAGAGCAGAGGAACCACGAGGCCCGCCAGCGCGAGGCCGATTGCGAGGGGAGAGGCTGTCTTCGCCATGTTCGCTGATCCTTGGAGTCTTGTGCGGAAATTCACAATGTCGCCGCGAATAAACGGGGGGAGCGGGCGAGCGGGCCGACTCCACCGGCAGCGGCCGGGGAATGCCGGAGCATCCTCGTGGGCGGGATTCCTAACAGAAACTTAAGTCGCAAAATGTATCCTACTTGCGGTAAACCGGTCAACCATAGGGGCGGGCTTGGGGCCGGGAAACTGCCCCTGATTGGCCCCGATTTGCCAGCCGCGGGAACCTGCGAGCCGCTGGCCAAGCCCGAAAACTTGCGTAGCCGACAGGAATCCCCTTCAATGACGATACCTCCCCAGCCTGTCGCCAGCCGCGCCCCATGCGATTTCACTACGGCCCCCTTCCCGAAAACCCCGAATTCCGCCCGGAAGCGGGGGGCTGGCACAAGCTCCGCGAGCCGAGCGTGACGGTGTTCACCTGGATCGCCGGGTTTGTCGGCTTCGCGTTGTTCCTGGCAACGATCTGGGCTTGGGTCGGCCTGGCGGGAGTTGAGCTCAACTTTAGCGTGTCGGTTCGCCCCGGCGAAGAAGCGAGTTGGGCATTCGCCTCGTTGGTGCTTCAGTTTTTGGGGGGTGTCGCGCTGCTCATCCTCGTGCATGAGCTTTTGCACGCGGCGATTTATCCGAATTTTGGCTTCGACCGCCGCACGTTTCTGGGGGCCTGGCCCAGCAAGGGGCTGTTCTATGCTTACTTCGACGGGGAATTGAGCCGCAACCGGTTCGTCGTCACATTGCTCACGCCGTTTCTCGTGCTGACAATCGGCCTCTTGGTGTTCGAAGTGCTGGTCCGCACCGATTCGGCCTGGCTGCCGGGCTGGTCGATCCTCAATGCCGCGTTTGCCGGTGGAGACATAACCGCCACACTGCTGGTGGTCGTGCAAGTTCCGTCGCGCGCGATCGTGCGCAATCAAGGCTGGCAAACCTGGTGGCGAACCGCAGGGGAAGCTGCCGGCGAGCTATGATCGCGCCTATCCCAGCGGGGCGAACTGGGCGACGATCTGCTTCGCCGTCCGCAACCCATCGACCGCGGCACTGATGATCCCCCCCGCGTAGCCGGCCCCTTCGCCGACCGGAAAGAGGCCGGCGATGTTTGGCGTTTCGCGCGTGTGGTGATCGCGGGCGATCCGCACCGGCGAACTGCCGCGCATCTCCGGACCAACGAGCGTGGCGTCGCGCAAAAAGTCCCCCCGCCATTGCCGATCCATCAGCGGCAGACCGCTCTTCAGCGCGGCGAGCACGACCGGCGGCAAGACGGCATGGAGATTCGCCGGCACGACGCCCCGCGGATAGGAGCTTTCCAGCCGCTCTTCGCTGGCCGGTGTTTTTCCGACCAAGAAATCGGCGGCCCGCTGAATCGGGGCCAGATACGCACCCCGGCTCAGCTTGAATGCCGCCGCCTCGAATTGTCGCTGGATTTCGACCCCCGCCAGCGGATGCTCGCTGCTGAACTCGTGCGGCTCCAGTGTCACCATCACGCCGCTGTTGGCAAACGGCGTGTCATGCCGCGAGTTGCTCATGCCGTTGGTGCAAAACATCCCCGGCTCGGAGACGCTGGGAATGACCACGCCGCCGGCGCACATGCAAAAGGTGAACAGGTCGCGCTGGCCGCGCGTGATAAGCGAATAGTCGGCGGCTCCCAGAATTCGCTCATAATCCTCGCCGTGCTCGCCATATTTGTGCCGATTCACTTGGGCCTGGGGCTGCTCGATCCGCAGGCCAAGTTGAAACGCCTTTCGCGCGAGCGGCACGCCGGCGCGGTGGAGCATCGCATAGGTATCGCGGGCGCTGTGGCCAATCGCCAGAATCACGACCGAAGCCGGCAAATGGCCACTCGAAGTGCTCACCCCCCGCACGCGGCCGTCGGCGATGTCCAGCGCTTCCATCCGGCAGCGAAAGCGATACTCGCCGCCGAGCGCCTCGATCTTCCGCCGGAAATTGCGGACGAGCATCGGCAAGCGGTTGCTTCCCAGGTGGGGCCGCTGCTCGTAGCGAATTTCCGGCTTGCCGCCGCAGGCGACAAATTGCTCCAGCACCCAATCGACATCGGGCCCGCTCAGGCGACAGGTGAGCTTGCCGTCGCTGAAGGTGCCGGCCCCTCCCTCGCCAAAGAGGTAGTTGTTCTCGGTATCGAGCGGCCCACCCCGATCGAACGCCCGAATCGCCGGCACCCGCTCTTTCACCGGGTCGCCGCGCTCCAGCACGAGCGGCCGATAGCCGCGCACCGCCAGGTAGTAAGCCGCCAAAAGTCCCCCCGGCCCGGAGCCAACGACCACCGGTCGCTCGGCCAGCGGCGCGACGCCGGCGGGAGGCTCGTCGAAAACCGCCGGCTCGAACCGCTCAATGCCGGCGTGGCGGGTGCCGGTCGCCAGCCAGTCGCTTTCGCCCGGCCAGGTGACGGCCACGGTAAACACGAATCGCAGGCTGTCGCGCGAGCGGGCGTCGAGGCTCTTCCGCAAAATGCGCCAGCTCAGCGGCTCGGCGGGGCCGATTCCCAGCCGCGACGCAATCTGCCCGCGGAGCGATTCTTCCGGCGCGGCGACCGGCAATTCGAGATTCGTCAGACGGAGCGGCATCCACCAATCGTAAGCGATGCTATCGGGGCGTCCACGGTAGCGAGCCGCCCGCTTAGGCCGCCCGGCGCGGTGCGGCCAGTTGACGGCGAGCCGGCGCATTCAAACGGGAGAGAATCGGATCCCCCTGCAGTGCCGTCGTCACCTGATCGAGCTGCTCGACGACCGAGAGGGCGAGGTCGATGAAAATCCACTTTCGGCCGGCAAACTCGCAGAGCCCGCCGCCGACGCCGCCGAGCCACTCTTGCCTGACCGTATACCCGGCCTCTTCCGCCAGGGCCTTCGTCCGTTCCAGCAGCTCCACGCTATGCATCCCAGCTTCTCCAAATTTCCCATTCCATGACTGGCGGGTCGATTATAGCGGCAGCCGGTCATGCCAACCAGTTCGATTCGACGATACCACCTGTGGCGTTAACTCCCGATCCGCCAAAGGGTTAAGACGACTAGCCTGGGCAGGATCGGCGCTTCAACCTCGCTTTGGCAAGCCGGCGAATCCGCACAAACCGGCAAGACTTTGTGGCCTCAATGCTTTCCACCCTGCAACCGCCGTCCGAAGCCTCGCTCTCCCCTGCCGAGGAGATTGCCCTGCTTAAGCAACAGTTGGCCCAGGCTCAGAAGCTGACCGCCCTGGGCGAGCTCGTCAGCACTACCACGCACGAGTTCAACAACGTGCTAATGACGATTCTGAACTACGCCCGCCTCGGCATGCGGCACAAAGACGAACCGACGCGCGACAAGGCGCTCGATAAGATTCACACCGCCGCGCAGCGGGCCGCGAAAATTACCAGCACCGTGCTGGCCGTCGCCCGCAACCGGTCGGGCGGGCTGGAAGCGACCGACCTCGCGAAAATCGTCGCCGATACGCTCGTCCTCCTGGAGCGCGAGCTCTCGAAGTATCGCATCGCGCTCGAAACGCAGCTGCAGCCGGTCCCCGAAGTGCTGGCCATCGGCAACCAGATTCAGCAGGTGCTTATCAATTTGCTGATCAACGCCCGCCAGGCGATGACCAGCGGCGGGCGCGTGCTCGTCAAACTTGAACACGACACCGCCGCCGGCACCGTCGATCTCACGGTCCGCGACACCGGCTGCGGCATTCCCGCCGATAAGCTGCCACGAATTTTCGACTCGTTCTACACGACTAAATCCGGGCCGGATGAAACGGGCCGCGGCGGCACGGGCCTGGGTCTCTCGGCCTGCAAGCAAATCATCGAAGCCCACCGCGGCCGCATCCGCGTCGAAAGCACCGTCGGCAAGGGGACCGCCTTCACCATCAAGCTCCCCATCGCCCCGCGGTCCTAAGGCCGGCATCCGTGGTCCATTGTCCGTGGTCCGTGGTCCGTGGCGTGCGATCGACGCCACACGGGAACCTTCCCATCGTCGGGGCTCAAACCTGTTCCCGGTCGTCCCCGCCGTGGCATCGGTCTAGTCGGCGGGCAATGGCCTTAGGTTGCGTACTCACAATCGGGCCGCGATGGGACGGAAACTTAGCGAGTAGGCTATAGCGTGCATGCCGGAGGTCGTTGGGGCCTATTCACGCCGATCAACTGGCCGTTCGGGAGACTCGGCGATTAGCTACCGGCGTGCCCTAACGTTTCGCGATGTATTGATCGCTGTCGCTCGCCGCCGGTTGCCAGCGCTCCTCGCCAGGGACGAAATTCGCTGCGGCACCCGAACAATCACCGTTAGCAACTCGACCGCGACATCAAGATCAGCACCCGCGCGCCAATTTCTCTGCGAGACTTCTCCAATCCGGTCCAGTGCCCCCTTGCTGCATCAGAATGAGGGAGAGTGGCAATCCCAAGAGCGCTCCTCCCCTCCGTGACGCCCCTGTCCGCTTTCTGAACCTGCCATCCCACAAGAAGGAGGGGGCATTTTCGAAAATTCGATGAGTTCTTGAGCCTGCTACCTAAACTAGGTATTTTCTTGGCTTTCCAGACTGAATCCGCTCGTAGGTGGTTGCATGTCTCACCGCCAGTTACTGACCCAGGTTCAAACGGCGATCGAATTGAATTCGCGACAAGCTCTCTTCGTCGTTCTCTACACGTATTTTTCAGAACCTGCACGAGTACGAGTCGCCGAAAACCGCCTGAAGCTAGCGAAGGCGCGATTGCCTGCGGAGCCAGTGGACCTTCAGCGTAGACGAGGGCCGGGATACTTACCCCATTGGCTAACACCAATCGACGAGACTCGCCCGATTGACCAGGTGCATCGAGAATTGTCGCTGCTCACCGACACTGATGAGTTCGAAGTTCAGGCTCTACGTTGGCTACGTCGATTCGACGAAGAATTGGGTATCGCCGGGCGGCAGTTGTTTAACCAGCAAGATCGATATGCGGGTTTCGACAATCGCAACTACTGGGTACGGCCTGTGAATCGACGACTTGCTGACAGAATCGAGGACATCGTCTTCGCAAGATCGGGCAAGAGAACGGTGATAACCTGGTCCGGAGTGCAGGCACCCACGATCAAGGCCTATTGTCGCCGCATGACGGCGCTGCCAGTTGCGGAGTCCGTCAGCCAGCGATGCGTCCCTGTGGCACTTGCCGAGCGATCACCGCTAGCCGCGGCGCGCTTATCCCTTGAATGGCAGCGAGGGAACTTCGCTGTCATCCTCTGGCCTTTCAGTGTCCCGCTGAAATTTCCCAACGAGCTGCGCGATGTCGTGGTACTGACCGAATTGACGAATTCAGGGCAAGTTTTGGCGAACGCACTTCGCGCGATCGATGAAGCGAAAGAGGAAAAGGCCGCGATACTCATTTACCCAGAGCTATCGATTTCCGAGGAGATTGAATACGCCATTCGGAATCGCCTTCGCACCCACGGGCCCAATGATTACCCGATTCTTACCGTGCTGGGACGTACTCACCGCAAGCGCCTCGAGAATGAAGAGGAATCTTGTTTGAATGAAGCACTGGTGCTCGGGCCGATCGGCGAAGAGGTTCAGATTCATCGCAAAATGACGTGTTTCGTCGATGCAAAAACGGAAGTTCGCGAATCCATCTCGACAGGTTCCAGCGTTACAGTTCTGGAATGCGACTGGGGGAATCTCGCAACGGTTATTTGCCTGGATTTTCTTCAAAGCGAAGTAAAAGCGCAGTTGAGGACATCCGGCTATGCCAACATGTTTTTGGTTCCATCGCTAAGTCCGACAACGAAGGCCCATTTGGCTTCGGCCGATGAACTTTTCATCGAGCAACTAGCTTCTTCGTTCGTGTGCAATCGGTGGCTGTCTGCGAACGGCGATTCAACAGACAGCATCGCTAGCGATCCGATTTCAGCGAATTCGAAGGAAGCTCAAGAATTGCTGCAACGCGGAGCGTCGTTCTGCCGACTCCCTCACCCCGATGCGGCAATTCGACTTCGAATCGCGGATCCGTCGCGACATTCTCACCTGGTGTTCAACCTACGGAATGTAGGGACTAAGCCACCCTAAGCGTCTCGACATATTCAGATTATTGCTCTAGACTTGCCAAATTGCTGAACGATAATTGCATTGGAGCGGCAAACCATGGACATGACCACATTCATTCTTGTTGATGCGTTATCGTTTCGACACAACCTTATCTCTTGGATCCAGT
>JANRLS010000166.1:0-3333 GCA_033762315.1 Pirellulaceae bacterium
CGTTAGCCCGACGTGGAACGACTCAACACGTCGGGCTGACGCCGCGACGCTCGCCGGGGGCGGAGGTTTGTGGAGCCTCGTTGAGGTTCTGGGGCGTTTATGGTCGAGACAACCCCGCGTGCGCTCCCAGCGGTCGCGACGCTGGGCTCTGGTGTGCTACGCCTTTGGCGTAAAACATGAACGGCCCTTTCAGGGCCGGGTTGATTTCTTGACATCTGCTTCCCAGCCCTGCGGGCTGGGCTGTCGGAATGAGCCTTTCAGGCTCGGAGGCGTGCGATGTGCTGCATAGCTGAATTCGCCGGAATTCAGCTACCTCCGCGTAACGGCGAGTCAGCTCATGCTTCGTCTGAACTCTTGGCGAGTTCAGCTACGGGCCGTGAGAAACGGCTCTCAACCACCTTCGGCCTGGGCACCGTCGGGGGTTGCCGTGGGCGCTGCGTCGGCGATTACCGTGCGGCGGCGGCGGTCGGCGGAGGTGCCGGGGACGAGTTGCGGGCTGGGCGAGTTCTCTTCGATGATCGACTTAAGTTCCGTCGAGTCGATTACTTCCTTGACCAGCAGTCGCTCGCTGAGCGACTTCAGCGCCGCCTTGCGGCTTTGCAGAATGGTCCGCACTTTTTCGATCGACTCGTCGATGATCCGCTTCACTTCTTCGTCGATTTCGCGAGAGGTCTGTTCGCTGTGGCCAAAGTCGCGGGCAATGTCTCCGCCTCCGGCGAGGAACGGGCTGCGGTTGCTTTCGCGGAAGCTGATGCGGCCCATGCGGCTCATGCCGAAATCCATCACCATGCTGCGGGCAATTGCCGTGGCACGTTCCAGATCGTTTTGCGCGCCGGTGGAGACATCTTCAAACGTCATTTCCTCGGCAATCGTGCCGGCCAGCAGCACCTGGATGCGGCTTTCCAGTTCGGCCTGGGTCATCAAGTAGCGATCCCCTTCGGGCCGCTGCATGGTGTAACCGAGAGCCGCGAGGCCGCGTGGAATGATCGAGACCTTATGCACCGGGTCGGTATTCGGCAGGCTGTAAGCAACCAGCGCGTGGCCGCTTTCGTGATAGGCGACGCGTTGCTTTTCGTCTTCCTGAATGATCCGCTGCTTCTTTTCGAGACCGGCGGTGACGCGTTCGACCCCTTCGTTGAATTCTTCCATGCTCACGGCACGCTTATCTTTGCGAGCGGCGAGCAGCGCGGCTTCGTTGACGAGATTCGCCAGATCGGCACCGACAAAGCCCGAGGTGATTTCGGCCACCTGGTGCAGATCGACCGAGTCGGCCAGTTTTACGTTGTGGACGTGAACTTCCAGAATGGCTTCCCGGCCGCGGACGTCGGGGCGATCGACCAGCACGTGGCGATCGAAGCGGCCCGGTCGCAACAAGGCGGGATCGAGGGTCTCGGGCCGATTCGTAGCAGCGAGCACGATCACGCCGCTGTTGCTATCGAAGCCGTCCATCTCCACGAGCAAGGCATTGAGCGTTTGTTCGCGTTCGTCGTGGCCACCCACGACGCTCGAGCCGCGCGTCTTGCCGAGGGCGTCGAGTTCGTCGATGAAGATAATGCAGGGGGCTTTGGCCTCGGCCTGTTGGAACATGTCGCGGACACGGGCCGCACCGACGCCGACAAACATTTCCACAAAGTCGGAACCCGAGAGGCTGAAGAACGGCACGCCCGCTTCGCCGGCAATCGCTTTGGCGAGCAGGGTCTTGCCCGTTCCGGGAGGGCCGACGAGCAGGACACCTTTGGGAATCCGGCCACCAAGGATCTGATATTTTTCCGGCGTGCGAAGAAACTCGACCACTTCGCGAAGTTCTTCCACGGCTTCGTCGATGCCGGCGACGTCGTCGAACGTCACGCCCAGATCTTCCTGAGCGTACATCTTGCCGCGGCTGCGGCCGAACGCCATCGGCGAGCCAGCGCCGCCGAGCCGCCGCATCATGAACATAAAGACCAAAATCAAGAGGGCCGTGACCACCAGCAGGGGGACATAATTCTTCCACGGGCTGGGTGCGTCGGCGTAAGCAAACTGCACGCCCCGCTCTTCCAGCATCTTGGCGAAGGTATCGTTCTGCGGACTCTTTTCGGTGCGGAAGGAAACACCCGTCTCCGGTGCCTTGCGAAGTGCCGGATCGGCATTGTGCGGATCGACTTCGCGGGTCACTTTGCCGGTGATTTCCCAAGATCCGACGGTCAGATCCGAAAGTTTCGAGAAGCGAACGACCTTCTGCCGCTCGCCCGTGCCCGAGGTGATCTCCACCGAGCCATCCTTCACCAGCTTTAGCAGCTCGCTGTAGGGAATATCGACGGTCGAACCGCTGGTCAGAATGGTGACCAAAAACAGCATCAGGACGCCCGCGATCAGCAGGTACCAGACGACGTTGTTGTTCATCGAGGGAGCGTCTTTTTTCGCCGGCTTTTTAGGGGCTGGTCGCTTGGTATCCATGAAAGAGATCCTTCGGTACGATTTTGATCGTTCCTGCCAAGCCAAGTTGCCGCAAAACTATCCGGTTTGTCGCCAATGATCCCGTCGGCCAGGCGAATAGCTTTTCGTCGGGCACGACTGAAAACCACCGGCGCGGGAGCGCGGAGTCAGGCTGCTTCTTGCGTTCAGGAACGGGGCTGCGCCCATGCGCATTACTCCATCGTATGTCGTAGCGAAAGATGTGACAACGACTTGCGCTGAAAGCCATGTAACCGGCCGATTGCCCGAGAGTTTGGGTTGTCCCCCCGCCAAGCGACACTTAGAATGCTCTCGGCAAGCGCCGAAACCCAATTATCATCACGCGTTACGACGATCGCCCGGGCGATCTTGCGACATCGCACCTGCTGGCACGTTTTACTTCATGCCTGATTCTTGCACCAACCTCGCGATTTTGGGTTCGACCGGTAGTATCGGTCGTAGCACGCTCGCGGTGGTGGGGGCTGCTGATGGGGCATTGCAGGCGATTGCCCTTTCGGCGCATCGCGATTTTTCTCGACTTGTTGAGCAGGCCCGTGCTTTCCGCCCCCGCTGGGTGGTGGCCAGCGATGCCGAGGCGGCCGCCAGCTTCGATTGGTCGGGCCTCCCCGCCGATTGCCAACTGCTGACCGGCTCTGATGGATTGGAGTATGTGGTACGTTTGCCCGAGACGGAAATCGTGGTAGCGGCCATCGTGGGCAGCGCCGGCCTGCGCAGCACCTGGGCCGCGCTCGACGCCGGCAAGCGCGTTGCGCTCGCCAACAAAGAGACGCTTGTAATGGGGGGGCCGCTCGTGATGCGGCTGGCCCACGAGCGTCGTGGCCAGATTATTCCGGTCGATAGCGAACATAGCGCCGTGTTTCAGGCGCTCAAGGCGGGTCG
>JANRLS010000167.1:0-4983 GCA_033762315.1 Pirellulaceae bacterium
TTCGCGCTGATTGCGGCCAGCAGCAGCCACGCCGTGCCAGCTCCGTATCCGCCTGGCACATATTCTTCCCAAAAGAACTTGTAGAGAAATTCCGCGAAACCGTAGGAATTGCGGGCGGTCGTCAACCCGGTGCGTTCGAGAAAACGGTCGTAGAGCGAATGCCAGCGACCGAGGATCGTGAGCTGTCCGATGAACAACCCCGCCGCCAGCATTGCCGATGACCAATAGACAATCGTGCCCAGCATCCGTTGTCGCCAGTTGGTCCGGTCGCGCCACTCCAGCACCAGGCGACAGACGAGGAGCGTCGGACCAACCAGAGCGAACAGCCAGTCGGTGAGGTAGCCGAGCAGGAGCATGACCCACAGCAGGGCGTCGGCCAACGTTGACCAGCGGGGAAAGGTCCAGCGGGCAGTTTCTAGTGCCAGACAAATCGCGAATAGCACCACCGCCAGCGAATCCATCGCGTAAAAATTCTGATGGCAATACAGCGGGGAGGGAGATAGCAATTCGATCAGCGGTGCAGGAACTGCTCCCAGCAGGGCATTCCACATCGGCAGGCCGCACTTCAAAAGGAGCCAATAGACGGCCGCGGCCAGCGAGGCGGCCACGAGCCAATGGCCGGCCAGGCTGACTCCCATAATCAGCGGCAAATCGGGTTCCCGCCCGCGGAGCAGCGAAAGCACGTGGAGCGGCAGAATGCTGCCAGGCGGATACGACACATACGGGCTGCGGCTGTCGAGCGTCGTAAACTCCGGCGAGGCGGGATTTTCGAGCAGCAGAAACCCCGATTGGAGCGCCCCCTCGCGATACCAGTTCTGGGCCCAAATGAGGCTGGTGGCGGTACACCACTCATGGCTGCAGTCGGTCAGTTGCCCAAACCAGGGGGCGCGAATCGCCACAGTATAGGCAAAAACCGCCGTGGTCAGCGACAGCAGGATCACCAGGCCATTGACACTCCGCAAGGGCTCGACTCGACAGGGGAGTTCGCCAATTGTCGATTTCGCCTCGGGCTGCCGTGGAAGATTGTCCGCACGCTTCCCACGGGCTTTCGGATTTCGCGCCGACTTCATCCGCGCCCCACTCGACTGGAGTTTACAATCAGAGGACTCGCTCTTCGGTCAGGAAACGAAACTCGAGGGTGACTGGCGCGAGAATCCTGCCGCGCCTCGCAGTTTAGACGGCGAGGAACCAATCCGATAGTGATTGCCGTCGGCAAGCGCCGCGGCCGGCGGGGCTATTCGCTCTTGGCGGTGACGGGCTCTTTCACCTTCATCGCGAAGTGCGGGCTTTTGCCGCTGGCCGACAGTTCAGCGGCTTTGGCGCGGGCGGCCTTCTCTTGCGTGAAATCGAACTTGGCCACCCGCTTGAGCGATTGATTGAACACGCCCCAGTACAGCACTAGCCGCTCGGGCTCCTGGCTCTTGGCCCGGCTTTTGCGCTTGGCGGGGGCTTTCTTCTCTCCCTTGGCTTTAGCTTTTTTCCCTTCGCCCGCAGCTTCCCCGTCCGATCCGGCGGCGGCTTCAAGGGCCTCGGCCGCGTCATTCTCTGCACGTAATTCCTTGCGGTTAACGACTTTGCGCGCCATGGAGAGTTTGCCAAACAGGGTGAGAGAAGAGACCTAGCCACTTCAAGCCAGAAATTTAACCGATTTTTCCCCGTTCCGCCAGTTGGGGCGCGGAGTGTGTTCTGTGCGGCTAAGGTCGCGGACCGTTGCGAACGGCCAGGTCGATTTCCCACGGCGTGAGTTCCGGCTTGAAGACGATTCGCTTGGTCCGAAAGTTCCCTTGCTCGTCTTCGTACCGCCGCTCGACCTCGATCTCGACTGTCTCCCCCACATTGCGCAGCGAAATGAGGCCGGTGAGGCTCTCGAAATCGGCCACTTTTGAGTCGCCAAAGCGAACGAAAATGTCCTCGGCCATTAGCCCCGCCTTCTCCGCCGGGCTGCCGCGGTGAACGGTCGAAATCATGCACCCTTGTTCGATGGGAGTACAACCAACCCCCAAAAACGCCCCGCGGCGAAAATCGACCTTCGCGAGGCCAGTCTGCGTCTGAAACTCATCGACCTGGCCCCGCGTGATCTTCGTTCCGTAGAGCTTGACGAAGTTCAGGGCCGGCAGTTTCGCCAGCGGGGCGAGCGCGGTGGCGGTAAAGGGGGAATAGTACAGCCCCACTTGCGCAAGACCGGCGTGCCCGGCCAATTTGCCAACCCCGGCGTCGGTGATGGCGACGTCGTAAAGGTGCAACTCTTCGAGATCGGGCATCTCGATGGCCTGGGTCAGCCAGTCATCGGTAATGCGCTGCCCAGCCAGCACTAGCCGGGAGATCGCGAGCCACTTGAGCCGCCGCAGATCGGCCTGCTCCCCTTTGAAATCGGGGCCGATTTCGATGGTTTCGATCAACTCTTCGGTGGCGAAGCCATTAAAAAATTGCGTCCGGCCCACCTTGGCACCCAGCGCCTCCAGTTCGGCCAGGGCCTGGATCGAACGCAACGCGATCAGGCCATCGAGCGCGGCGGCGGCACGGCGGGCGGCCACGGGTTGCTCGCGCCGAGCCGCGACTTCGGCCAGGGCGGCGCGGGCGGCTTCTTGGGCTTCGGGATCGGCCGAAAGCCCCAGTTGCTGCAGCACATGCAGCCCCCGCGACATCGCCTCGTTACTTCCGCCGACGAAAACCCCCTTGAGCGCCGGAATCGCCGCCGGACCTGCCGCCACCAGCCGGAGCATCGCGTTTTCGCGGGTCAAAAACTCGTCGGCCGACAAATCGCGCACCAGCCCCGGCAACTCGGCGGGAGAGACCTCGCCGGCTCGCGCGCCAATCGCCAGCCCCAGCAGCATAATCGCGGCAATCGCGGACCGGCGGACCATGCCTGGCTCCAGAAAACGAAATTCCACCTGCTACAATATACCCCGTCGCGGCGACGCGGGTCTAATCCTTTTCCCCGTGGTTGGCCTGTCCAGCCAACTTGCCTTCTCCGGGCGAATTTTGCGGCTCAAGCCGAATTCGCTATGCTAAACGAGTCGCCTGCGACCAGGGCCCTCCGACAACGGAATTGCCATGCGATTGCTGATGATTCTCGGTTTGCTAGCCAGCGGATTGGCTTTTGCGGCCTTGCCGGGGAATCTGCCGGCCCAGGATCGCCCTGCTTCGCCGCTCGAAGCGGTGACGGCCCTGGAGCAGGTGGTGGTCGAGGCGATTGCCAAGGCGGAGAAGTCGGTCGTCGCGATTGCTCGAATCCGGCGAGATGCGGCCCAGCCCCCCGCCGAGGCGCTTGTTCCGCCCCCGATCGAGCGTTTTCAGGGGGATGCCGATCCGACGAGCCCTGGTTTCGTACCGACCGAGTTTGGCACTGGCGTGGTGATCGACGCGAAGGGGCTGATCGTCACCAACTACCATGTGCTGGGAGATGTGAAATCGGCCGATTTTGTCGTGTGGATCGCTCGCGAGCCGTATCCGGCGAAGGTCAAGGCGGCCGATCCGTGGCTCGACCTCGCCGTGCTCGAAATCGAGGCTCAAAACCTGAAGCCGATTGCGATGGGGAATGCCCGCGACCTGAGGCGGGGGCAATTCGTCATCACCTTGGGCAATCCGTATGCGATTGCCCGCGACGGCCAGCCGAGCGCAAGTTGGGGCCTGGTCTCGAATCTTTCGCGGCAAGCCCCCGCGCCGCGTAGCGGCACGCGGCCGACCGAAGGGCGCGAGACGCTGCATCAGTGGGGTACGCTGATTCAGACCGACGCCAAGATGGAACTCGGCAGCAGCGGCGGAGCGCTTGTCAATCTGAAGGGAGAGCTCGTCGGCCTCACGACTTCGCTCGCGGCGCTCGCCGGTTACGAGCGGCCGGGGGGCTTCGCGGTGCCGGTCGATGACGAATTTCGCAAGGCACTCGACACGCTCAAAGTGGGCAAATTGCCCGACTATGGCTTTCTCGGCGTCGCTCCCAGTGCGTTGTCGCTGGCTGATCGCCAGCGGGGCCGCTCGGGGGCGCTGGTGCAGGACGTTGTTCCCGCCACTCCCGCCGCGAAGGCTGGCATTTTGCCGGGCGACCTGATCACCCATGTCGATCAGGTTCCGGTTGGGGACGACATCGAACTGATTCGCCAGGTGAGCGGCAAGCCGGCCGAGTCGCTGGTTTCGCTAACGCTTGAGCGCGGCGGCACGCCGGCCAAACCTGGGAAGCGGTCGGATGTGAAAGTGACGCTTTCCAAGCGACGGCTCGAAAGTGCCCGGCCTCCGGTGGCCGAAGTGGCGGCGAGCACCTGGCGTGGGCTGAAGGTCGAGTACGCCACCGCCTGCCCCACTTTTCGCGAGCAAAGTCGCGATTTGGACCCGGCGGGCAGCGTCGGCGTGGTGGAGGTCGAGCGCGATAGCCTCGCTTGGAAAGCCGGTCTCCGGCCGGGCGATTTTCTGAGCCATGTGGGGAAAACGCGGGTAACGACGCCGGCCCAGTTCCGCGAGGCGGTGGCGAATCTGGCCGGCGAAGTCGCGCTCAAACTGACTGCCGTCGAACCCGAGCAGGCCACCCGGCTGGTGCCGGCCGAGCCGTAGCCCGGCCGTGGCGGTTCCGCGCAAAGGACGCGTAGCGCCACTTTCTTGCCCCAACCCATTTGCAAAATGCCCCGATTTAGGCGATATTTCCAGGTCTAGCAAAATTGCCGCGAGTGGCGGTCGCAGGTGTGCGAACCGGGGCGGCAATGGTTTTCGCCATCACGAAAGGGTTGCAGCTATTCCTCCAGAGCGGATTACGACCAGGATTAACGAGCAGATTCGCATCTCGCCGGTGCGGGTCATCGGTGCGGAAGGAGAACAACTGGGGATCATTCCCGTCGATCAGGCCCTGCTGAAAGCCCGCGACGCCGGCCTCGATCTTGTCGAGGTCGCCCCCAACGAGCGTCCTCCGGTCTGCCGAATCATGGATTTCGGCAAGTATAAATACGAAAAGAAAAAGAAATCGCATCAGACGACGCACCATACGAAGGTCAAAGA
>JANRLS010000168.1:0-19460 GCA_033762315.1 Pirellulaceae bacterium
CCGTCATGGACCCCGTCGGCGATTCCACCGCCACTCGGGATCGGTCTGTCATAAGTGGGCCTCCTTTCGGTTCCACTCCTTACGACCAACGTCACCATGCGGTTTAGCTAGCGAAAACAAGTTTTGAAATACGCTCTAGTATCCGCGGAAGTGGAGATTGCCGTGCGTGAGGCGGAGGCCAACCTGCAATTGCGGGAGGCCGAACGAAACGTGGTTCAGGCAACGCTGGCCGCCGCCCGACTGCATGTCGCTCAGCCGGTCCATTTGCAAGCGGCCCTGGCCGAAGCCGACGCGGCCCTCGCGCAGATCAGCACCGAAGCCAAGAATCTCCCGTTTGCAATTCGAGTTGCCGAGTCGCGCCTGCAATTGGCGAAGCAAGATTTAGAGGGCAAGAAGAGTGTCGCGGAAGCGCTTCCCGGACGTTCCATTCAGAAGGCCCAAAGCGAATTCGATGCCGCCACGGCGGCGGTCGAGGAGCTTCGGCAACGCGGACCGAACCTCGAAATCCAACGCGAAGCATCCCAGCGCAAGAGCGAAGCACTCCGCACGAAGCTCCGACTCAAGACCGAGGAACAGCGGGCGCTAGATGAAGCATTGGCGAATCTGGCGGCGGCGGATGCCAAAGTCTCGCAAGCCAAGCTCGCGGTGGAATCTGCCAAATTGCGCCTCGCGCGGATGACCGTGCGTGCGCCGATAACGGGCCGCGTGCTGGCACTCCATGCCCAACCGGGACGGCGGCTGATGGGAGGCAATGCGGCTTCGGAGCGAGACGCCAGCACGGTGGTCACGCTCTATGACCCTGAGCAGCTCCAGATTCGGGCCGATGTTCGCTTGGAGGATGTTCCGCAGGTGCAGATCGGCCAAACAGTTCAGATCACGACGGCGGCCTCGAAAGAACCGCTCGTCGGGCACGTCTTGGCGATGACCTCGCAGGCGGACATTCAAAAGAACACGCTTTCGGTGAAAGTGTCGATCGACAACCCACCGGCCATTATCAGGCCGGAAATGCTGGCTCAGCTCACCTTTCTGGCTCCCGAACATCCCGGCCGAACCATGGAAGGGGAGCCAGACCCGCTCCGTCTGTTGGTGCCTCGCGAACTGATTGAAAGCGGGGATGGTGGCTCGACGGTCTGGGTAGCTGATGCTGCCCGCGGTGTCGCCCGCCGTCAGTCGGTGCAGATTGGGAAGGCAGGCACGGAGCAACTCGTGGAAGTGACGCAAGGGCTGTCGGCCCTCGACAAGCTGATCGTCGCGGGACGAGAAGGCCTTAACGACGGCGAACGGATTCGAATCACCGGTGAAGATCGAACCTTCGGCACGAAGCGCGGGCAGTCGTCGGCCGTGACAGCGCCGGTCACGGCAGCTACGGACGGAAAGAACTCAAAGTAGGAAGGGGCCAAGATGGCATTGGTAGAGATTCGCCAATTGACCAGGCAGTTCCGCAAGGGGGACGAGGTCATCATGCCGCTCCAGGAGGTAAACTTGGAAATCCAGCGCGGCGATTTCGTCTCGCTGATGGGAGCCAGCGGCAGCGGCAAAAGCACGCTGCTCAACGCCATCGCGGGAATTGATCGCCCCACATCGGGCGCGATCGTCGTGAGCGGCACCGACATTACGAAGCTCTCGCGCGGTGCGCTGGCCGATTGGCGGGCGGCCAACATCGGCTACATCTTCCAGATGCACAACTTAATTCCGGTGTTGACCGCCTACGAGAACATCGAATTGCCTCTGCTGTTGCTATCCATGTCAGCAGCCGAGCGGCACAAGCGAGTGGAGATTGCACTTGATGCGGTGAACCTGCGAGACCGGGCCAATCACTATCCGCGGCAACTATCGGGCGGCCAAGAACAACGAGTGGGCATCGCCCGCGCGATCGTCGCCAACCCCACCATCATTGTCGGCGACGAACCGACGGGCGATCTGGACGCCGATACAACCGAGCAAATCCTCGACCTGGTTCAGCGGCTTAATTCGGAGTTGGGCATGACGCTGCTCCTGGTGACGCACGATCCCCGCGTCGCGGCACTGGCCCCCCGGCAGCTTCGGCTGGAGAAGGGGAAGCTAATTGAAAAGGGGCGGGAAGTGACGGTCGTCCACGCGGAACTTCAACACCGGAGCGCCTGACCATGTTCAGATTCGCTCCCTATGTGCTGAAGGGCCTGTGGCGACACCGCAGCCGCACCCTGCTGACCGTGAGCGGCTCGGCGGTCGCTCTGTTCGTATTCTGCGTCGTGGGGGCGGTGCAGCAGGGACTCGCCCGCCTGACTCAGGATCAGCAGGCTCTACGAACGTTGATTGTATTCCAGGAAAACCGCTTTTGCCCCGCCAGCAGCAAGCTGCCGGAAGACTACGTCCGCACGGTCAGCAAGCTGCCGGGCGTGAAAGACGTAGTGCCGATCAAGGTTTTTACGAACAACTGCCGGGCCAGTCTCGATGTCGTCGTGTTCAACGGCATCCCCCCCGAGAAGCTGCGTTCGGCCCGCAATCTGACGCTGCTTTCCGGGAATTGGAGCGATTTCGATACGCGCACCGACGCGGCGATCGTGGGCCAGGCGGTGGCTCAGCGCCGGCGGCTGAAAGTCGGGCAGCGCTTCACGATTGGCGAGGTGTCGGTCAGTGTGGTGGGTGTGTTTCGCTCCCATGTGCCGGCTGAGGAAAACTATCTCTACACGCACCTCGATTTTCTCCAGCGAGCCCGCGGCAAGAGTTCGGTCGGCACCGTGACTCAGCTGGAGGTTCACCTGAATGACGATGCTGACCCGGATCGATTGGCCTCAGAAATCGACGCTCAGTTCAAGCGCGGGCCGGTGGCAACCTCGACCCGCTCTAAGGGCGTGTTTCAGCGCGACACGCTTGCCGACCTGGCGGAGCTGATTGGCTTCGCGCACTGGCTTGGCTATGCGTGCGTGGGTTTGGTACTGGCGCTCGTCGCGACGACCACGGTGATGGCCGTTCAGGACCGGATCAAGGAACACGCGGTGCTGCAAACTTTGGGCCTGCGGCCGGGACGCATCTTCCGAATCGTCCTGGCCGAGAGCCTGTTACAAAGCCTGGCCGGCGGCCTATTGGGTATCGGCATGGGACTGGCGCTATTGGCCTGGGGACGTTTCGCCATTGGGGCGGAGGGAGTCACGATCGCATTCAGGCCGTCGCTCGATTTGGCGATTACAGGAGCGATTGTATCAGCAGTGGTCGGCGTGCTGGCCGGAATTGTGCCCGGATGGCAAGCCGCTCGAACCGAAATTGTCGTCGCCCTGCGGCAAGCTTGAGTTCTGGCCCGCAATTGACTTCACGCAATCCGTCGCCCGCCGCCCTACGCCGCTTTGCGCAGCGCCAGGCAGGTGTTGCTGCCGCCGAAGCCGAAGGAGTTGGAGATGGCGACTTCGGCCTTGCGGGGCTGGGCCTGGTTGGCAACGTGGCACAGGTCGCACTGCGGATCGGGATCGTCGAGATTGATCGTCGGCGGGAGCGTTTGCTTTTGCAGGGCGACGACACAGGCGAGCGCTTCAATCGCCGCCGCGGCCGAGACGAGATGCCCGGTCATGCTCTTGGTCGAACTGATCGGCGTGGCGGCGGTGCGCTCACCAAATACCAGCCGGATGGCCCGCGCTTCGGCCCGGTCTCCCACCTGCGTGCTCGTCGCGTGGGCGTTGATGTAATTGACCTCGGACGGAGCGAGGTGGGCATCGGCCAAGGCCCGCTGCATGGCCAGGGCGGCGGGGGCCGGATCGTCGCTGGGAATAATCATGTGGGCCGCGTCGCTCGAGGCCCCAAAACCGGCAATCTCCCCATACGCTCGCTGCCCGCGGCGGCGAGCGGCAGCGGCCGATTCGAGCACGAAGATCGCCCCCCCTTCGCCCATCACCAAGCCATCGCGGGCCAGGTCGAACGGCCGGCAGGCATGCTCGGCGTCGTCGACGCGGCGCGACAAAGCCCGCAGGTTGGCGAAATTCGCCCGCGTGATCGGGCAGGCATTATCCACTCCTCCGGCCAGGCAGACATCGACCAGGCCCAGCGCCACCCAGCGGCGGCCCAAAGCCAGGGCATAGTTCGCGCTCGCGCAAGCCGCGCCGGTTGTTGCCGTCGGGCCTGTAAGGTTCAAATCTTGCTTCAGGCGCTCGACCAGTGGGGTCTCTTGACCGCTCGGCTCAAAAATCTGCCGGCCGTCTCGCTCCGCATCGAGCTTCCAGTGGCGATACCATTCGCCACCCAGACCCAGGACGAGGCCAACTCGCAGCCCCTCGGGGCGGTCGGCCAGGTCGGCGTCGCGCAGGGCATTCAGGCTGCACCACCAGGCCATTTGCTCCAGGCGCGACAGGCGGGCAAATCGCTCAGCAGCCATTCCCCGCGGCGCGCTGAGCGGGCCGACTTCAGTCCCCACGTGCAGCGCGACCTTGTCCCCTTGCTGGTCGCTCACTTGGCGCGTCGCCGAGCGGCCGGCGAGCAAATTGTCGGCAAAGGTCTCGAAGTCATTCCCCAGCGGTGTTGCCGCCCCGACGCCGGTGATCCAGACTGCTTCGCCCCGTGCCATGCGGTGAAACCTTGATTGTGCGGAGGTGCGGAATCACGCCGCCAAACGACGCTCGACGGCGAGCGGCGTAAGCGAGAGTTGAATGTTCGCGCCCCAATCGAGCGCGAGCGACCACTCGGCCGGACAGCCACTGGCCGAGCGTTCGATGCACGCCGCAAGCTGCGAAACTCGCGGCTCGGCAATTGGCTCGGCAGGGACCAGCCCCAGGCGCGTCGTCAACCGCAATGTCGCCGAACTTTTCTCCCCCAACCGTAGCGCCAGCGCCACGGCATGGCAAACGGGATCGTTCGTGGCTCGCCCTTGCCCATCGGGAATCGGCTCCGGTTCCCACTGCGAGAACAAGAGCCAGAGGCCAGGACAAGCCGCGCCATCGAGCAACGTCAGCGCGGCGGTCAGACCATCGGAAATCGCGCCGGGTCCGCCGCCCAGACCGACATTCGGTCCATGCAGACCCAAGGCAATGCTCGCCGCCCCCGCCACGCTGTGAAGCGAATTCTGCGCCAGGGCATGCGGTGGAACGGTTGGCGCGCCGCCGTCGCCATAGCGAGTGAGGATGTGCGCCCCGGCCACGCGGGCGATAAATCGCGGTGCGGCGACAATTGCCCAATCGGTCTGCTCGCGCGGGTCGAGGCCTGCTTGTTCGACCGCCCGCCGCAGCGCTTCTAGCGCGATAACCGTTTGCTCGTCGGCATGCTTGAGGAAGTGCCCCGGCAAATCGACGCCGGCAAACCGGGGAGGCTGCTTGCGCATGGGACCGATGGCGGCCAAGGACGCGCTGGCGGTGGCGCTGGCGACGATCGCCGCTTCCCAAGTGGCTGGCGCAGACTCCACGAGCAACCCCCTTCCACGCGAGTATCCGGCAAAACCGCGGCTCAAGCCGCCTTGGCTTGGTGCTTGGTCGCCAGCTTGCTTTCGATCTTGTCGAGCAGGTGCCCGACGGTCACAACCTTGTCGAAATCCTGGCTGCTCAGGCTGATGCCCAGTTGCGATTCGGCCCGCAGCATGACCGTGAGCAGATCGACCGAGTCGAGCTTCAGTCCCTCGCGAATCTTGATGCTGTCGTCGAAGACGGCGGGGCGTTCCCAGGTTTCCTGTTCCAGAATGTCGAGCAGCGTGCTGCGGATTTGTTCGCGGTCCATGCGATTCCCTTTCGCGGTCGGGAGCAAATTTTGGCCGGCCCTCGGATGACAAATTGCCGGGGAGCGGAGCGTACCAAAACCGCCCAGCCCGCCAAAGACCGAATCTGACTTCGTGCTAGCGAGGCTGAACCAGCGGCGAGGAGCCGCCGACATTTGACTCTCCCTCCTGCTTCGTCGAAATTTGATTGGGGATTGGGGTGTCACGTCCCACGCTCTTCGCGGGCGCACTAACTCACCGGCGAACACCCTATGCCGTTGGCGTGACTTACCCAGGCTTACCCTCGCGGCAACATCAGGCAATTAGCAACCCACCCTGGTAGGTGGAATGACGGGCCAATTAGTTATAAAAAGCATTATCCACGACCATTTTTTGCTCCACTTTTGTGCTCTAAGTTATTGTTGCTTAGGGACTTGCGACGATTCCATCGCAAGAAGGGCGATAAGCGCTCTTCACATACCCGTCCCCTATTTCGTACATCTTTGCTGTCCGCCTCAGGGCTTGGTCGAACCCGAGTTTTCGGGTTCGACGCCGCGCCCCACGCGGTGCCTGGGGGTCGCCCCCATTCTCAGGCACGACGCCGGACAAGTTGCCAAAACCGGGCATTACGGGGGCTCGCGGCAGCCAATCGCTAGCACCAAGACCACCTCTGCCCCCCCACCGGAGTGGTTTTGGCTGATAGCCGCCCCCTTTCCTTCGTGGTTCCACCAACTTTTCAAAAATCACGGACTGAATGCCTGCGCTCAATACTACTGCTATTTAGTACATATACTAAACGCTTTCGAACCCCCAAAGGTTCCAACAAAATCTCATCCCTCGCCATTTTCTTCCAGATTTTTCGCCGGGGGGCAGATTCTGTCTCCCCCAGCTTCGCGGCGGTAGGTGTCGGGCCAAGACTTAGCTAAGATAGAGGTCTGCTTTCCCCATAAAATCCAGCCGATCCCACCTCAGAAACACCACGAACCATCCCTCCCCATGCTTACCCGCTTGTCCTTCTCCTGGTCCGTTTGTTGGTCCCTCCTGCTCCTGGTCGTTGGCACTGCCGGCGCGGCCCCACTAGTTTTTGAAGGGGGCGAAGGCCCCGGAAATGGCAAGCACATCGTCTTTCTCGCCGGCGATCACGAGTATCGCTCCGAGGAGTCGCTGCCGGCACTCGCCCGCATCCTGGCCAAGCATCACGGCTTCAAGTGTACGGTGCTGTTCAATATCGACCCGGCGACCGGCGAGATCGTCGCCGGCAACTCGAACATGCCGGGTCTCGAAGCGCTCGACACGGCCGATCTGGCGGTCGTCTTTTTGCGATTTCAGAATTTTCCGCCGGAGCAAATGAAGCATTTCGATGGTTACCTGCAGCGCGGGGGACCGATCGTTGGCTTACGCACGGCGACGCACGCCTTCAAAATGAGCGGCACCGATCCGTTCTCGAAGTATTCGCATAACTCGAAAACCACGGGTTATGAGCTCGGCTTCGGCCACCAGGTGCTGGGGCAAACGTGGGTCGGGCATTACGGTCGCAATCATCAACAAAGCACGCGGATCTCGATCGCTAGCGAGCGGAAATCGCATCCGATTTTGCGCGGCGTAAATGATGTCTGGGTCCAGGCGGGGGGCTATGTCGGCAAGCCCACCGATGGCGAGATTCTCACGATGGCTCAGCCGCTGAACGGCATGACCCCCGATTCGCCGGTGGACGCGACCAAGCCGCCGATGCCTTCCGAATGGACGCGGACCTACAAGTCCGCCGCCGGAAAATCGGCCCGCGTCTTCGCGTCGCTCTATGGGACTTCGGAAGACATTTTGAACGATGGCTATCGGCGACTGCTCGTGAATGGTTGTTATTGGGCGCTCGGCCTCGAAGACGCGATCCGGCCGGATGCGAACATCGCGTTCGTGGGACCATTCCAGCCGAACACCTTCGGCGGCGGTGCCTATGCTCGGGGGATCAAGCCAGAAATGTATGCCGGTTTTGAAAGCCGGATTCCCGCGAACGACCACACCAAGGACGCCGCCGCGAAGCCAGCTCCGCCGGCGGCGAAAAAGCCCGGCCCCACCGCCGCAGCGCAGCCCCAGCCAGCCGAGTCAACGGACCTCGTGTCGGGAAAACCCGCTCGGTTCGTGCGCATCGAGCTGCCGGGCGACAAGCGGATTCTGACGCTTGCCGAAGTCGAGGTCATCAGCGGCGGCAAGAATGTCGCGGTCAGCGGCAAGGCCTCGCAATCGAGCACCAACGGCGACGCGGCGGCTTCTCGCGCCATCGACGGCAACAAGAGCCCCGACTACAACCGTGGCGGACAAACGCACACCTCCAACGCCGGGACGAAACAGCCCTGGTGGGAGCTTGATCTCGGTCAGGCCACCGACATCGAGCGAATCGACATCTGGAATCGCCAGGGATTCGAGGGCCGGCTCGACGGCTTCACGCTCACCCTGCTCGCCGCCGACCGCACACCGGTGTTCACCGCGACGAACATAGCCGCTCCCGAGGCGTTGCAGATCGATGTCAAAAACAGCGGCAAACGAACCTATCTCGCTTACGACGGCAAGCCGGGAGCACCCGCGAAAAATAGCGCCCAAGCGAGCCAAGGGAACGGCCCCAGCACCACCAAACCCCCCCCCCCCAAATCGAACCAGCCCGCACTGGCCGAAGTGCCGGCCGACTACCGCGATCCGATGCCGTTTGCATTTGGGTTCGGCAATGTCGTCGCCATTGTTGGCAACGGATTGCCCGACCGCATGCAACACGACGGCTGGCTGGAAACGCTGCTGCAAAGCGAGCTGCGCGGCCAGCAGGTCCGATTCCGCAACCTGAGCGCGAGCGGCGATCGGCCGAATTCTTATCCGCGCAGTGGCGGGGCCACCTCGATGACCGACTATCTGCGGCACGTGAAAGCCGACGTCGTGCTGGCTTTCTTCGGCTACAACGAGTCGTATGACGGCAAGCCCGACGAATACCAACGACAACTGCTCGAGTTCGTCCGAAACACTCGCGGCTCGAAAGCGAACGGCAAAGCCTTTCCACGGATCGTGCTGTTTAGTCCCATCGCCCACGAGGATCTGCGTAGTCCAAATCTGCCCGACGGCAAGGCGCACAACGTTCAGCTCGAAGCCTACACGCGGGCAACCGCAGCGGCGGCCAAGGAAGCGGGGGTCGGGTACGTCGATCTGTTCCATCCGTCGCTCGCCCTGTTTCAGCAAGCCGGCGAGCCGCTGACCATCAATGGCGTGCATCTGTCCGCCGAAGGCAATCGGCAGTTGGCCGAAATAATCGCCACGGCCTTGCTGGGCAAGCCGATTCGGGCGACGTCGTCCCTCGAGTCGCTGCGGTCCGTGGTGCGTGACAAGGATCTGTATTGGAACAATCGCTACCGTGCCCGCGACGGCAACGACATCTGGGGAGGACGTTCCACGCTGGCATTCACGAACGACCAAACCAATGCCGACGTGTTGCAACATGAGCTAACGATGCTTGACGTGCTGACGGCCAATCGCGACGCTCGCGTCTGGGCCTCCGCCGAAGGGAAGGAGGCCGCCGTGGACGACGCCAACGTGCCCAAACCGGTGGAGGTAATCTCGAATATCGGCGGCAAGAGCAAGAGTTCCAGTGCCGTCAAGGAAGGCACCTTGAACTACGTCGGCGGCGAAGAGGCGATCAAGTACATGGCGGTCGCGAAAGGCTTCGAGGTCAGCCTATTTGCCGACGAAGGCAAGTTTCCGCAACTGGCGAATCCGGTGCAGATGCAATTCGATACGCGGGGCCGCTTGTGGGTCGCCGTCTGGCCGACGTATCCCACCTGGGAACCGCTCAAGCCGATGACCGACGCTTTGATCATCATGCACGACGACGACCACGACGGCCGGGCCGATCGGACGACCGAGTTCGCCAAAGTGCAAAATCCGCTGGGCTTCGAATTCTGGAACGGCGGCGTCATCGTGACTTCCGCGCCGGAAATCCTCTTTCTGCGGGATACCAACGGCGACGACATCGCCGATGAACGGACAATCCTGCTTCAAGGGGTCGATTCGTCGGACACGCATCATGGCGCGAACAATCTGATCTTTGGTCCCGATGGCGGCATCTACTGGCAAAGCGGCGTGTTCATGGTGCACAACCACGAGCATCCGTGGGGCCCCTCGCTGCAGTCGTCGGCCAGCGCCATGTACCGCTTCGATCCGCGTCGCTTCACCATCGCGATGCACGCCCCGAATTCCCCCAATCCGCACGGCATTGCCTTCGACTACTGGGGCTATCACTACGCCACCGACGGCACCGGCGGCCGCGCCTTTCAGGTCCGTCCCGACAAAACCGGCTTCAGAATGCAGGAGCTGCTTAAGAAGGAAGTTCGCCCGGTGACGGCGTGCGAGGTCGTCAGCAGCCAGCATTTTCCCGAATCGATGCAAGGGGATTTCCTGATCTGCAACGTCATTGGTTTTCTCGGCATCAAGCACTATCATTTGGAGCGCAATCCCGAAACCGGCGACGTCTGGGGCGAACCGGCGGGAGACGAGCTGGTGGTCGTTCGCGACAACGCCGATGGCACGAAGACGGAGGAAAGGTCGCGCGGCCTGTTGATGAGCGCCGACAAGAACTTCCGACCCTCGGACGCGATCTTCGCCCCCGATGGTTCGCTCTACTTCAGCGACTGGCACAATGTCATCATCGGCCACATGCAGCACAACGTTCGCGATCCGAACCGCGATCACGTGCATGGCCGCATCTATCGCCTGACGGCCAGCGGCCGACCGCTGCAAAAGCCGGTCGCCATCGATGGGCAGCCGATTCCAGCGCTGCTGGAGAACCTCAAGTCGCCGGTCGATGGCATTCGCCATCGGACCCGCGTCGAACTGAGCGAGCGGACCACGAAGGAAGTGATCGCCGCCGTGAAGAAATGGAGCCAGCAGTTCGATCCGACGAAGCAAGAAGACGCGCACCACTTGCTCGAAGCGCTCTGGCTGCACCAGCAGCACAACGTCAAAAACGCCGGCTTGCTCGATCAACTCCTGTTGCAATCGCCCGAGCCCCACGCGCGCATCGCCGCCGCCACGGTGAAGCATTTCTGGACGAACGTGGACAAGAACATCCGCGGCGGCATCATCGCCGACGCGCCGGAACTCGCCGCGAAAAAGTCGGGCATTCTCAGCGACACCCCCGAGCTGACGACCATTCGCATCGCCACGATTCCGGAGCGGATGATGTACGACGTCAGGGAACTGACCGTCAAACCAGGGAAAAAGGTGAAGCTCACCTTCGCCAATCCCGATTTCATGCCGCACAATATCCTGCTCGTGAAGCCCGGTACGGCGGACGAAGTTGGCCTACAGGCGATCGCCCTGGGAGCGGGGGGCTTCGATGTCGGTTTCGTGCCGAAGAGCGACGACATTCTTTGGTCGATCAAGCTGGTCGATCACGGCCGAGAGGAAGTCATCGAGTTCACCGCTCCGACCACCGAAGGAGCCTATCCTTATGTTTGCTCATTCCCAGGGCACCACCTGCTGATGCGTGGCACGCTCTTCGTAACGAATGACTTGTCGGGTTTCCTCGCCAAGAATCCCCAGCACGTGACAAAAATCACCGAATGGAAAATCGCGGACTTCAACGATGATCTGCAGCGCGTCGCGCGGCAACGAAACTTCGCTCGCGGCAAGCAATTGTTCACGACTTTGGCCTGCAGCCAATGTCATCGACTTGGCAAGGACGATGCCCCCACGGACCTGGGGCACGCGCATCATGGAGGTGCGCCGCATCCCGCTGGTCCGAGCGTGGCCATTGGTCCCCAGTTGGATGAAGTCGTGAAGAAATATCGCGGCGATGCGCGGGCGATCTTGCACGAGATTCTGGAACCGTCGCGTGCCATCGAAGAAAAGTATCGCCGAATCACCCTGGGACTCGAAGACGGCACCATCGTGGCTGGGAATGTCATCGCCGAGGACCGCGAGACCTTGACGCTCTTCACCGCGCCGCCGCAATCCAAGGAGGTCAAAGTGGTCAAAAGCACCATCGAATTGCGCCAGCCCTCGGCGATCTCGATCATGCCGGTCGGTCAGCTGAACACGCTCGATAAGGAGCAAATCCTCGACCTGCTGGCGTTTCTGCTCGCCGGCGGCAAGGCCGATGATCCCGCCTTTCAGCGTGCTCCCTAATTCTCGTGTTTACTCGTTAGCTTTCGAGAAAGTCGGCGTCGCAGGTTTGTCACGCTCGTCCGTGGATGCTGCGGACCTCGTCCTCCCGTCGATCCCCAGAGCAGGTTGAGGCAAGGCAGCGTCCCTATTTCACCCGCTCTGCCCTATTCGCCAGAGCACCGACATTATCCCAGCAACTGCCGCACCACCTTGCCATGCACGTCGGTCAGGCGGTAATAGCGGCCTTGGAATTTGAAGGTGAGGCGAGTGTGGTCGATGCCGAGGAGGTGCAATAGCGTGGCGTGGAAATCGTGGACGTGAACTCCGTCGGCGGCGATGTTGTAGGAAAAGTCATCGGTCTGGCCGAACGAGGTGCCGGCCTTAACTCCCGCGCCGGCGAGCCAGGCGGTGAAGCAGCGGGGATGGTGGTCGCGGCCATAATCTTCGGCGGTCAGAGTTCCCTGGCAATAAACCGTGCGGCCGAATTCGCCCCCCCAGACGACGAGCGTGTCGTCGAGCAGGCCCCGCTGCTTGAGGTCGGCAAGGAGGGCGGCGGTCGGCTGGTCGGTATCGCGGCACTGGCCAGCGATCTGCTTGGGGAGGGTCACATGCTGATCCCAGCCGCGGTGAAAAAGCTGAATGAAGCGGACGCCCCGCTCAGCCAGCCGGCGGGCGAGCAGGCAGTTGTAGGCGTAGCTGCCGGGGCGCGCAACTTCGGGCCCGTAGCTGGCGAGCGTCTTTTCGTCTTCTTTGGACATGTCGGCCAGTTCCGGCACGCTGGTTTGCATGCGGAAGGCCATTTCGTACTGGCCGATCCGTGTGGCGATTTCGGGGTCGCCAAATTCGGCCAGCTTTTGCCCGTTGAGCTGTGCCAAGTCGTCGAGCATTTGCCGCCGCGTGCCGCTATCGATGCCCGGCGGGTTCGAGAGGAACAGCACCGGGTCGCCGCCGGCCCGCAGCTTGACCCCCTGATACCGCGTCGGCAAAAAGCCGCTGGCCCAAAGGCGGTCGTACAGCGGCTGGTCGCTGACGTTGCCGGAGCCTTGCGAGACGAGCACGACAAACGCCGGCAGGTCGGCGTTCTCGCTCCCCAGGCCATACGCCAGCCACGAGCCAATGCTCGGCCGCCCGGCCAGCTGGTTGCCGGTTTGGAAGAACGTGATTGCCGGGTCGTGGTTGATCGCCTCGGTGTGCAGCGACTTGATGAAGCAAAGGTCGTCGGCAACCTTGGCCGTGTGCGGCAAGAGGTCGCTCACCCAGGCCCCCGACTTGCCGTGCTGGGCAAACTTGAACTTGCTCGGCGCGACCGGAAAGCTCGTCTGCCGCGAGGTCATCCCCGTCAGCCGCTGTCCCTGGCGGATCGAATCGGGAAGCTCGGTGCCGGCGAGGCCCGCCAGCTTTGGCTTGTGGTCAAACAGGTCCAATTGCGAAGGCGCGCCGGACTGGAACAGGTAGATGATCCGTTTAGCCTTCGGGGCGAAATTCGGAAAGCCCGGCTGGCCCGCGCTATCGTTGGCTGCCGCCGGCTTGGCTTCCGCCGCATAGCCACTTTGGCCCAGAAGCGAGGCCAGGGCCGCGCCGCTGATGCCGGTGGCCATATGTCCGAGCAGGTCGCGGCGGGTGATGGGCAAAGCTTGGATTGCGGCAGTCATAGCTATTCCTTGGTGACCGCTTCATCGAGGTTCAGAATAGTGCTGCAAACGGTGGCGTAGGCGGCGAGTTCCACTGGGGGCAGATCGACAGGCGTTGGCGACTGACCGACGGCGAGCAGCTTCGCAGCCTCGGCCGGGGCGGAGGCGTAGCGGGCGCGGTGCTTGTCGAGCGAATTGCGGAGGATCGACAGCTCCTGCGGGGATGGCTGACGACCGGTGACGAGCAGGAAAGCGAGCGCAAGCCGCTCGTCGGGCTGGACCGCCTCGCGCAACACGCGCCATGCCAAAAGACGGGCGGCTTCGACGTAGGTTTCGTCGTTTAAGAGGACCAGGGCCTGCAGCGGCGTGTTGGTGCGGCTTTCGCGAAGCGAGCAGAACTCGCGGCTGGCGGCATCGAACGTGGCCATTGAGGGGGGCGGAATCGTCCGCTTCCAGAAGGTATAGAGGCTGCGGCGATACAGGTCGGCTCCCCGGCCGGGTTGATAGTCGTCGCCGCCGGTAAGTTCCTTCCAGAGGCCGGCCGGTTGATAGGGCTTTACCGAGGGGCCACCCGTTTGCTCGACCAACAGACCACTCGCCGCCAAAGCCCCATCGCGGACCATTTCAGCCGACAGGCGGACCCGTGGCCCACGAGCCAAGAGGCGGTTTTCTGGATCGCGCTGCCAGAGTGCCGGCGTGACTTTCGATGATTGGCGATAGGTGCTGCTGGTGATGATCTGGCGGAGCAGGCGTTTGGTGTCCCAGGAGGTTCCCTCGCTGGCGCGTCGGGCTTGTGTGTCCCCCTCGCTGGCGCGTCGGGTTGGTGTGGGTGCGCCGCTAAACTCGGTGGCCAGATAATCGAGCAACTCCGGCTGCACGGGCCATTCCCCTTGGCTCCCAAAATCCTCGGCCGTTTTGACAAGGCCGACGCCAAACAGCATCTGCCAAAAGCGATTCACTGTGACTCGCGCCGGCAGCGGATTCGCCGGATCGACCAGCCACTTTGCCATTCCCAGCCGGTTCCGCGGAGCATCCTTGAGCATGGGGGCGAGCTTCGTTAGCACTTCCCGCTCCACTTTCTCGCCCGGCTGATCGTATTGGCCACGTAGCAAAATATGGGCGGGGCGCGGCTCGGGGAGTTCCTCCATGATCATCGTGGTGGGGAGCGATGCCTGGAACTTCTCCAAGTCACGCAGAGCTTGCTGCCGGTCGGCTTGAACGGCGCGGATGTGAGGTGGCGCATGTTCGCGAATAAAGTAGGACAGCAGTTTCGCCTTTTGTTCGTCGGTTCGTCGGCCTGGCTGGGCGAGAATCTGGGCGATCGATGCCGCCGTGGGAAGCGCAGTTTGCAGTTCATCAGTCAATTCCGAGGCATACACGCGCACTTCATCGATCTGGCCGCGAAAACGCATGGCCGGTCCGCCGCCCCCTCCGATGCGCAGCGGCTCTTTGGAGGCAAAGGTCTGATTCAGCTCGTCGAGCAGCACCCGCTGCGGCTGGTCCTCTCCATCAACGACCAGCCGGACGCCGCGGGCAATTCGGCTCCCATCGTAGCTGGCCAAGACATGATGCCACTCGCCGGTCGAAAGTGGCTTCGTGGTTTCGACGCGGAGGGCGTCGTCGAGCCAGCGCTGCGACAGATTCAGTTGCAGCTTGCCACCGACAATCGCAAGCTGATAGCCAGCTCCTTGCGGTGCGTCGGCCATCCGCGAGACGATCGTGCCGCCGCTGTCCGCGTCGGGCAAGAAGATCCAGGCCGAGAGGGTGAACTTGTCGAAAAAGCCGAATTTGGCGACGTCCCCCACTTCGAGACTTGTCTTGCCGTCGAATTGGGCTGCCTGGCCGACCTGCCCTTTGGCAAAGAAGGGCTGGCCGCCGGTGAAGGTGCCGGCATTGGCGGAGACCGTGTCCACGGCGTCCCCTTCTAACGCGACTGCCGCAACCAAGCCATCGGTGGGCTGCCAATCGAGTCCCGGCTGGGGCTTGAACTGCCGTTCCCATGCGATTTGGGCGGCAATCAGTTCGGGCATGGTTTGCGGCGGGATACCCTCCGACAGCCTTTCCCACCTGGCGGTAGCTGCGGCGGCCCCGCGCTGCAAGCGGGTAAGTTCCTCAGCCTGAAATCTCGTCGGCGTGGTGATGTAAGGGTCGGAATTCCCAATCTTGATTGCCCGCCCCGTCTCCGGGACGTTGTTGAAGAAGGCGTAGAACTGATAAAAGTCCTTCTGCGTGAAGGGATCGAACTTGTGGTCGTGGCAGCGCACGCACCCCAGCGTCAGGCCGAGCCAGACGGCACTGGTTGTTTCGACCCGATCGACGACGTATTCGACGGCATATTCTTCGGGGATGATCCCCCCTTCGGCATTGCCGCGGTGATTGCGATTGAAGCCGGTGGCGAGGCGCTGGTCGAGCGTGGGACTAGGCAAGAGATCGCCGGCAAGTTGCTCGATCGTAAACTGGTCGAACGGCATATCGGCGTTGAAGGCGTCAATGACCCAGTCGCGCCACCGCCACATGATCCGCTCGCCATCGCTCTGGTAGCCGCTGGTGTCGGCATAGCGGGCGGCGTCGAGCCAGCGAACCGCCATCCGCTCGCCGTGGCGCGGCGACGCGAGCAGGCGATCGACCGTCCGTTCGTAGGCGTCAGGCGACTGGTCGGTCAAAAACGCCGCGACCTCGCCCGGAGACGGCGGTAAGCCGGTGAGATCGAGAGTCGCGCGGCGCAGCAGCGCGGTCCGGTCGGCCTCGGGCGCGGGGAGCAGCTTTTCGCGATCCAGCCGGGCCAGGACGAGCGCATCGAGCGGGCCGCGAAGCCAACCGGGCTGGCTGACGGCGGGAATCGCCGGCCGCTCGGGCGGGATGAACGACCAGTGCGCCTGCCAGCCGGCCCCCGCTTCAATCCAGAGGCGCAACGTATCGATCTGCTGCGGGCTGAGTTGCCGTGGGGCGTCGGCCGGGGGCATCCGCTCGCCTTTGTCGGCCGCGGTGATTCGCCGCCACAGTTCACTCTCCGCCAGCTTGCCCCGCACCACCGCCGGCTTCCCTTCGCGTAACGCGAGCGCCCCCTCTTCGGTATCGAGCCGCAGATCAGCCGCGCGGTTTTTGGCATCCGGACCATGACACTGAAAGCAATGATCTGACAAGATCGGCCGCACATCGCGGTTGAACTCGAGCGGTTCGTCGGCCGCGTGAGAAAACACGGACCACGACAGCAACGCGCCCGTGGCAATCGTTAGCCAGATTCCGCGCTTGATTCGCATTGCGCCCTCGTCATCAGCAACGGTTCACCATCCGATCCGCAGTTTAACATGTCCCCGCGACCCTCCTAGCAATTCGACGGCCTACTTCGACACCTTCTGGTCCAAATGCCCGCTTTTGCCAATCGCCCAAATCAATCGCAGGCCGACCATCAGGCTGATGGTGCAGCCGGCGAGGCCAAGTATTGATAGCTGATGAATGCCCAGGAAGGCGTTGCTCGGAAAGAGGAGCGGCGGCACCTTGTTGGCGAGCATTAGCGATGAGCCCAAGAACAGGGCGCTCGCCAGCATGCCCAGCACGAGCCGGTTGACGCTTGGTCCTAATCCGCGATGATCGAGATGCACGTCGAACTTGCCGGACTGCACCTGCTCCAATATCTGAATGACGCGCTGGGGCAGCACCTCCACCAGCTGCTCGACCTCCATATAGAGCCGCCGCAGCTTGCGGGCCTGCCGGGCGGGAGAAAGGCGGCGGAGAATCATGGTTCGGTGAAAGGGCTGCATCACCTCCATCAGGCTGAACCGGGGCTCCAGCAACTTGGAAGTTCCTTCGAGCGTGACAAGCGTCTTGATCAGCATCGCCACCTGCGGCGGCAGCATGATCCGAAAGCGGCGGATGATCTGCGTCATGTCGGTCAGCGCGCCGCCGACCTCGAATTGCTCGAGTGATTGGGTCGAATAATGGCCGACGAAATCGGCGATGTCGTTATTGAGGGCTGCCTCGTCGAGCTGTGGCGGCGCTTGCCCCAGCCGCTTCACGATCTTGACGAGTAGCGGCACGTCGTGCTGCACGATCGCCATCAGCATGTCTTCGATGTCCTCGCGCAGCCGCTCGTCGATTCGGCCCACCATGCCGAAATCCAACAGGCCGATCACGTTGCCCGGCAAGAGCACGATGTTGCCGGGGTGCGGATCGGCATGGAAAAAGCCGTGGGTGAAGATCATCTGCATATAGACATTGGCCCCGCGACGGGCGACCTCCGGCCGGTCGATGCCGGCGGCGTCGAGCAGGGCCGTTTCGGCGACCGGAATGCCGTCGATCATGTCCATCGTGAGGACGCGCGGCGTTGAAAGCTCGGTATGGGCCTTCGGGATGCAAATCGTCGGGTCGTCGCGAAACAGCGTCGAAAACTGATGCAGGTTGCGCTCTTCGCGGCCGAAGTCGAGCTCGCGGCGCAGGGTGCGGCCAGCCTCGGCGACGCTGGCAACCGGGCGATAGGACTTGAACTCCGGAAACTGCTCGGCAAGTTGCGCCAGGCCGGCTAGCACCTCCAGGTCTTCGTTCACTTTCGACTCGATCCCCGCGTGCTGCACCTTGACGACCACCCGCTCTCCCGTTTTCAGGCGGGCCTTGTGGCACTGGCCAATCGAAGCCGAGGCGATGGGGACCAGGTCGAAATCGGCGAACAGGTCGTCGAGCGATTGGCCCAGTTCTGTCTCCACGATTTTGCGAACCTCTGTCGGCGGATCAGCCGGGGCCGCCGACTGCAGTTGCTTCAGCTCGTCGGCCAATTCCTTGCCGACGATGTCGGGGCGCGTGCTGAGCAGTTGCCCCAGCTTGATGAAGGTCGGGCCGAGCTCCGTCAGCGTCAGCCGGATGCGGGCCTCGCGCGTGAGCTGGGCCAGCACTTCGCCATCGGGTGCCTTCAGATGATTTTTGATGAATTCGATATTCGTGCGGGCCAGCCAGTCGGCCAAGCCGTACTTGCTGAGGACCGAGAGGATCTCGGCCCAACGCTTGACGTTCCGGTAGATCGACGGGATGGAGCGAACTTTGATCATGTTCCTTCAATTCTAATCGGCGAGCGCTCTCTTGTGGACGGTTCCGGCGGGCCCTAGGTTAAAGCGCCTCTTCAACTCGGAGCCAACATCATGCGTATCTGGCGTGGTTCGCCCTATCCTCTCGGCGCGACGTTCGACGGCGCGGGAACTAATTTCGCCCTCTTTTCGGAACACGCCACCAAAGTTGAGCTGTGTCTGTTCGACGATGTCGGCGCGACCCGCGAATCCGCCAAAATCGAACTCCCCGAACGGACCTACCAGGTGTGGCACGGCTATTCGCCCGACCTGAAGCCGGGGCAACTGTACGGTTACCGCGTGCATGGACCCTACGACCCGGCGGCGGGGCAGCGGTTCAATCCCCACAAGCTCGTCCTCGATCCCTATGCCAAGCTGATCGGCCGGCAAATGCGGTGGGACGACGCGCTCTTCGCCTACCAAGTGGGGGACGGCGCGGAGGATCTTTCCTACGACGAACGGGACAGCGCCCCCTTCGCGCCGCTGGGGATGGTTGTCGATTCGGCATTCACCTGGGGAAACGACACCCTCCTCCGCACGCCCTGGGAGCGGACCATCATTTACGAGGCGCATGTCAAGGGATTCACGAAGAAGATGCCCGGCGTGAGCGAAGAGCGACGCGGCACCTATGCGGGCCTGGCCAGCGCCGCCGCGGTCAAGCACCTGACCGATCTCGGCATCACGGCGGTCGAGCTGCTGCCGGTGCATTACCACGCGGACGAGCGGTTTCTGATCGACGGCGGCCGCGTGAACTATTGGGGGTACAACACACTCGGCTTTTTCGCCCCCGACCCGCGCTATTTCGCGGCGACCGATCCCGAGCGACAGATCGCGGAGTTCAAGTCGATGGTCCGCACGCTGCACGCGGCGGGAATCGAGGTGATTCTGGACGTGGTCTATAATCACACCGCCGAAGGGAACCAGATGGGGCCGACCCTCTCGTGGCGCGGCATCGACAACCGGAGCTACTATCATCTTTCGCCCGAGCAG
>JANRLS010000169.1:0-45231 GCA_033762315.1 Pirellulaceae bacterium
CCGTCATGGACCCCGTCGGCGATTCCACCGCCACTCGGGATCGGTCTGTCATAAGTGGGCCTCCTTTCGGTTCCACTCCTTACGACCAACGTCACCATGCGGTTTAGCTAGCGAAAACAAGTTTTGAAATACGCTCTAGTAAATCCTTGGAAGCGGAGTGGAACGTCAAGCTACCTCCCCAGCCTCCCACCGTGGTGGAAGATTGGCACGACGAGCCCCCGGCGATCAATCTGGTGGATGTCACGGCTGCCGAGGTGGATGTCTTCACGATGGATTACGAGGTGACGACCTCGCGCCTGACTTCGCGGCGGATGCTGTGGAAAAGGAAAACGAAGGATGAAGCGCGACACGGGCAATAAGCCACCTCGGCCGCGCGAGTCCGATCTCGAGTCCTCGCGCACGGGGGGAGTTTCGCTGCAATTCGCGAAGTATCTCGTCGCGGCGGTGCTGTGCGTCGTAGCGATCGCGCAGAACATTCAAGCCCATACCATCGGATTGACTTCGTGGAAAGGGGGTGGCTTTGGCCTCTTCGCCTCGCACGATCAATTGCGGTTTTCCAAGATTTACCTGGTATCGCCGCAAGGGCTGAAACCGCTGGGGGCGACCAACCGCTTTCGGCGGGTGTTGATGGACTTCGTGGCTTGCCCCTCGGAACCGACAGGCAATTTCGTCGCCCGCCAAATTCGCCAATCCGCGGGGGGCGATCGCGACACCTGGGTTGTCGTCGCCGCGTTCGACATCGATTACGACATCCCTACTTCGACCCTGAGTTGCAACGTGCTGGCCACCGGCGACTCGCGCAATCCTTGACCCTCGACGAACCGGCTTCCTCTCTCGCCGAGCACCGCGGCGACGACACGCATGGACTCCACCCTCAAGCTATCCGATACTTCCGCCCCGTCCGGGCTCTTTGCCTGGCTCGAGGCGAACACGCCGGCAGCCAAGCTCGACGGCTGCCTGCTGCTCACGCTCATCGATCTGATGCTCTGGGGCTCCGACTATTGGTACACGCGGATCGGCCTGTTTCTGCTCTGCGCGCCGGGAATCGTATTTCCCAAACTGCGCTACTCGCCTTGGTTGTGGGTGGGGATCGCGGCCCTCTTCGCGCACATGATTCTCATCAATTGGGCCTGGGCCGATAACCACAAATACGTGATGACCTACTGGTCGCTCGGCATCGCGATGTCGCTATTTGTCGGCACATCGCAGCGGCTGGTGGTGTTGGCGACGAACGCCAACATGATTTTGGGACTAAGCATGCTGTTCGCCACGATCTGGAAATTGATCTCGCCCGAATACACCAGCGGCGCGTTCTTTGAAATCCTGTTCCTCACCGATCGCCGCTTCGACGGCACGATGGCGATGATTACCGACTTGACCTTCGGACAACTGCAGGAAAATCAAGCCCGCGTGCGACTGCTGCGCGAAGGGTATCTCGATTGGATCAATCCCGAGTCTCAGCAGTTGCATTCGAGCGCCGCCGTCCGGCGACTGGCGTTCATCGCGACCTGGTGGACGGTCTTCATCGAGGGAATTAAGGGGCTCTTGTTCCTCATCCCCTCCAACAGCTCGACGATCTTTTTCCTCCGCAATCTCTCGCTCATCGTCTTTTGCTTCACCACCTATGTCATCGCTCCGGTTCCCGGCTTCGGCTGCACGCTGGCGTGCATGGGAATGGCCACCTGCATTGAGCGCGGGGAATGGTGGTACCGACTTTACCAGGTGGCCTATCTGAACGTCGTCTTTTGGACCATCGCCGGCGAGCCGATCCGCGAAATGATCGTGGCTCGCTAGGCCGCGTTCGTGGTCAAGGCTTGACCAGCCTCGCCTTCTCGTCCGGCGCGGCGGGTTCGGGCGCGACTTTCAGAAACTGCCCGGCGGTGATCCCCATCGAAACGTAGATGCTCATCAGGCCATCGACGGAGAGGTCGGTGCGCTGCACCACCTCGGCGGGAACGAACAAGAGACCTCCGCCAATCGGCACCGGGGCGGTCGGCACGATCACGATCTGATAATCGCGCTCGCCGATGCGATAGCGCTCGGGGGAAACCAAGAGGGCGAGAAAGCCCGCGCCCCCGCCATTGCCGCCGAAATAGCAGAGCACGACCTGCATCCCCTTGAGGGCGTCGGAGTCCTTGCGGTCGAGCATCGAGACGATCTGCTTCGACGTGCCATAGATGCTGCCGACCAGCGGAATGCGGTGCAAAGCCGCATCGAGCAGCCTTTGCAGCAGGTTGCGGGCCCCCGACTCGACGGCGACGCCGATTAGAAAGATGCACCCCAGCACCAGCACCACGCCAATCACGAAGGCGAGCAGGTCGTCCGACACGAAATGCAGGCCGAATTTGCGGAGGGCCCGGCCGGTCATGGTCCCCGGTCCCACGAGCGCTTCGACATAGCCGGCAACCCACATGACCACCGCTCCCGTAATGAGCAGCGGCAAGAGGGCCAAGAGGCCGGCCAGAAAGATCTTGACCAGGCGGCGAAGAACCGCGGCAAACGCCCGCATGGGTGCCTCTCCCTGAATTTGGTGAGCGCGCGACGAAAATCCATCCCGCCGGCCGACGTAGATTGGGGCATTTCGGGCCCTGTGCCAAGGGGAAGAGCCGGCTGGTTGCAGGGTTGGTTGGCGAGGGCAACGAGTCGTTTAACGGCGAACCGAAGGCGATGTTGTTTGCGGGACTTGTCGTACGCCGTCGCCTGCGGCTGGCCATCAAACGAGGAAACGACCGTGTTGGATGGAATCGCGGGACGCAGTCGCCCGCGGCTTGCGGCCCGACGAGGAGGTGCCGGCCAGTGGGGGCAGGGGTCATGAGCAGGCAGGTCACGGGATGGAAACAAAATTACATGTAAACTATTGACAAGCTATCGGGATTGCGCTTAAAATGTGTACGGGTGTATAACATGAGCGGCCGGACAGCGCGGGGGTCGCGCGGCCACGGTCCGCGATACAGGAGCCAACCATGTCCACCTACGATTTGTGGCGAAAACTGGCGATTCAGTCGGCACGTGGCGGGCGCGAGCCGGGCGAGCGCGACAAGCTGATCTATTTGGCGGTTCGGGTGCAGGGGCGGTCGCAGCGCGAAGTGGCCCACAGCTGCGGCATTTCGCAGCCCAGGGTGTGCCAGATCGTGCGGCGGGTCGAAGCGTGGCGATCTCCCCCGGCCGAAGCGGTGGGGGAAGGGGAGTTCGCGGCCCAGGCGGAACTGGCCGAGCTGCAATGGCTTTACGAGCAGGCGGCACGGAATTTTCGGCGGTCTTGCGAGCCAAAGGTGGTCGTGAAGAAGAATCGGACGGGGGAAACGACGACGCGCATCGACCAGCAGGGAGACACGCGGCTGCTGTGGGCAATGTTGCGGTCGCAGGAGAAGCTGCAAGCCCGGCGCGTGAACCTGCTCGACCAGAGGCAGGTCAGCGGCGGCCAGCAGCGAATTCGGGGAGCGATTGCGGTGCTGATCGAGGCCCGCCGCCGGGCCGCCCGCGAAGGGGTCGTTTCGACGGATGAGCCCGCCTGGCGGGCGGTGCAGCGGCTGGTGGAAGAGCTGCTGGGGGGGAATGTCGAAGGGACGGAGGTGGGCCAGCAGCCACCGCGGCGGGAGGGGGGAATTGTGAAGAGCGCTTATCGCGCCGGCGCGGCAATTAGCCCCGCCGCCACGCGAGCATCCGGCAGCGGCCTAGTCGCAAGTGACGCCCCGACAATGACTTGCGACGACAGCCTGGAGGCGAGCACCTAGCGACTGCCGCGCCGGAGAAATCGCGCGAAAAATGGGTTTGATAACTAATTCGCGAGGGACGGAGGGGGAGTGTCGTCGCGGAGGGGGCCCCTCACCCTGGCCCTCTCCCAGAGGGAGAGGAAACGAGATGCCGGACGCAACAAAAAACCGGCGGCCTGAACTTTGCAGTCCAGGCCGCCGGGTGCGTTTCAGACCAAACCCTCGCTTTGCCTCAGCGAAGCTGCCAGCTACTTCGCGCAGTCGGTGCAGGTGGGGGCCGCATCACAGCACGTCGGAGCGGGGCAGCAAACCGTCACTGGCACCTGCTTGCAGACACAGCGCGGCACGCAGCGGGTGACGGTGTAGGGAACCGTCTTCGCCACGCACTTGGGCACCATGATCTCCTTGGTGTAGTGAACCGGCTTGCAAACCGTGTAGGGCACCTGCTTGGTGCAGGTCGTCGGAACCATCTTGCAGGTCGTGTAGGGGACCTGCTTCGTGCGGCACTCGCTAACCATGTGGCAGACCCGATAGGTGCAAACCTTGCTCACCGTTTGGGGCACCATCTGGCAAGTCTGGTAGGTGCAGGTCTTGTGGACCGTTTGCGGAACCATCTTGCAGCAGGTGTAGTTGACGTTCTTCACCCGCTGCTCGGGAACCATCTTGCAGCAGGTGTAGGTTTGCGTCTTCTTCACCACTTCCGGCACCATGTGGCAGACCTTGTAGGTGCAGACCTTGGTGACCGTTTCGGGAACCATGTGGCAGACCTGGTAGGTGCAGGTCTTATGCACGGTTTCCGGCACCATCTTGCAGCAAGTGTAGGTGCAGGTCTTGTGACGGGTTTCCGGCACCATCTTGCAGGTGGTGTAGGTGCAGGTCTTGGTGCGGGGTTCGCTGACGTAGCGGCAGGTGGTGTAGGGGATCGTCTTCTTGATCACCTGCTGTTCGTACCGCACGCAGTTCACCGTCTTCATCACCGTCTTCGAGACCCAAACCTTCTTGCAGCACTTCTTCGGGGGGCACTGGACGCAGACCGTCCGGCAGCAACCGGGCTTGTACACGCACCGGCAGCAGCAGGGGTCCCAAACCCAGCAGCCCGGGTCTTGCACACACTTCTTCACGACCGGGCCGGGAACACAGTATTCCTGCGTTTCCCAGTGGCCGCAGCACACCGGCACTTCCTTCGTGTAGTGAACCGGCTTGCAGATCGTCTCGCAGCACTCCTTGGTGTGGGTCTCGTAAACGGGCTTGCAAACGTTGTAGCAGTAGGTCTTGGTGTGGGTCTCGTAAACGGGCTTGCAAACCGTGTAGCAGAACGTCTTGGTGTGGGTCGTGTAAACCGGCTTGCAGACCGTGTAGCAAATGTCGCGCGTCTTCGTTTCCCAGACCGGCTTGCAAACCGTGTAGCAAATGTTCTTGGTCTTGGTTTCCCAGACCGGCTTGCACACGGTATAGCAGATGTCGCGGGTGTGGGTCGTATAAACGGGCTTGCAAACGGTGTAGCAAATCTGCTTGGTGTGGGTCGTATAGACCGGCTTGCACACGGTGTAGCAGATGTCCTTGGTGTGGGTCGTATAGACCGGCTTGCAAACCGTGTAGCAAACGTTCTTCGTCTTCGTCTCCCAAACCGGCTTGCACACGGTGTAGTTGCAAGTACGGTAGTGGGTTTCATAGACCGGCTTGCAAACCGTGTAGGTGCAGGTCCGGTAGTGGGTTTCCGCCACGTTTTTGCAGCAGCTGATCGTTTTCGGCTCATAGACCGTTTCGTAGCAGGTCTTGTAGCACGTGTACGACTGCTTTTCATAAACGACCTCTTTGCAGGTCTTCATGACGGTGTAGCAGTGCTGCTTGGCCGTCCCGTAGCTTACGGGATCGGTACAACCAACGTGCTTGTAGCTCGCTGCGCCACAGCACGCGGCGTACCCGGTATTCACCGCCATCGCAGCCAGCAGCACTGCGACGATCGGCACGCCCAAAAGTGTTTTCATGTTCCCGTCTCCTTCGCTGACAGTGGCTTCGTCGTGAAAGTTGGTCTGTTTGGCGAAACGCTTCGCCGGTTGTCTTTGCCGAGGCCGGTCTCCCGCGAAACCTGGCCCAAAACTCGCCCCACCGCCAAACGCCAGCGGGGGCGCAGTCAGTCCGCTTATTCCCATATCGGCAAACTGGGGGGCTTGCTTGAACTGGGTCGAATGGCGAACTGGCGCGTCGAGCGCAAGATGAATCGACATCCCCTGACGCTTCAATTTGCCCAAACCAATACTTGCCAGGCTGTTTTGCTAGCGACCCTGTCGTCCCTGACGGTTGATGCGAATATGCGGCCTGGTGAAGTCGCGGCGTCGCGCATTGTGGCAACCCAATCAAGAATCTCTCTGGCGAAATTTGACGCGCTCTTGCGCCGGACCTACTTACAGAGAGATAGCGAATCGCCCACCCGGGCTACGTCGCCTGTCGCCCGTCAACCCCGCACGTTCGGGTTTCGCGGTTTCGCGAGCCCTTCAGCCCAATTCCTCACGAAGGTTCACGTCCATGAAGCGCAACGCACGAAACGGTTTTACCCTGGTCGAGGTTCTGATCGTCGTGGTCATCATGGCCATTCTGGCCGCCACGATCGTCCCTCAGTTCAACAATAGCGCCTCCGACTCGAAGGCCGGCACCAACAAGTTCAACCTGCACACCATGCGGGCCCAGATTGAGCTCTATCGCGCTCAGCACAATGGCACCCTGCCCGGCGCCACATTGATCGAGCTCACCAAAAACACCGACATTTCGGGTGCTCAAGGAACCGGGGCCAACTTCCCCTACGGGCCCTACATCCGCGAAATCCCGACCAATACCGTCAGCAACTCGAAGACCGTGAAGGTCATCACCAACAACCCGGCAACCGCCTCGGATGTGACCGGCACCGGCGGCTGGCTCTATAACGCCACCACCGGCGGCATCTGGATCGACGACGCCACGCAGTACACGCAGTAAGGCCCTCGCGGTTTCCGTGCGGCCCGCTGGGCTGGCAGGATCCGCGCGGAAGCTCGAACGCCAGCGAAACTCGCGAAACCCCCGTCATTTTGCCGGGGGTTTCGTGCTGCGCGGCGCGGGAGAGGCTCGCAGTTGCCTTGCCGCTAATTCAGGCAAAGTTTAGAGTGAAGCTGGGGGAGTCCTGCAAGCGACTTCCCGCCCCCTGCCGCGATCCGTTCCCCCTATGACCGACCCGAAGGACAAACCCGACGACAGCGCCGCCGACAGTGCCGTCCCCAAAGCGGTCGTCAGTCGCCTCAGCCTGTATCTGCGGGAGCTGCAGCACCTGATTCGGGACGGCCACGAAACCACCAGCTCGACGCAACTCGGCCGGATGCTAGGATTTACGGACGCGCAAGTGCGAAAAGACCTGGCCTACTTCGGCCAGTTCGGCTATCCGGGCATCGGCTATCGCTGCCAGGAGCTAATTGCCGCCATCAAGGGGATTTTGGGGACCAATCGCCCTTGGCCGCTGGCGATTGTTGGCCTCGGAAACCTGGGCCGAGCACTGATGGGGTATCGGGGCTTTCAGAACCAGGGCTTTCAGATCGTCGCCGCCTTCGACGTCGATGCCGGCAAGGTCGGCAAGCTGTTCGACGGCATTCCGGTCCATCATCTGGACCACTGCTCGCAAGTCGCCAGGCAGCACGGCATTCGCCTCGCGATCATTGCGGTTCCCTCGCCGGCGGCCCAAAAAGTGGCCGACGCCCTGATTGCGGCGGGCATTGACGGCATCCTGAACTTCGCCCCGGTCACGCTCAACCTCCCCCCGCATGTGCAAATCGTGGGGGTCGATCTGGCCATCGAGCTCGAGCAACTTTCGTTTTCCGTCGTGAACCAATTGCCGCGGGCCTAGTCCTTCTTTTCGCACCATGTCGGCGGCGTTGTCGCACTTGAATCTCCCACCACCAACCGCCCTTTGCCGCGTCCCGGCTCGCCTTTACAATGCGACAACACGGAGTCCTTCGGGGATGGTGTAACGGTAGCACAGCAGATTTTGGTTCTGCTTGTCTAGGTTCGAATCCTAGTCCCCGAACTGCTTTTTTGGCTTAGGTGCTATTCATCGCCGGGGGGTGGATCGGCTGAAGAAGGCACAGCCTTCTCGGCTAGCTGCGGAATCGGCTTCTCGATGCTCGCAGCCGGTTTTTCAGGGTCTTCAGCGGGGTGCGTGCTTCCCGGCATCGGTGAAACGGCTTCCGGCGTCGGTTCGCCGGCCGGCTGAGTCGTGGGCAAGGCTTCAGCCGGCGGCTCGAAGAAGGGGAGCAGCAGCTCTTCGTCGTCCCCGTGCTCTTCCAACCCGTCGTCTTCGCTCCCCTCGGCAACGACGGTGCCGACCAGGACGCCGCCGTATAAAATCACCCCCTTCATGCCGACCGCCAGTTCGTTTCCCTCCTGCAGCGTTCCGCGCACCGTGCTTTGGGCGGCGTTCCAAGCCAGCTGTTCCAGGCTTTCCTGGGCTTCGTCGTCAAAATTGCGATAGCTCGGAACATGCACCACGAACGCGCAGCTGTCTTCGCGCAGCTCGCACCAGGTGACAAACTGCCCGCCGGATAGCGAGACGCCCGGCTTGCCCGCGGTGAAGAGCGCCTGGCGCAGCGTCTTCATCGTGTCGGCAAACTTTTGGGCCAGAGCGACCGCCTCGGGCGTGTTGCCTTGCGCGACGCCGTTGCTCGCCAGGCGAATCCGCGATTCGACCTTGTCGAGTGCCTCTTGCGCGGCGGAATCTTCGAGCGAACCGAGTATCGTCGTAGGACCGTTCGCCTGCGCGGTGGTTGTGTTCGGGGGATTCAGCGCCCCCATGCTCATCGTGATGATGGTGAAGATGAGCATGCCGGTGCTCCAAGCGAGCGTCGGATAGCCGGTGATCAGGCCGGTCATCGCCAATCCCGTGCCGCCGACTTTACCTTGACTACGACTGATTTGCCCCAGGGCCATGTGCCCCATCACTACTGTCGCCAGGCTGCCGACCATCACGAATGGGCTCAAGAATCCGCAGCAAGCGACCCAGCCAAACAACATCGACACGATGCCGCCGAGCATACTCAGAATCGCCAATGGCGACGCGGGCGGCGATGGAGGCGGCAGGCCATACGGATTTCCCACGGGCATGCCGTAGGGACTTCCCGGCGGCACCGAATAGGGAGAAGGGGGCGGACCAAATCCGCCGGGAGGACCGTAATTGCCGGGAGGACCGGCCGGGGGGTACGACGACATGCCAACTCCCGCGGAAAAGATGCGTGCAATATAGCCGCTGGCGGCGAGAGAAGCAGCGCGGAGCGCGGGTTTACGCCAGGGCTTCGCGAATGACCTGCCCCTCGACGAGCGGCAGGGGGCGTCCTTGCAGGTCGTTTACAGTCAGATGCGGGTTGATTCCCAGCAGGTGATACATCGTGGCGAGCAGATCCTTGGGGCTGATCGGCCGGTCGGCAACGTCGCTGGCATGCTTGTCCGACGAGCCGACGAGCTTTCCACGACAGGTGCCGCCGCCGGCAATGATGCTCGAATAGACCCGCGACCAATGATCGCGCCCGCCACCCAGGGCTTTGTTGAGCTTCGGCGTGCGGCCATGCTCGCTGGTGCAAACGACCAGCGTTTCGTCCAGCATGCCGCGGCGATCCAGATCGATCAGCAGGCCCGCGAGGCCGACATCGCAGCCAGGAGCCAATTCGTTCTTCATCCGCTCGTAGTGATTCCAGTGCGTATCCCAAGCGCTACCGGCCAGGCCAAATTCATCCCAAAAGACGCTGACCACCCGGCTGCCGGCTTCGACGAGGCGGCGGGCGGCGAGACAAGATTGCCCGAAGAGCGAATGTCCGTAGAGCCGACGGGTTTCGTCGGGCTCGCGGCGCAAATCGAGCGCTTCGGCCAGCTTGGGGGATTCGAGCAGCGCCAAGGCCGATTGCTGATGTTTCGTTAGTGCTTGCCCCGCCGCCGATTGCACCAGTCCAGGAAGGCCCTGATTGAACTGCGACAGCAGCGACTTCCTTCGGTCGAGCCGGTCGAGCGTCAGCTCGGCCTGTAGAGCCGATGCACTCGGCACGACGAAATAGCTCCCCTCGGCGATGCCGACATACGGATCGGGATCGGTGAAGGTCATGTCCCGCAGCGTCTTGGTGATTCCCTTTGTGGCTGTGCCGACGAAATCGGCCCAGAGCGGGTCGTATTGGCTGCCGAGAAACGCCCCATAGGGGCCGGCCCGCAATACTTCCCCCACGCGCTGCGAACTGAAGCGGAACGGAAGCAGAATGTTGTTCGGCACGGCTGGGGCTTCGCGCCGACGGCGAGCCTCTACATATTCCACCACCGAGCCGAAGTAGGGCCAGTGGCGCGAATCGTGCGGGGCAAGCTCCATTGGCACGTCGATCGCCGGCACGCCGGTCAGGGCATAGGCGACGCCGTGGATCGGATAGGGGTGCGTCAGCGAGCGCAGGACGGTCGTTTTGTCGAGCACCTGGGCGGTCTTGGGGAAAAGCTCTCCCACGAGGCAGCCGGGCAGCGACGACGGCGTAGTTCCCAAGTCCCCCCGAATCTCTAGCGGGGCGTCTGGTTTGCAATCGACCCATTCAAGTTGGCTTGGCGAGCCGTAGAGGTGAATCAGGATGATTCCCTTGGCCTTGCCGAAGGTCGGATCGCGGGCCAGTTCGTCGGCAGCTGAAAGCTCTTGCAGTTGAAGCACTTGCGGCAGCGATAGCCCCGCCAGCCCCAAGCCGCCAACCCGCAGCATGTCGCGCCGGGTCAGGCCGCCGCACAGCTTTTTCGTCGAGCCGTTGATGCGGAGCATCGGGGCCTCAGGGAACAAATCAAAGACCGTTGAAGCGTTTGATTATCGAGAATCGCCAGCGAGATTTCCAGCCTAACGCCAGAAAAATATTGCGCAGGCGGCGATTGGAAAATGCGGGAATCCGTGCGGTGGCGAAGCCGCAAGTCGATTGCCCATTTAGCCTTAAGAGCGTCTAATGGAAAAAAGCCGTCTTTTTCCGGAGCTTTGCCTTGCTGCCTCCTCTCCCCAGGCAACGACGCGGGTTTACTCTCGTCGAATTGCTCGTCGTGATTGCCATTATTGGCGTGCTCGTCGCGCTTTTATTGCCCGCCGTGCAGGCCGCGCGCGAGGCGGGGAGACGCGCTCAGTGTCAAAATAATCTGCGGCAATTGGGAATTGCTCTGCAGAACTATCACGACACCTTCCGTCGGTTTCCGCCCGCCGGGACGAACTCGAACGAGACCAGTTGGACGGCCCACATTTTGCCGTTCATTGAGCGGAAGGATCTGTACGACCTGTTTAATTTCTCGGCCGGGGGTTACACGAGTGGAACCAACCAGGCAGGCCGCAACGCCGTGGCTCTTAACCGAGTCAACGCGTATCTGTGCCCGAGTTCGCCAATCGTGAAACAGTTGCAAGGCGCGCCGCATCACGAGAACACGGGCGAGATTGTTAATGGCCAAATGCCGTACACGGCCCACTATTACGGAATTCAAGGCCCGACCGGCGCGAACGTGGCGGGCGGAACGTATGGGCTCAACGCCACGGGCTCGCATGGCGGATTGGCCACCCAAGGAATTTTTCAGTGTGACGGCAACATTCGCATGAATGACGTGACGGACGGGACGTCCAACACCTTCATGCTGGGCGAATACTCGTGGTACAACAAACAGACCGGCACCCGCTATCGTTCCTGGATGCGGGGCTGCGACAACGGTGCATCGAACCCGGCCCGCAATGTGACCAGTTCGCTCAACACGTTCAACATTGCCCTGTTTAACGACATTGCCTTCGGCAGTCAGCATCCGGGCGGCGCGAATTTCTGTCTGGGGGACGCCTCGGTGAAGTATGTTGCCAACAGCATCAACCTGGGAACGTATCGCGGCTTGGCCAGTCGCGATGGATTCGAGAGCGTAAGCGTGCCCTAGTTGGCCTGAACACGAAATCGCTCTTTGGAACTTCCTTCAGCGGCTCTACTGTTCTATGCGAAACGTCTTGGTTGCCGCGCTGTGCAGTCTCTTCGTTGCCATGGCTGGCTGCGGTCCCGCGGAACGGCCTCGATTTCATCTGACAGGCAAGATCACGCACGGTGATCAACCCGTTCCGGCTGGCATGATCTTTTTTGATCCCGACTATGTGCAAGGAAACGACGGCCAGCAAGGCTTCGCCTTTATCAAGGACGGCCAATTCGATACTCGCCTGAACGGTCAGCCCACGGTCGGGGGGCTGCATATCGTGCGAATTCAGGCCTTCGACGGCAAGCCGGGCAACGAACTGCCGATGGGGAAGATGATTGCTCCGCCCTATTCCACCGCTGCCGACCTGCCCAAGGAAGACGCCAGCCAGGACTTCAACATCGCGCGGCCAGGCGAGACTTAAGCCCAGCAGCTTGACGGACGAATCGCACCGGCACATCATCGCGGGCTGGTTTTCCGCTTCTCCCTCCTTCCTGCTCGAAGGGCTGCTGTCATGCGATCTGGCCTTGCGCACTGCTTGTGTCTGCTGGTGGCTGGTTGGTCTGGAATGGTTGCCGCGGCGGATGGCGATTTGCAGCCTGGAGTGCGCGGGCTGGCGACGCGGGCACCGGCCGAAATGAAGATCGACGGCGATCTGGCCGAGTTTCGCGGGGCCTTCTGCACGCCGGTCAACTACTTCCACCCGCAAGTCAAAGAGCGGGCCGCCCAGTTCTTCTATCTATGGGACGACGAGGCCTTCTATGCCGGCCTACGAACGCTCGACACCAAGCAGGCCAACTTCGCCCCGGACGACCGGTTGTGGGAAGGGGATGGCGTGGAGTGGTATTTCGATACCCGGCGCGACGAGAACTTTCGTGGCCTCTCGTGGGGCAAAGGGGCGGTCCACATGTATTGGACCGGCTACAAGGAAAAGAACCTCTCGCCCCGCTGGTGCCTGCGGCCCGGCTATCTCGACGCCATCGCCGGCACCGGAGTGCAAGTCGCGGCCCGCAAAACCGATTTCGGCGCGGAAGTCGAATTCAAGCTCCCCTGGGTGAACTTCCCCAACTTCAAGCCCGCCGCCGGTGAAGTCATCGCCCTCGACGCGGAGCTTTGCTACAGCGACGGCGGCCCGCGCGTGGATCGCATTTTCGCCTATGGCAGCCCGCTGTGCGTGCAGCAGCCGGCCGCCCAGGGAAAGGTGCAACTCGTCGAAAAGCTGCTCCCCACTCACTGGAAAAAGTGCGGGGCGGTGATGCTTCCCGTGCGGTGCGATACTCCCTGGAACCAGCCGACGAAGGCCCAGGTCGTCGGCAAGCTGGCCCTGCCCCCCGATCAGCGCGAGCAGGTTGGTAAAGTCGTCTTCCGCCTGCTCGATCTGGAAGGGAAAACACTCGGCGAATTCCCCGGCGAGGTGAAGCCCATTCACGCCGCCGCCGGTTTCTACCTGGCCGAGGCCGGCTGGAACAGCGACCTGGCCGATGCCGGGCAATACGTGCTGATCGGCATCGTGTTCGACCGAGCTGGCAAGGAGCTCTGCCGCGTCGCGCCGCGGATGGTCAGCGCGGGGTGGGTGCAGGGCTATTAGCGGCTCGGTAGCGCGACGATTCTCATCTTCCAATAGCCGGGACCAGGTTTGGTCCCGGCTGATGAAAATGGGGCGCGAATTTGTGACCAGACTAGTCACGGCGACCAACTTTATTTCGCGCGACTTACGGCGAGAGGCGGCGGCGCAAGTCGTGACGGGATAAGAAGCTACGAACAAGCTTCTCGACGTAAGTCTCGGCCGCCACCAAAAAGCGCGCGCTAGTTTCTTGACGCGCACATGTTGTTTACAGATAATTACGTCATTTCTGTACACAACCTCTTGGCGTCGGGAGTTGCGCCATGGTTTGGTTCCTGTTCGCTTACGCCTTTGATTCATGGACTGCGAATGACGCGAAGCGCGCGGATGAATTCAAAGAGATGCTGCTGCCGTACCGCAAGCCCACCATTTTGGAGGATAAATCTACCAGGTTTCCAGAAACCCCCATGTATGGCCCAAATGGAAACCAATCTGCCGATTTTGGCCCAGAGGTGGGGGACGCGATCGGTATTGGAGGATCATCGCAAAGCCTTGCCGACAAAGAGGTTGTAGCGAGTGATTGCTGGGCGGGGTGGAAGATGGCAGGGTGCCTACCACAAGCGCAGGTTGCCACGCAAGCGAGAAAGGTGGAAACCATGCGCAAGTCGTTATCCTGAGGTGAGTTAAGTGCGATTTTCGTCCGATCTTTCTAAAAAAGCGTGGAAACCTGACCAAAGCTCCACTCGGCCGCAAAGCAAGGAGGTTATGCATTAGCATAACATTTAAGGACTTCGGAAGGATTTATGCTGAAGCTTACCCTACCGCGGCCGGGTTTTGAGTACAAAACACCAGCCACCTGGGCGCTCGCTTACGATCCACCCGCTGACTGCTGGACGACGGTGCCGCCGCCGGTGTTGATGAGCTGGGCCCCGAAGCTGATGGGGAAGACGCGATAGATGCCTTGCGAGAAGACAAGCTCGGCGAGGTCGTCGAAGCGGCGGAGGTCGCTCTTGGGAACGACCACTACGTCGCTGTCGCGGAGCCAGATTTCGTCGGCCGGTTGCGGGCGGGTGCCATAGAGGGCGCCGCGCACGTCGAGCTTGGTGGCCAAAAGCCGCCAGTCTTCGCCGCGGCGAAAGACCACGATTTGCCGCAGGTTGCCGCCGTTGTTCCAGCCGCCGGCGAGGGCGATCGCTTGCATGGCAGTGGTGGGGCCGGTCAGGTCGAAGCGGCCGGGGCGTTGCACTTCGCCGAGGACGAAGATGTAGCGTGGAGCCCGCAGCGAAAGAATCGGCGTGATCCCCATCCCTTCGACGTACTCGTTGTAGCGGGCCTCGACCTCGCGCTTGATTTCGTCGAGCGTCAGGCCGGTGGCGGGAACGACGCCAATCGCCGGCAGCGAGATAGTTCCATCAGGAGTCACGCGGACGCGCTTCCCTTGGCCGCCAAAGCCAAAGCGAGCATCCACGGCGGCGCGGAGGTCTTCAAGGCGGGTTTGCGTTTTGAGGCGGGTGACGTTGATGTCGGTGACTTTGTAGTACTTTTTGTAGAGCTCGTTCAGATCAGCGCGAATGTCCTGCGCCGAGCGGTGGGCGACCCGCACCTCCCCCAGCAGCATCACGTCGATGGTGCCGTCGGGTTGCACGGTCACTTCGCGATTGAGCGAGGGGTCGATCTGCGACTCGATCCGCATCGTGTCGCCGACTTCCATCAGGTACGGATGGGCGAAGTCCTCGCGCGTCAGGCGATAGATGAAATCGATCTCGTCGTCCGTGCGGAGGCGATATTCGGGCAGGTGGGGCGTGCGGGCCGGCCCGGCATATTCCCCTTGGGCGAATGCTTGCCAGGGGATCGGCCCCCAAGCGTTCCAATGTTGCTCGCCGCAGCCGGTGCCGGTCGCGCAATCAACGCCGGAAATGTCGCGCTGGCAAGCATTGCCGCGCAGTCCGCAGGGGCCGATGCCTTGCGGGGGCGGGGTGCCGATCACTTCGGTGACGGGGGCCACTCCCTGGCAAAGCCGAACCGGGTAGCTTTCCGACCGCGCGTCGCCATGCCGCGCCGCCCAGCCGCGCAGCATGCCGAAGAGCGCCGCGCAGGCGACGCCCGCGACGAGGACCAACGCACCAATTCGCCCACCAGCCAAGTTGAGTCTCATGACCTTACCTGCGAATGTTGCTGTCGGCGGAGGACCGGGCGGCGACCTGCGGCGGATTGGCCTCGGGTCCGCTCGCGCGGGCGAAGGTGGTCGGATCGACCCAGCGAATCAGATTGGCCGCCATGCGGTCGCGGGTGGCCGGACCTACGCGCTCCGCGAGGCGTTTTTGTTCGAGTTCGGCCAGGCGGGCGAGCTCCGTCTCGCCCAACCGCCGATGGACGATCGCCAGGTTGTGCCACCCTTCCTGATGCGGGCGGGTGTTCACGCTATGCAACAGCAGGCTCCGCGCGGCGGGAAGCTGGCCGTACTGCGCGAGCAGTACTCCCAGTTCGTTGGCCGCCAGATAGTTTCGCCCATCGACGGTCAGCGCCGCCTGATAGAACGTCATCGCTTGCGCGCCGCTGGTGGTCTCGGTATCGGCCGATTGGCCGGCAATCGCGGTCTGCAGCTTGCCCAGTGCAAATAGCGCCTGCGATGCCGAAGGCTCGCCGCCGACCGCGGCGACGAGATTGCGATGGGCGAACGAATAATACTGCTGCTGGGCGGCCACGGGAGAAATCCCGCCGGCAGCGCCGCGCAGGACCGGCGTCTTGTGTGTCCGCGCGATTTCGGCCATGGGCACGCCCGAGGCATCGTGGCTGGAAAGCGGCGCGAAGTCGCGGGCCTCGCGCAGGGCAGTCAAACCGGCTGCGAGCGCCGCCGTGTGCTGGGTCGTACCGCTATGGGCATCGAGCGCGCGAGCCACCAATTGCAACGATTGCACGAGGTCCGCTCGTGCCGAGAAGAGCATACCGCGCTGGGCGTCGGCATAGGCCTGCTGGGCCATCTGGGTCGCCCGCTGGGCCACGGGGAGCATCAGCTCGGGACTCGGCGGACTAGCGGGCACCGTCGCCACCCGCTGGGCTGCCGGCACTTCGGCCACGGGGACAAACTGCGACGCGCTCGGCGCGGCGGCCGGAGCGGCGGAACTCAGGACCGATGCCTGGTCGAGCGGAATGAACTGGCTCCGCGGCGGGCTCGCGGGTTGCTCGGTCGCTGCCTGCGCCATTGCCGGCTGGTCCAGCGCGAGGGGAGCGGCGACGGGGAGCCGCGCGATTTCGACCCCCGAGCCAGGCTCGCGAATGGCCGGGCTCTCCTCGGCCGGAAGCTGCGGATGCAGGGCGACGATCCGGCCCCCGGTTTGGGCAACGTCTCGAGCGGGCACATCACCGGCCAGCGGCAGCGCTCCGGCGGGAAAAGCGAACCGCCCCGGCACGGCAACTTCCGCCTCGGCGACCGGAGGGACTCGCGCGCTTTCACCACAGCCGCCCAAGAGCGGCGCGCTGGCGAGCGCGAGACAGGCGGTCCACCGACGAAGGGGGCGCGACATGCGTCATCCGTGACGTTCGAGGGCATCCTTGCCACGCCGGCGGCGACAAGCCGACCGGTACATGCTAGTCCATCGTCCGCTTGTGACGGCAGTCCGTAGCGAATCGAAATGCCCGGTCGTAACGCCCGCCCGCCCCGTGCGACACATTCGGCACATCCGCGCCGCGTGGAACCGCATGTCCGGCAGCACCGGCACAGGCGGCATCCCCCGTCAAAACAGACTCCCCTGCACCCGCTCCAAGCTCGGCCTGGCACCCGCCCGGCAGGCGGCCAGCGGCAAGGCATGGTGCCCCAGTTTTTGCAGCCTCCCCACGAATTCTTCCGGACCATGGGTGCAATAAACGACTCGCGGCTGGACCCGCCCGATACACTCGATCAAGTCGTCATAATCGGCATGATCGGAAAGGGGGACCGCATAATCGACCCCGTGCCGCAATCGCCACCGCGGATCACTGGCCCAGCCGGTGACGGCGATGGTGACGGGCCGTTCGAGCCTGGGCAGCGCCGCCCCCTTTTGCCAGCGCGGGGGGGCGACGATCACCGTTCCCGCCGGCGGCTGGGCGGTGCAAACCCCCGCGCTCCCCACCCGGCAGCCGCAGGCTTCATAGACGTCGGTAATTTCCTGCACGAGGCGATGCTGCTCGATTCGGTGGCCGCGGTCGGCCAGGATTTTGGTCACTTCCTGCGCCTTCCCCAGCACGTACGCCTGAATGACCGGCGTTCGCCCGTCGGCCAAGGCCCGCTCGACGATCGCCAGCAGCTCGGCAACCACTTCGTCGCGCGGCGGCAGTCGATAGCGCGGGTCGCCGAAGGTCGATTCCATCACCAGGATATCGGCTCGCGGTGGCTGGGCCTCCGCCGCGGTCGCCGACGGGCCGAGCTTGAAATCCCCCGTATAAAGCAGCCGCTCGCCACCTCCCTCGACGAGCAGCATCGCCGAGCCGAGCACATGACCGGCGGGATGGGTGCTCAGTTCGATGCCATCCCAATCAAGCGTTTGCCCGTGGGGCAAATCGCGGGTGGGGCGCGGGCCGAATCGCTTCCGATAGAGGGCGGCCGTTTCGGGGGTGCAAATCGCCAGCTCATGGCGGGCCATGTGGTCGCTGTGGGCGTGCGAGATGAACCCGCGCGGCTGGCGGCGGCGAAAATCGACCGCCAGATCAATCGCCGTGATCTTCAGCCCGCCGTCGTAGTGAAACATGCGCTTGAGTCTAGCAGATGGGGCGGGGCGGCGAACTCGCTCGCAGTCGCGCTAAACGCTCGCCACTTCCGCCTCGAACTGCTCGACGGCCGACATCAGCCGCTGGCGAATTTCGCCCAGGTGCCGTTCGTCGGTCAGCTTGCGACCCTCTTGATCGGTGACATAGAACACATCGACCACCTGATCGAGATGCGTACCGATCTTGGCCCGGCTGACGGAGAGGCCGAGCTCGAACAAAGTCCGAGCGATGAGATAGAGCAGCCCCATTTTGTCGTAGGCAAAGATCGCCAGGATCGTGAACTTTTCAGCCGTCGCGTTGTCAATGTTGACGCGGGTGGGGAGACGCTGCGTCACCCGCAGCGAGTTTTGCCGCACGTTCCACAGCTTGCGGAACACCGGGGTCACATTCTCGGTTTTGAGTGCCGCCACCAGGTCTTTCCGCACCTGCTCGATCCGGTCGGCCGGAGGCGGGCCGGAGAAATCCTGGTCTTGCACGTAGAATCGGTCAAGCACGACTCCATCCGCCAGTGTGCTAATGTCGGCCGAGAGGATCGAATGCCCATTACTGGAGAGGGCTCCGGTCAACTTGTGAAAGATGCCCGGCGTGATTCCTTCGTAGGTTCCCACGGTGTATTCGACGACGTTGCGCCCCGGCAGATGCTGCCCCCAAGCGACCGCTTCGCCGCGCGGCAGCTTACGGATGCGGTCGAGCTCGGCCACGAGCTGCGCCGGCGGGGCCGAGAAGAGGCAGCTCGCGGGCAGGGCGAGGACTTGGGTTTCCCACCAGGCGGTGCCATCGAATCGGCGCGACAAGTCGAGCAGTTCCTCGCGCCGCCGCTTGATCCGCTCGCGGGCCGCCTCGGCCGGGGAATCGCTGGCCAGAAGACGGAGCGTGTGGCCATACAGATCGGTCAGCAGTTGCTGCTTCCACTCGTTGAGCACGCCGGGGCCGACGCCCGCGAGATCGGCGATCGTCAGCACGTAGAGCATCTGCAAACGCTCGGGAGAGCCGACTTCAGCCGCAAACGGGGCGACCACATGGTCATCGTGAATGTCGTGCTGCTGGGCGAGGTGCGACATTCGCAAGTGCTTGTGAACCAGAAACTTCAGCGTTTCGGTCTCGTGCTCCGGCAGATTGAGGCGGGCAGCGGTTTGCTCGGCGAGGCGCAGGCCAACTTCGCTATGGTCCTCCGGATATCCCTTGCCGAGGTCGTGAATCAACGCGGCGAGATGGACGGTTCGCTTGTTTTTGATCCCCCGATAGACCTCCCCCGCGGTGCCGGGGGCGTGCAACAGACGGGTCAGCTCCTCCACCACGCGCAGCGAATGCTCATCGACGGTGTAGCTGTGATACGCATTGAACTGCAGCAGGCCGCGGGCGTGGCTCATGCCCGGCACCAGTTGTTCCAGCACGCGCAGCTCGTGCAGCTTGCGGAGCAGCTCGGCCAGCCGAGCCGGCGACGAGAGGAGCGAGAGGAAGCGCTCGGCCACTTGCGGCGGCAAGGGCTGGTCGGGATCGGCCGGGCCCCGGTCGTACATGGCGGTGCGAATCGCCCGCCAGGTGTCGGAGTCGATCCGTTTGTCGTACAGGTTCGCAAGGTCCAACAGGCGGAGCGTTTCGCCCAGGTCGCCGCGCAGCTTGCCCAGGCCTCGGCGATTGGCCGCGATCGTCGCCGGCCCGACCCGAAAATCCCCTTCAAACCGGTGCGTCAAGAGCGGCTCGAACAGCCACCGCAGCGGCGGCCGCGGGCGAGTTCCCGCGGCAAAATGCGAGGCGATTTCGCGGACCGTCGTGGTGTGGTCGAAATAGGTCCGCATGAACTGCTCGACCGGCATCAGCCCTTGCATCGGCGGGTAGTTTTGCCCCTCGGCGATCCGCAGCTGCTCGGCCCGGTCCAAAAGGTCGCTCGCCTTCCCGGCCTGGAAATGCAGGTCGTTGCGCAGCCAGAGCAGCCAGTCGCGGGCGTGGCGCAGGCGGCGGGCATCGTCCTTGGCGAGGTGCCCCGCCTGCTGCAGACCGTCCCAATCGCTCTCGCCGTGGCGAATGAAGCCGAGCCAGCGAATGAGCTGCAGCTCGCGCAGACCGCCGCGCGAGCGCTTGACGTTCGGCTCCAGCATGAAGACCGTTTCGCCGAACTTGCGGCGTTCGTCGCGGCGGGCCTCGTCGGCGGCCAAATAGAGCTTGCGCCAATGCCGTCGCGTCATCCGGCGAAAGCGGGCATCGAAGCGGGCGAACAGCTCTTCGCTGCCCCAGATGAGGCGCGATTCGGTCAGCGCGGTGAAAACGGTGGCATCGGCCAGCGACATTTCGCAGGCCTGCGCCGGCGAGCGCGAGGCAAAGCCAACCTCGAGGCCGGTGTCGTACAGATTCTGCGCAAACCGTCGCACCAACGGCTGGATGCGGGCGTCGGTGCGAAACGGATGCAGGAGCATCACGTCGAGATCGGAATAGGGGGCCATTTCGCGGCGGCCAAAGCCGCTATGGGCGACGAGCGCCAGGTCGGCGGCCAGGCTTTGCATGGCCGGCGGCTGGGCGGCGATGGCCTCGGCGAGCAACTCGCGGACGACCTCTTCGAGCAGTTCGGTGAAGTGGGCGCATACTTGCACGCCGGGAGTTCCGCCGTCGTGCTGGCCGCGCAGCTTGTCTCGGCCGCGGGCGATATTCTCGCGCGTGGAGACGACAATTGGCGGCAAACGCAACACGGTGGACATGGGACCGAACGAAAAGCTGCCAAAACGGGGGCTGGATGTAAAAAAATAGCTCGCGCCGGAGGGGCGCGAGCCAGGGGAAAGTATCGATTGTGCCGCCGGGGCTAGAGCGCGTCCTCCCCCGTTTCGCCGGTCCGGATGCGGACGACATCCTGCAGGCTGGTCACGAAGATCTTCCCATCGCCGATTTGGCCGGTCTGGGCGGAACGCATGATCGTGTCGATCACCAAGGCCAGATTGGCATCGGAACAAACGACCTCGATTTTCACCTTGGGGACGAAATCGACGGCATACTCGGTGCCGCGATACATCTCGGTGTGTCCCTTTTGGCGGCCGAAGCCCCGGACTTCGCAAATGGTCATGCCATGCACGCCCCGCTCGGTGAGGGCATTCTTGATGTCCTCCAGCTTGAAATGGCGAACGACCGCTTCAACCTTCTTCATGATGAAATGCTCCTCTGACGCCGCAATCCGGGCGGCGAATCCCGCGAACGACAATCACCATCCTATCCGTGGACTACAGGAAGATGTAGCCCTCTTCCCCATGCTGGCTCAAATCGAGACCCATCAGCTCGGCATCGCGGCTGACCCGCAGACCCATGGCGACGTCCAGAATTTTGAGCAGGACGAATGTCAATACGGCCGCGAAAATCCAGGTAATGACGACCGCCAGGGCCTGGCCGATAAGCAGGTGATAATTGCCGTCGATCAGCCCGACCGGGTTGCCGCCGCTAACCAGTTTTACATCGGCCACCTCCTTGGTGGCGAAAACGCCGGTCAGAATCGCTCCGAGCGTGCCGCCCACTCCATGAACCCCGAAGGCATCGAGCGAGTCGTCGTAGCCAAATTTGTGCTTGAGTTTCGTGCAGGCCGCGAAGCAGACCACGCCGGCGGCCGCCCCCATCGCGAGGGCGGGAATTGGCTGAACATAGCCCGAGGCGGGGGTGATGCAGACCAGCCCCGCCACCGCCCCCGAGGCCGCCCCCAGCACGCTGGGCTTTCCGCGGAAGGCCCATTCCATGCCGGCCCAGGCGAGCGTTCCGGCGGCCGCGGCGAAGTGGGTCACGCAAAAGGCACTGGCGGCCAGGCCGTCGCTGGCCAGCTCGCTCCCCGCGTTGAATCCAAACCAACCTACCCAGAGCATCGCCGCGCCGAGCACCGTGTACGTGAGATTATGCGGCGGCATCGGCTCGCTTCCATAGCTGAGCCGCTTGCCGATGACGAGGGCACACACCAGGGCCGAAACGCCCGAACTGATATGCACGACCGTTCCTCCCGCGAAATCGAGTGCGCCGCCGGCGAGCCCCGGGCCAAACGCAAGAATGCCCGAATCCCAAACCCAGTGGCACAGGGGGCAATAGACGAGCGTTCCCCACAGAATCGAAAACACCACCATCGTGCTGAACTTCATTCGCTCGGCAAAGGCCCCGCAAATCAGGGCGGGCGTGATAATGAAGAACATTCCCTGAAACAGCATGTGCGTCAGCCGGGGAATGGCCCCTTCCATCGGAGTCTCGACGGTGTGAACGACCTGGTCCTTGCCCTCTTCGTCCTTGACGGTGGTCGAAACGAGCTTGCGCTGCACGCCCCGCATCGCGACGAATTCGAAGTTGCCGAGGTAGGGAGAATAGGCCGCGGCTTTGATCTCTTCAGGCGTTGCATTCGCGGCTGGCGGCGCGCCGCCGAACGCCAGCGAATAGCCATAGAGGGCCCAAATCACCGTCATCAGCCCCATGAGAAAGATGCATTGCATCATCACACCCAGCACGTTCTTCTTGCGGACCAGGCCGCTGTAGAACATCGCCAGGCCCGGCGCGGTCATGAAGAGGACGAGCGCGGCGGAGGTGAGCATCCAGGCGTTGTGCCCCGCCAGGGCGGCGTCGGCGACAGCCGCTTCGGCCGCGGCTAGCCGCTCTTCGGTAGTGGGTGGCGGTTCGTCGACCGCGAAAGCAGCGGACGGTAGCGCCAGAAACAGAGCGGCGAACAGAAGTCGCCACCAGCCAACATTCGAGGGCATTTCAGAACCTTGGGGCAAAGCGGGGAGACATTGGCCACTAGGCTACGATTGTGGGGGGAGGTCGTAAAGGGGCGCGGCGGTCGGCGAGGGCGATTTCCCTGAAGATTCGGCCCCCCTTGCAGCTTAGGGGCGAGCCGGCTTTTCCCATTCAAGCTCGACCACGCCGGCGGCCTGATTCGCCGCGCGGGCCGCCACGAACAGATAGTCCCCCAGCCGATTGAGATAGCGAATGATTCGCTCCGAAACGGCGACCTCTGGAACATGGGCCAAGGTCACGACCCGCCGCTCCGCCCGGCGACAGATGCCACGCGCGAGGTGCAACTGGCAAGCCCCCTCGCTGCCGGCCGGCAAAATGAACCGGCGGAGCGGAGGCAGTTGGGCATCGAGAGCGTCGATCGCCTGCTCCAGGGCGGCGATGTGCGTGTCGCCGACGAGGTCCATACCATGCTTTTCCGGCTCTGGCGTGGCCAGTTCGGCACCGACGGAAAACAGCTCGCTTTGCACCGCCAGCAAGGTGGTTTCGACGGCGGGGGGCAAGGGGTGGAGGCGAGCCAGCCCCAGTGCGGCGTTCAGCTCATCGACCGTGCCGTATGCCTCGATGCGGGGATCGTCCTTGCGGACCCGCGGGCCGGCGAACAGCCCCGTTTCCCCTTCATCCCCGGTTTTGGTGTAAATTTTCATTGGGCGATCTCGTTTAACGGCAAGCCGAAGGCGACCGTGTCTTTTCGAACAAACTATGGAAGGCAATCACCAATGAGTCGGCTCAGCATTCTTTTCGTTCTGGCACTCGGCAACTTGGCGGCCATTGCTCGCGGCGCGGAATCCATTGAAGGCAAGTTCCTCTCGAACGTCCGCCAGGTCACCAGCGGCATGGTCAAGGCGGGCGAGGGCTACTTCTCGCCCGACGGGCAGACAATCATTTACCAGGCCCAGCCGCTCGATTACCCGTTTTATCAGATTTTCACCCAGCCGCTCGCGGGCGGGCGGCCAAAGCTGGTCAGCACGGGCCGCGGCCGGACGACCTGCAGCGCATTCTCGCCCGACGGCAAGCAAATCCTATTTGCCTCCAGCCATCTCGACCCGCAGATGGACGCCACCGAAACCGCCGAGCGCAAGCAGCAGGAAGAGGACAAGAAGAACAACGTCCGCCGCCGCTACAAATGGGATTTCGACCCGCACACCGACATTTTCACCGCCAGCTTGGATGGCCAGAATCTCCACCGCCTGACCGACGCCAAGGGCTACGATGCTGAAGGGGCCTGGTCGAAAGACGGCAAGCTGATCGCCTTTTGCAGCGACCGCGACGGCGACGCCGACATTTACCTGATGAATGCCGACGGCAGCGGCCTGAAGCAACTGACCGACGCCCCCGGCTACGACGGCGGGCCGTTTATTTCGCCCGACGGCAAGTGGGTCATTTTCCGCAGCGACCGCAAAAAGGCCGAGTGGCTGCAGCTGTATGTCATCGGCATCGACGGCAAGAACGAGACGCAACTTACCGACACAACCGGAGTGAATTGGGGCCCCTGGTGGCACCCCAGCGAGCCGTACATCATCTGGTCGGGGGCCGACCATTCCGATCCGACTGCCCGGCCCAACTACGACCTGTGGCTCGCCAAGTACGAAACGAAAGAGGGCAAGTTCACCCTCGGCCCGCCGACCCGGATCACCGATTTCGCCGGGGCCGACATCCTCCCCGTCTTCTCGCCCGACGGCGCGAAGCTGATGTGGACCAGCACCCGCACCGACGACCACAGCAGCCAGTTGTTTGTGGGGGATTTCAAGCTGCCGGAATAAAGGTGACGTTCGGCGTTTTGGGGAACGATCAAAGCGAGAGCCCAGCCATGTGGAACCCATTCCGCGCTAAGCCGGCCGAGGTGTCATTCCCCACCCCCGAATGGCCGCCGATCCAAGCATTGGATAGCATTGACGTATTAGGCAATCGTCACGACGGTGGAGTCGACCTTTTCATCATCGCTAGCCAGCCGATTGACAGCAGCACTCAGACTTTGGAGAGCATCCGACACAAGGTCGAAACCTATTTGAAGGCAATCGACCTCAAAGGTTTCCAAGAGGAAATGGGCCACCCACCGCGGGAAAAGACGACGATTGTTATTGCGTGTGATCACCTCATCCACCCGAAGGCACACGCCGTGATTGAGCAATGTCAAGCGTCTGCTGCGGGACAAGGAGTGCGGCTGGAGGTGCGAAAACTGCGGCCAGTTGTCTCCGCATAAATAAGTTCGCAGAAAAACGATTGAGCAATCGGCACTTCACCCACGGATACAATTCGCGCCAGCATGTGTCCCCTCCAGCTAACCGTTAAACGACGAGGGGCAACCGATGTGGCCCATTCTCAAGAGGCTCTATCTGGGGGATCAGCGGGACGCGAAGGACAAGACGCTCCTTCGCAGCCGGCGGATTACGCACGTGCTGAACTGCGCGGTCGAGATTCCGTGCTATTACGAGCGGCGGCTGGCCTACCTGCAACTTCCGCTCAACGACCCGGATTTTGGCTTCAGCGACTGGATTCCCGATTTGTGCCAGTTCATCGACGCCGGTCGCGAAGCGGGCCGCGTGCTCGTCCACTGCCGAATGGGCCTCAGCCGCAGCCCCGCCGCGATTGTGACGTACCTATGCCACTGTGGCAAAACGGTGGACGAGGCCCTGGAATTCCTGCGTGAGAGGGTCGACGAAGACGAGGATGAGTTTCATCCACCGCACGACGTTTTTGTGGATCAGATTCGGGAATATTTTGAGGGCGAAGCCTCGCTGTAGCAACGACGCTACGTCTTGTCCCCCGCATCCTCTTCGAGATTTTTCAGATACTCTCGCGGGTCTTCCTGATCCGGCAACGTCCGTGCCAGGTCGTCAAGGGCTGACCCAGTCGAATGTCGTTCGGTGGGACGAGCTTTCGTGCCAGGCGAGGCGGCCGGATCGAGCGCGCCGTCGGCTTGCCCGTCGAGCAGGTCGATCTCGTCCATGACTGTCTTCAATTCCTCACGCGTGACAATCTGTTTGCGGAGCAGCGTCGTCGTCAACCCATGCAAGAGCAGCAGCGTGCGGGCCTGGTTGTAGTGCAGCACCTCGATTTCTTCCCGCAGGTCGCGCCCTTCGGCGGTACCTTCGCGCTGCAACGTATTCCATCGCGACTCCAGCCGGGCGGCCTGCCGTTTCAGCTCACGAATGTGATTTGACTGCTCAGCATCGCTCATCGACCATTGAAAATCCCAGAACCCGCGTGTCGTCATTGGTGAATCTCCCCAGTCTGAATTACTTGTGAATGCCCAATTTCCGATCAGCGTTGACTTTGTTCGATTCCAGCCTGGGCGAGACTTTCTTGGGCAAACCGCCGCAATTCCCCGTCATGAGCCGCAAAATGCTCGTCCACTGCGACTGCGGCATTCGGAAGCATTTGAATTAATGAAAGTGCGATGGTTTCAATCAAGTGATAATCACACTTCAGTAGGCGATATTCGTATTGTCTGAGAAGCTCCTGCACTACGCGCGAATCCGCAGCTCCGATTTTCCCCAGCGCTTCCGCACTGGCACCGACAACACCGCGATCGGTGTCTCGCAGCAGCGATGCCAAGTCTGAAGTAATCGAATCGGCAGGGCGGATTTCACCAAGAGCAAAGACAGCGGCAGCCCGAACTTCGGGCGCTTTGTCGCTCAACAACTTACGCAAGTCACGACAGAGTGTCACTGACGGCGGTCCAATGACTCCCAATGCTTGTGCGGCCGCGCCGCGGACCTCCGCATCCCGATCAGTCAGCGCGCGGCCGATTTCGGCAACACCTGAAGTGGCGTTCGTTTCGAGGGCGATGATGCCCTGCAGCGCTGCCAAGCGAAAGGATGGCGAAGCATGTTGAAGGTGCTGCAAACACATTGCCAGCGACGACATGGGCGCCTGAAGTTGTGACTCGAATATGCAGTCATTCGTTTTGACAAGGTACTTAAGACCGCCGTGCAGCGGTTCCCGAACATCCAGCCGTAAATGTCCCGCCCACTGCGGAGCATGCTCATTCCGTAACCAGGCAAACAGTGCAAGCCCATACGCATGCATTCGTTGCGGCAAGTACCCCTGCTTTTGCATCGACCACCAACTAAAACGCCCCTCACGAAAGTTCTGCTCCCGAACTACCGAATTGGCTCCAAAAATGCCTATGCCTAAGAAAATTGGCAACAGGTCAGTCAGCCGCTCCAAATCCTCGTTGTTGTCCTGAAGTAGCCCACCACCCAATAGTATTTCGTGAGCTATTTCATGGGCCAACGTACCAACGAGCGATTCGGGGTCTTGCAACTGCGAAGGATTAATCTCGATCAGCGCTGGATTGGCGCTATTGTATTGCCCGAGTGGATGGCTGGAGGTCCAGTCGCTTCGAACTCGCAATTTGACCCGACTCGGGTCCACGGCCATTATCCGAACGACCTTCTGGAAAATCTGCTCGGCGTCCTCCGCTCGCCCGCAATATTCCCCCGGAAAGAACTCATCGGTTGGCTCCACGACGCGGGCCTTGAGCAGGCGCTCATAGCCCAGTTTCTCGGCAAGCCACGCCATGCGCGATTCGACCCAGACCTTTTCGCCCGTTGCCAGCGGACACTTTGGTTGGAACCAGCCGAACATGATTCGCTCCTGAATCGAATACTATGACGCCTTCCTACTCAGAGCGAAACCTGCGGCTCACGGTTTCTCCGCCTTATGGCACGACACCAAATGCCCGGCCCCTTCCAGCAGCGGCGGCACCTCGCGGCAATGTTGCTCGGCGATGGGGCAACGGTCGGCAAAGGGGCAGCCGGAGTATTGGCGGTCGGGCGAGGGGACTTCGCCCTGCAAGATAATCCGCTGGCGGTGCCGCTCGCGCTCGGGATCGGGAATCGGCGCCGCGGAGAGAAGGGCCTGGGTGTAGGGATGCAGCGGCCGGCGGTGTAGTTCGTCGCTGGCGGCCAGTTCGACGATTCGGCCGAGATACATCACGCCGATTCGGTGCGAAATGTGCCGTACTACCGCCAGGTCGTGCGAGATAAAGAGGTACGCCACGCCGAGCCGTTCTTGCAGATCGACTAGCAGATTGATCACCTGGGCCTGAATCGACACATCGAGGGCCGACACCGGCTCGTCGCAGATGATGAGCTTGGGCTCGACGGCCAGGGCCCGCGCAATGCCAATCCGCTGCCGCTGGCCGCCGGAGAACTCGTGCGGATAGCGGTTGAGGAACGTCGGGTTCAGGCCGACCAGGTCCATCAGTTCCATCACCTTCAGCTTCCGCTCGCGTGGGGCGTGCAGGCCAAAAATCTGCATCGGCTCGGCGATGATGCTGCCGACGGTCATCCGCGGGTTGAGCGAGGCGTAGGGGTCCTGAAAGATCATTTGCACCTGGCGGCGGTGCGGCAGCATTTGCCGGGGCGAAAGGCGGTCGATCCGCTGGCCCCCGAGCGTGATCTGGCCGGACATGACGTTCTTGTCGATCAGACCGACGATCGCGCGGGCCGTCGTGCTTTTTCCGCAGCCCGATTCGCCCACGAGGCCCAGTGTTTCGCCCGGGCGAATGTCAAAACTGACCCCATCCACCGCTCGGATCACCCCCGACTCACCCGTGAATAAGCCGCCCCGATGGAAGGGAAAATGAACGGCGAGATCCCGAACGGATAGCAGCGGCTCGCCGGTCCTGGCGGGCCGTGATCCATGTTTTGCGGCTTCGGCGGTGGCAGTTGTCATTGCACCAACTCCGCTTGGATGGGCCGCGTTGCATCGACGCTCGCCCAGCACGCCTTCCGCCCCCCATGCACCGCCGGCTCCAGCGGCGGCTCCTGGGTGCGGCACTTATCCAGCACATAGGGGCAGCGCGGATGAAACGCGCAGCCGCCGGGGGGATGCAGCATATCCGGCGGCTGGCCGGCAATCGCCCGCAAGGGCTCGTGGGTCGAGGCGTCCCAGCGGGGAATTGAATCCATGAGGCCCAGCGTATAGGGATGCTGCGGCTGAGCGAAAAGCGGGCCGACGCGGGCCTCTTCGACAATTTTGCCGGCATACATTACCAGCACCCGGTCGCAAACGCTGGCCACCACGCCCAGCGCGTGGGTGACGAGAATCACCGCGGTCCCTTGCCGCCGCTGCAGGTCCTTAATCAGTTCCAGCATCTGGGCCTGGATCGTCACATCGAGGGCGGTCGTCGGCTCGTCGGCGATCAGCACATCGGGCTGGCAAGCCAGGGCCATCGCGATCATCACCCGCTGCCGCATGCCGCCGGAAAACTGGTGCGGGTAGTCGTCGATCCGCCGGTCTGGCGCGGGAATGCCGACCTGCCCCAGCATCGCAATTGCATGCTGGCGGGCCTGCTGGGCCGTGTGCTTCAGATGCAGCCGCGTCACTTCGCCAATCTGGTCGCCGACAGTGAGGAACGGGTTGAGGGCCGTCATCGGGTCCTGAAAGATAATCGCGATTCGCCGCCCGCGAATATGCGACAGCTCGCTCGTATTCATCCGCAGCAAATCTTTTCCCTCGAACCACGCCTGCCCCGCCGCAATCACTCCCGGCGGCCGCGGCACCAGCCCCAGCATTGCCAGGTTCGTCACGCTCTTCCCGCTTCCCGATTCCCCCACAATCCCCAGCGTCTCTCCCGGCAGCAGATCGAACGACACGCCGTTTACCGCGCGCACCAGTCCATCGTCCGTTTGGAAATGGACGTGCAGATCGGCGACGCGAAGAAGTGGTTCGGGCATGATGATTTTCCATCCCTCGTTTAACGGCAAGCCGCAGGCGACCGCGTTGCGACCACCGGTCGCACGAAACACGTACGCCTTCGGCTAACCATCAAACGAGCATCTCCTCCACCACGCGCCCGCCGCTGACGAGGGGGAAGGGGCGGCCGAAGCGGTCGGGGATGGTGAGGTGGTGGTCGATGCCGAGTAGATGATAGATGGTGCAGAGGATGTCTTTGGGATTGATCGGATTGTCCTTGGCAAAGGCCCCGTCCCGGTCGGAACTGCCAATGACGGTGCCACGCTTGATGCCGCCGCCGGCCAGGGCGTTGCTATAGACATCAGACCAATGCTCGCGGCCGACGCCGTTGGCTCCCTTGTCGTGCAGCTTCGGCGTGCGGCCGTGCTCGGTCAGGCAGAGGACCAGCGTGTCGTCGAGCATGCCGCGCTCTTCGAGATCGAGCACCAGCCGCGAGAGCGCCCGGTCCAGGCCCGGCAGCAGTTCTTCCCCCAGCCGCTCGTAGTGGTGGAAGTGCGTGTCCCAGGCCGAGTTGGCGGTCTGAACTTCATCCCACAGAACCGTGACGAGCGTTGCCCCCGCTTCCAAAAGGCGGCGACCGGCGAGTGTCGCCTGGCCGAACAGCGTCATGCCATACGCTTCGCGGGTTTCGGCCGATTCGCGCTGAATATCGAGCGCCTCGCGAATTTTCGGCGACGTGAGCAGGCGATACGCCAGTGCCTGGGCTCGCTGATGGCCGCGCGTGCCGGGAGCTTCTTCGAGCTCGTGGCGGGCCTGGTCGAACTGCGCCAGGAGCGACCGCCGCCGGTCGAGCCGGTCGAGCGTCATCTCCGCACCGAGCTTGGCGGCGCTCGAAACAATAAATTTTCCTGCGGGCTCGATCCCCAGGTACGGTTCGGCCACATTCTGCAAATCGTTGCCCCGCCACCGCCCGACCTGGCCGGTGATCTGGCCCTCGAACTCGGTGCAGACCGGGTCATAAGCCCGGCCGAGAAAGCCGCCATAGGGGCCGCCGCGGGTGAACTCCGGGCTGCGGCTGCTGAAGCGGAAAGGGAGGACCAGGTTGCGGGGAATGTCGGCATCGGTCCGCGGCTGCCACCGGCCCCGCTCGGCCAGATAATCCATCACCCCGCCGAAGCTCGGCCAATGCCGATTGTCGAACGGGTTCAGCTCCATCGGGATATCGACTTTGTCCACGCCGCTCATCGTGTAGGCGGCCGAATGGATGTTGTACGGATGCGACATCGACCGGACAATCGCCAGCCGGTCGGCAATTTTCGCCACTCGCGGCAGATGCTCGCAAATCTGCACGCCGGGAATCGCCGTGGCGATCGGCTGGAACTTGCCGCGGATTTCCAGCGGGGCGTCCGGCTTCGGATCCCACGTTTCGTGCTGAGCCGCTGCGCCATACAGATACAGCAGGATCACCCGCTTGGCCCGGCCGAAGCTCGTCGGCTGGTGGGCCGCGCCCGCCGCGCTGCTGCCCGCTAGGACCGCCGGCAGCGCCAGCGAACCCGCCTGCAACAGCGCCCGGCGCGAGAGTCCGTCTGGTGCGTGTGATCCCAGGATGCTCAGCATGGGTGACTCCTCCGGTGGGCAAGTGGCAGACTCCCTAGTGTACTGCCCTCCAATTGGCGAAGCCACACGAACCCGAAGCGCCAGCGAGGGAGTCTCGCGGGTTGGGCTAGTCCCTCGCTTGCGCTTCGGGCTTGTGTGAGCCCTACCCTCCATACACCGCTTCGATCGGCCGGCCGGACGAAATCGTGAGCGGCCGGCCAAAGGGATCGATGTAGTGGGATTGGGGATCAATCCCCAGGGCGTGGAACATCGTGGCGGCTACGTCCCAGGGGCCGTAGCGCTCGGAGGTCGGTTCGGCGCCGATCCGGTCCGAGGCACCAACGATGGCCCCGCGCTGCACGCCGGCACCGGCCAGCACGCACGAATAAACCGTGGACCAATGCTTACGCCCCGGCGAACTGCCGGCGAACTTGGCCTCTAAAGCGACACGTGGCGCGCGGCCGAATTCCCCCAGGCACACGACCAGCGTCTGCTCCAGCAGGCCGCGCTGGTCGAGGTCTTCGATGAAAACCGCGAAGCTCTGGTCGAACCGCGGCAGGAGGCGGTTTTGCAGCGAGTCGAAAATGTCGTTGTGAGTGTCCCAGCCATAGAGGTCGGTGTCAGCCGCGTCGAGGTCTTGTCCCCGGTTGCAGTGGTTCCAAATCACATTGATGTATGGCACCCCCGCCTCGACCAGCCGGCGGGCCAAGAGCAGCGCCTGGCCCGAGCGGTGCCGGCCATAGCGCTCGCGCAGCGCCGGCGGTTCGGCGGCCAGATCGAACGCCTGCCGCGCCTGCCGCGAGGCGAGCATTTCATAGGCCCCGCCGTAGAGGCGGCTCATGTCGAGCGCCTGCTGGTTCGTTTCCAGGCGCTGGGCGGCCTGGTCGAGGGTCTCTTTCAGCGACAGCCGCTCGCTGAGGCGGACAGTCGGCAGGTCGGGAAGCGTTTCCATGCCGGGAATCGCGCCGGCCGCGGCCGACGGATCGCCGACCACCAGCGGTTCGAAGGCCCGCCCCAACAGGCCGCCGTTTTGCCCCGGTCCGGACTCGCGCGGCAAAAGGGCCGGGCCGTTTACATGAATGGCCGGCATCACAAACTTGCCGCGGGGGCGGAGGCGGCGGACGATCGCCCCGTAGGTCGGCACGTCGAGGTCCGTCGGCGGCGGATTCGACGACCGCCGGGCGTGGTACGTGCCGGTGAGCGCCAAATAAGCCGCCGAGCCGTGATCGAGATCGTCGTGCGACAGGCTGCGAACCACCGTCAGCCTGTCGGCGAGGCGGGCAATTCGCGGCATGTGCTCGCAAAACTGCACGCCGGGCAACGCGGTGCCGATCGGCTGGAAAGCCCCGCGAATATCTTGCGGAGCACTCGGCTTGGGGTCCCACATGTCGATGTGGCTTTGCCCGCCATTGGCAAACACCAGCACCACCGACTTCGCCCGCCCAAAGCCCGGGATTTTGCTAGCCGCCGCTTCAGCCCCGCTCGCGGTTCTCGCTGCAGCCCCAATGCCCGCCAGCGCACCGCAACGGAGCCAATCGCGCCGCGTCAGCGTGCCATCGCGGAGTCGATGATCGGTAACCAGCCGCAACATGCGTTTGATTCTAGCCGCGTGCGTGGCAATTGGCCAACTCGTACGCAAATGCCTTTGGTCGCGAGCAGCCATCCTGGCGTTGAAACGCCAGGCCAAAAGAGCGGCGTCGCTTCGCGACTGAGCAACTGCATCGCGGCATGACAGAGGAGTGGAGTTCGGCGTGGCGCATGGCACGTTGTTCCGTTAGCCTGCTTCAGCAGGCTCCCTGTCAGGCCCGGCCTTCAGGCCGGGCTAGGGGTGTGAGTGAAACCGTTGGTCAGCCGGCTTGAGCCGGCTTAAGGCTTAAGTTCGGGCTTCAGCCGTGGTGGGTGGCGCGGAAGCGGGCTGAAGCCCGCTGGCAGGAGGAATCGCGGGGTTCGTATTGCCCCAGCTAAAGCGGGGGCCTGACGGGGAGCCTGCTGAAGCAGGCTGAGAATACGAGTGGCGGATTCAAACCACCAGACGTTTTGCCACAACTGAGCATGCACGCGAATCGGGCAGGCGAGACGCCTGCCCCACTTGAGCCTCACCCCGCCCCCACCCCGCGATCAAACGCATCCTGCTCCTTCAAACTCAGCGCCAAGGTCGATTCATACAGGCTGGCGGAGATGGTCCAACTGGGTGCCTGGTCGGTGTGGGAGTTGCAGTGGGCGGCGATCAGGTGGTAGAGGAATTTGAAGAGGCGGCGGGGAACGCGGAGGTTGCGGAAAGAGTCGATGAGGCGGGAATGGGTGACGGCGGGATCGAAGAGGTCGGCCAGCGTGGGACTAGCGCCGGGGGAAGCGCAGGCGCGAACGCGGGCGCTGGCGACGTCGAACAAAGCCTGGCCGCTCCATTCGAACGAGGGAACCATGTTCTGCTTGTCGAGGCGGGCCCGCTGATAGAACTCGCGCTCCTCGCGCTCGACGAACCGGGTCAGCTCGATGGGGAGCAGCATCTTCAGGCCGAGGCCCGGATGCTTGAGGAACTTGTTGTCGAGCATTGGCCAGACCAGTCCCTTCATCAGCTCGGCCGAGCCGTTGATCAAGTGCGGCTCATCGACCCGATCGACCAGGACGATGATGCCGCTGTGGCCGAGCGTGTGCAGCAGCCCTTGTAGCTTGAGGAGTAGCTCGTAGCGGTCGTCGGTGCTGTCTTTATTGGGGAGTGGCTGGCCGGAAAGCTCGGCGGGGGTGAACTGCATCAGCACCTGCCGCAGCGGGTTCGTCTCGCGAATGCCGACCCGCATTCGCCGCAAGATGCCGCGGGCGAGCCAGAAGGTTTTCCAAACTTGGCGCAGCCAGGGTGTCCAGGCTGCCGCCAGCAAGAATGGATAGACCCACCACGGCGGCAGCCACGCCTGGCCGCCATTGAGAACAACCAGCAGCACGATCAGCACGATCAGGGCCGTGATGCCAATGCCGGCCGCCAGTTGCCACTGCGATTGCCAGGTCTGAAACTTGAGCCGCTTGCGGAGGCGATGCCAGCGCCCCTTGAAGGTTTCGGCGGTCGATTGGTCGTAGCAGGCGGCCAGAAGCAACAGGTCGCGGGCCTGATGTCGGTCGAGTTCGTCGATGTTCTTGGCTTCCAACTGGCAGACGATCGAGTCGCTGGGCTGGCGGACTTCGAGAATACGATCGACGAGTCCGGTGACGGCCAGCGAGAGGACCGAATCCATGTGGTCCCACAGCTTCCACTGGGCGAGGACTTTGTCGGCCCGGCGGTTGCGGCTGCCGAGGTGGTCGCGAAAACGGTCGAGGAACGGGTTGAAGTCGTCGTAATGAACGACGAGCAGCCTGCGCCCCGGGTGCCGCAGATTGTATTGCTCCAGGTGGCGGGCCAGTTGCAGGCGCATGGCCGTTTTGCCGGAGCCTTTTTCGCCGAAGATGATCGAGGTGCTGGGCTCGGAGGGGTCGCCATAGACCTTGTCCCACGTCGGGTGGTAGGTGCTGTCGATGCAGTGCTCTTTGAACACCGGATCGGTCTGGGCATCTTCCTCGGCGAAAGGATTGCGGGCGATGCCGTGATGATCGAGAAACTGCTGGACTTTCATGGTGCGACGCCCGGCAAGAGCCGGCCACTCGAAGGGTAATTGGGCTGGTAGTTTACCGTGGTTCGACGGCTGGCGGACGGGCCCGCCGGGGGAGGATGGAAGCCGCGTCCTGCCGGCTGGTATTCGCCAGCCTTCATCCGATCTTCGCACAAATCTTAGCCGGGCGGGGGGTGAAGAAACGGCCCGGCTCGATTACTGTGGGAGAGTGGTGACGGCAACTGGGCCGTCCATCAAGCACCGAATGAAGCGCCGCGAAAGACTGTCCGACCTGCTGCCGCGACCGACTTATGCCCCGCATTGCCTGGCTTACCGACATTCACCTGAACTTTGTCCAGCCGCAAAGCGGGGTGACGGATTTTCTGGAAACCGTGCGGGTGGAAAATCCCGACGCGGTGCTGATTAGCGGCGATATTGGCGAAGCACCGAATATCGTCAAGTATTTGCAGGTGATCGATCAAACGTTACAGTTGCCGGTCTATTTCGTGCTGGGGAACCACGATTTTTATCGGGGGGGCATCGCCTCGACTCGGCACAAGGTGAGCAAGCTATGCCTCGCGCGTCCGAATTTGCACTATCTGACGCTGGCGACCGATCCGATTGCGCTGTCGCCGCGCATGGGACTGATTGGCCACGATAGCTGGGCCGATGGTCGGGCGGGGGATTACGATAATTCGACCGCGATGCTGAACGACTATCTGGTGATTCGCGAATTTGCCGGTTTGACTCCCGAATTGCGAAAGGACCGGATGCGTGTTTTTGGCGACGAGGCCGCGCAGCACATTCGCAAGCAACTGGACGACGCGATGCAGCGGTTCGACCATGTGATGCTGCTGACGCATGTGCCGCCGTTTCGCGAGCTCTGTTATCACAAGGGGGAGCTGCTCGATGACAATTGGGCACCCCATTTTTGCTGCTTGGGGGTGGGCGAAGCGATTGTCGAAGTGATGCGCGACTATCCCAAGCGGCGCGTGACGGTGCTGTGCGGGCATTTGCATTCCAGCAGCCAGCACAATCCGCTGCCGAACGTTTCGGTGATGATCGGCGGGGCCGAATATGGCAAACCCGCGATCGTGCGGGTGTTTACGCTTCCCGATTAGCTGTTTCTCACCATCGAGCCTCGACATGCCGCGCCTGGCCTGGCTGACCGACATTCATCTGAACTTCGTGAAGCCGCCGACGGGCATCGAGGCGTTTCTGGAGGGTCTGCGCCGCCAGGCTCCCAGTGGCGTGCTCATTAGCGGCGACATTGGCGAAGCGCCTAAGCTAATCGACCTCTTGCAACTAATCGATGATTGCCTGCAATTGCCGGTTTATTTTGTCCTGGGGAATCACGACTTTTACCGCGGCAGCATCGCATCAATGCGGCGGAAAGTGCGGATGCTGTGCAAGCAGCGGCCAAATCTAAAGTATTTGACCCTGGCCGACGAGCCGATCGCGCTCTCGCTAAATACCGGCCTAATCGGGCACGATGGCTGGGCTGATGGCCGGGCGGGAGACTACGAACGTTCGACCGTGATGCTGAACGATTATCTGGTGATTCGCGAATTGGCGGGCCTGTCGCTCCCGCAGCGAAAAGAACAGTTGCAACGGCTGGCGGACGAAGCGGCCTTGCATTTGCGTCGTTTGCTGACGGACGCGCTGGGGCAATTCGAGCAGGTCATCTTGATGACGCATGTGCCGCCGTTTCTCGATCTTTGCCGGCACGAGGGGGAGCCGCTCGACGACAATTGGGCTCCCCATTTTTGCTCGGTGACACTCGGGGAGACGATTCGCGAGGTGATGGCGGGCTTTACCCAGCGCAAGCTGACGGTGCTGTGCGGACATTTGCACGAGGCCCACGAGCACGATCCGCTGCCGAATGTCTCGGCGGCGGTGGGAGGAGCCGTGTATGGCCAGCCGGCCATCGTGAAGCTGATTGACCTGCCAGAGCGGCGGATCACTAATTCAGGCTGAAACGGGGCGGATAAGCCGGCGGTCCGGCGGCATCGAGCGGATAGGGAACGCGCTTGGCGAGTTGCGCGAGGCGGTCGGAAAGGATTGCCGCCCGGCGATCGACGTTCCATTCGGTCAACAACCGCTGCTTCACGTCGAGCGGAAAGCCGAGCGTGTGGGCGAAAATATCGGTCAACATGCCGAGCGAAACCTCCCCCGAGAGCAGCTCGGCCAGCGAATCTTGACCGCCGGCACCGGTTGGCAAGAGGGCGGTGGCCAGTTCGACCAAACGCCGCTGCATGGCGGGACGCTGCACGCTGGTGGAGGTGGGGTAGAAATCGTCGAGTAGATCGACATCGGCCTGGCGAAACGACTTGACCGCCGGATGTTCGCGGCGAATGGCCGCCCGCCGCACGCCGCGCAGCAAGATATTGTGCCGCCGTCCCTTCACGCGCTCGTGCGAGATCACCTGCCCCAGGCAAGCAACGGGAGCAATCGCTGGCCGACCTTCGTAGTCATGCTGCCATCCCGTTTCGAGCAGCACCATCGCGATCAGGCCATCTCCTGCGATGGCCTCCTCCAGAAGATCGCAGTAGCGAGCCTCGAAGACATGCAACGGCTGGATGACGTGCGGAAACAGCACCAGATTCGGCAGCGGAAAGAGCCGGACCGTGCCGGAGAAGTCCGCGGGGATCGTGTTGTCGGCGAAAGAGGCCATCGCTCTTGTTGCCCGTGTTCTTTGGTCGCGGGCGTATCATATAGTCGCTAACTGGCATTTTCCAGGGTCGCCAGCTTACTTTTCACGAAATCTTTATCCTGGAATTTCCTTGCATAGCTGGGCTAGAAGCTCCATCGGCAGGCCGACGACATTCGAGACACTCCCTTCGACGACCTCGACCCAATCGAGTCCATCTTGAAAGCCAAACGCCCCCGCTTTGCCCCGCCAATCGCCGGAGGCGAGATGGTTTTCGAGAGCGGTATCGGTGAAGTCTTGCATGCGGAGAACCGTAGTATCGAGGGCGAGGCGAATCTGGTTTTCTGGTCGTTGCCACAAGCACAAGCCACTGAGGACGCGATGATGGCGACCACGCAAGAGCTGCAGCATTTCGCGGGCGTGATTCAGGTCGCGCGGCTTGCCCAGCACGACGCCGTCGCACTCCGCCACGGTGTCGCAACCGATTACCAGACCGGCACTTACGCGCTGGGCCACATCGGCCGCCTTTTGCCGGGCCATGCGGACGACGAGCTCCGCCGGGGTCTCGCCGGCAACTTCCCCGGACTCTGCCGAGTCATCCGGCGGGATCACCTGAAATTGATAGCCGGCCTCTGCCAGCAGTTGCCGGCGGCGGGGCGAGGTGCTGGCCAAAATGAGAGGATGCGCGGTCATCTCGCCATCGTACAATATGCCGATGCGACCCGCTCCCCTCGATGTTCTGTACGAAGACAACCACCTGCTGGTCGTCAACAAACGTGCCGGCCTCGCCACGCAAGGAGCCGCCAAGGGAATGCCTAGCGTGGTTGCGGCAACCAAGGATTATCTCAAAAAAAAGTACTCCAAGCCGGGCAATGTCTATCTGGGAGTGGTCAGTCGGCTGGATTCGCTGGTGAGCGGCGTTTTGGTTTTAGCTCGCACGAGCAAGGCGGCGGCCCGGTTGACGGAACAATTTCGAATGGGGACTGCCGAAAAGGCCTACCTGGCGCTGGTCGAAAGGCCGCCCATTCCGGCGGCCGGCGAACTTTCGCACTGGGTAATAAATGACGACGAGCGAGAACGGATGATTGTTGTTCCGCCGCATACGCCCGCCGCTCAACATGCGAGATTGAGCTATGCGGTGCTCCAGGCCGCCGTGGGCCGCACCTTGGTCGAAATCCACTTGCATACCGGCCGCAAACATCAGATTCGGCTGCAACTGGCGACCATCGGTCGGCCAATTCTGGGGGACCGCAAATACGGCAGCCGGATGGCGTTTGTCGATGAGGCGATTGCCCTGCATTCCGCGCGTTTGGCGATCGACCATCCCACCACGCGCGAGCGAATGGTCTTCGAGGCTCCGCCGCCAAAATGCTGGAACATTGCAAGATAGCGGGCCAGCGACTTGGCGCTGGCTTCTGGCTTCCCCGCGCGGCGTTCGCTATCTTAAGTCGATCCTCTCAACTCTCTTGTCCGGCTTGCTTCCTCGCGACTTGGGTGCGGTGAATTTGCCGAGGTGAATATGCGCAGTCTCTCTTCGATCTCCCTTTGCCTTGCCTCGGCGCTGTTGGCGGGGTGTTCTCCCACGATGCAGTTGCCGCCGGCGGTCGCGCCGGAAGTGACCGCCGCTCCGGCGATCACGCGGCAAGTCGTTGATTTCGACGAGTACACCGGCCGCATCCAGTCGCCCGAATATGTCGAACTGCGAGCGCGGGTCTCCGGTTACTTGCTCGAAGTCAAGTTCGGCGACGGCGACATGGTGACCGAGAACGAGCTCTTGATGGTGATCGATCCGAGCACCTACAAGACCGCCTACGACGAAGCGAAGGCTCAGGCCGACGCTTGGCGGCCCAAGCTCAAGTTCGCCGAAGATACGCGGGCCCGGAACGAGGCCCTCGTCGGCAAAGGCTCGGTCACCAAGGAGGAGTACGAGCGGACCGTCGCCCAGCGCGACGAAGCCGCCGCCTCGCTGGCCGCGGCCGAAGCCGAGGCGGAGTCGCGCCGACTCGATTGGGAGTTTTGCTTCGTAAAGTCCCCCATCAATGGGCGCATCGACCGGCGATTTGTCACTCGCGGCAATCTGGTGCAGTCGGGGCCGGCAGCGACGCTGCTCACGCGGATCGTCTCGGTCGATCCGATTTACGTCTATTTCGATGTCGATGAGCGAGCCTACTTGCGATACACAAAACGCCGCCAGAACGAAGAGGGGGTGGTGAACCGAATCCCCCTCCGCGAGAAAAAAATCCCGGTGCAAATCACGCTCGCCGATGACTCGATCTTCCCCGACATCGGCATCATCGACTTCGCCTCGAACGAGGTTGACCCTGGCACCGGCACCGTAACCGCCCGCGCGGTGGTGGCCAACACGGCCGCGACACTGACGCCAGGTCTGTTCGTCCGGGCGAAAATCACCGCCGATCGCCCCTATGATGCCGTGCTGGTCGATGAACAGGCTATCGGCACCGACCAGAGCGAGCGATTTGTCTATGTCGTCGATGCGGGGAACGTGGCCAAGCGGCGGAAAGTCGTGCTTGGCTCGCGGCAAGGGACCAGCCGCGTGATTAAAGAGGGGGTTAAGGAAGGGGAGCAGGTGATTATCAACGGGCTGCTGCTGATGCGGCCCGATAAGGAGGTACGCGTGGTGAAGGGAACGATGGCCGAGCCGCCGCCGGTTGACGACCGCCTGCTGCGCCCCGAGCCTTCGCCGGGCGAAACGCCCGCCGGCTCCGAATCGGCTAATCCCGCGATCTCGCCAAGGGCCGAGGGGGAAGCCGCCACGCCGCTGACCACTCCCGCCACCCCCCACTCCGTTCGCAAGCCCGCCGAGCGCTAAACCCGAGGAGAGCCCCGTTGCTTGCGAGATTCTTTATCGACCGCCCGATATTTGCCTGGGTGATCTCGATTGTCATTGTGCTGGCGGGAGTAGTTTGCAACTACATCCTCCCCATCGCGCAATATCCGGAAATCGCCCCCCCTACGGTGCAAGTCACCTGCCAATATCCTGGCGCCAGCGCGCAGGTGGTCATGGAGACTGTCGCCGCACCCATCGAGCAGCAGGTGGTCGGCGTCGAGAACGCGCTCTACATGTCGTCGCAATCGGCCAGCGACGGCAGCTACACGCTCACGGTCACTTTCGCCCTCGGCACCGACCTGAACATGGCCCAGGTGCTGGTGCAAAATCGCGTCGCCCAGGCGACGCCCCTGTTGCCCGACGTGGTCAAGGCGACGGGTGTCACCACGAAGAAGAAGTCTCCGAATATCCTGTTGGCGGTCACGATTTATTCGCCCCCTGATCCGGCCACCGGCAAGCCACCCTTCGATCAACTCTATGTCAGCAATTACGCCACGATCCAGGTGCGCGACCAGTTGGCAGCGATCGAGGGGGTCGGCGATGTGACGGTCCTCGGCCAGCAAGATTACAGCATGCGGATCTGGCTCAATCCCGAACTCCTCGCCAGCCGCAGCCTGACCGCCGGCGACGTAGTCAACGCCCTGAGGGAACAGAACGTGCAGGTCGCGGCGGGGCAAATTGGACAGCCCCCCGTTCCTCCTGGCCTCGCGTTTCAACTCACGATGACGACACTCGGCCGCCTTATCACCCCCGAAGAATTCTCGCAAATCGTCATCAAAACCGGGCTCGATGGCCAGGTCACCCGCGTGGCCGATGTCGCCCGCGTCGAACTCGGCGCGAAGAACCTCAACACCAGTTGCCGTCTGGATGGCAACGCCGCCGTCAGCCTGGCGGTGTTTCAATTGCCCGGCTCGAACGCTCTCGACACGGCCGACCGCGTGAAGGTCCGGATGCGCGAGCTGGGGCAGCGTTTTCCGCCGGGGCTCAAATACGACATCGTCTATGACACCACACCGTTCATCCGCGAGTCGGTCGCCGAAGTGTTCAAGACGCTGCGCGACGCGGTCGTGCTCGTCGCGATCGTGGTGCTGCTCTTCCTGCAAGATTGGAAGGCGGTGATGCTCCCGCTGATCGACGTCGGCGTGTCGCTGGTGGGCACGTTTGCCGTGCTGGCGATCATGGGCTTTACGCTGAATAACCTCACTCTTTTCGGACTCGTTCTCGCGATTGGCATCGTCGTGGACGACGCGATCGTCGTGCTGGAGAACATCGAGCGCTGGATCGGCATGGGCTACAAGGTCCGCGAGGCGACGATCAACGCCATGAACGAGATCACCGGGCCGATCATCGCCATCACGCTGGTGCTCAGTTCCGTGTTTTTGCCCAGTGCCTTTCTGGGCGGCATCACGGGGCAGTTCTTCCGTCAGTTTGCTCTGACCATCGCCGCTTCGATGATCATCTCGGCCATCAACGCGATGACGATGACTCCGGCCCGGGCGACCTCGGTGTTTCGCGATCCGACGCCAGGCGAAGCGCATCACGATCATCGCGAAGCGCTTCCCTGGTGGGGCATCACGGCGCTCGGCGGGGGGATTTCGCTCTATGTGCTGTGGCGGATCGGGGCCAACGTCATCGGACTCGACATCGATCACGAAAATCAAGAGCTGACGCGCGAGTATTTCATCCGCTGGTGGGGCCTATGCGCGGCATTGTTCATTCCGGGCGCTGTGGCCGGTTTCTTCCTGGCGCGAGCGGTGAATCTGGCGTTGAAATACGTCTTCAAGGGCTTCAACAAGGTGTTCGACTGGATTACGACCGCTTACGGAATGCTCGTGGGGTCGCTTTTGCGGATCAGCATCGTGGTGCTGGTGGTCTATGGCGGCCTGCTGGTGCTGACGGGGGTCGGCTTTACCAAAATACCGACCGGGTTTATCCCCAATCAAGACAAGGGTTACCTGATTTTCGATGTGCAGCTGCCGGACGCCGCCTCCAAGGAGCGCACCGATGCCGTCGTCGCCCGGATGGAGAAGCTGATTTTGGAGACGCCCGGCGTGGCCCATATTTTGGCGATTCCGGGGCAGTCGTTCATTGCCGGGGCGATCAGTTCCAACTATGCCGGCGGATTCATCACCCTCAAGCCGTTTCACGACCGCCACGGGCACGAAGAGGGGGCAGTGGCGGTCGCTCAGGAGCTGCAAAAAAAGCTCTCGCAAATTCAAGAGGCCCGCATCTCGGTGTTCGGGGCTCCTGCGGTCGATGGCCTCGGCAATGCCGGCGGGTTCAAGCTGATGGTCGAGGACCGGGGGGACAACGGTTTCCCGGTGCTCCAAGCGCAGGCCGACAATCTTTCGGCCGAGGGGCAACAACTGCCGGGGATGATTTTGGTCTTCAACAGCTTCCGCGCCAGCACGCCGCAGCTGTACATCGACATCGACCGGGTCAAATGCAAGGCGATGGGGGTCGAACTGAAGCAAGTCTTCGACGCCCTTCAGGTCTATATGGGGGGTTACTATGTCAACGACTTCAACCAATTTGGCCGCACCTGGCAGGTCAATGTGCAGGCCGACGCCAAATTCCGCATCGATCCCGAATCGGTCCGGCAGCTGAAGGTGCTCAATCGGCAGGGGCAAATTGTCCCCATCGGGGCGGTGGCCCGCATCGTCGATAGCACCGGCCCGGTGCTCATCAACCGCTACAACGGCTTTCCGGCGGCGGTGATCAACGGCATCAACTCGCCGCTGGTCAGTTCCGGTCAGGTGATGACCAACATGGAAAACCTGGCTCGCGACCGCCTGCCGAACTCGATGGTCGCCGAATGGACCGAAATCTCATTCCTCCAGCGGCAGTCAAGCCAGATCGCCAGCTTCCGAGATTTGCTGCAAAACCCGCTAACGGCGCTCGTCGGAGCGATCGTCCTCGTCTATCTCATTCTCGCCGCGCAGTACGAAAGCTGGACGTTGCCCGCCACGATCATTCTCGTGGTGCCGATGTGCGTCCTGTCGGCCCTGATCGGCATCATGTTGGCGCGGATGGACCTCAACATCTTCGTGCAGATCGGCTTTGTGGTGCTGGTGGGGCTGGCCTGCAAGAACGCAATTCTGGTCGTCGAATTCGCCAAGGAACTGATGGAAAAACAAGGCAAGCCGCTGTTCGAGGCGACAGTCGAGGCGAGCAAAACCCGTTTGCGGCCGATCGTGATGACCTCGTTCGCGTTCATCTTGGGGGTCGTCCCTTTGATGCTCGGTCACGGCGCGGGGGCCGAAATGCGCCGCACCCTGGGAACAGCCGTATTCAGCGGCATGTTGGGGGTCACCGCCTTCGGCGTGATCCTCACGCCGGTGTTCTTTTACGTTGTCGAAAAGCTGATGGGAGCCGATAGGCATTCGCACGTCGTCCGGGCGGAAGTGGCCCAGCCGGCGACCAAACCGCCGCCCCCCGCTCCCTCGCCGACTCCCCCGCCATCGGCCGAAGAGTAGAATGCCGCGATGAACTTCGACGACCGACTCAAGCAAGCGATCGAGCGCGGGCATGTTCGCGGCGAAGCCAGTTCGCGAATGGCGGCGGCCCAGGCCCTCACCGAAGAGGACTTTCGCCGGCTCCATTCGCAGCTGCGCTTGGCCCTTTCCGAGCACATCGAAGCCTGCCTGAAGCGGCTGCCAAACCACTTTCCGGGGTTTCAATACGAAACGATGTACGGCGACCGCGGCTGGGGGGGCGCGGTCTTTCGTGACGACCTGCGTCTGGCTCGCGGCAGCCGCAGCACCGACTACAGCCGCCTGGAAATGACAATCCGCCCGTATAGCTCGCTACACGTGCTCGACCTTGCCGCGAAAGGAACGATTCGCAACAAGGAAGTTTTCAATCGCAACTTCTTCGAGCCCCTCGAAGAGGCGGCGGAAGGCAAATTCCGCGAGCTGATCGATGCCTGGGTGTTGGAATATGCCGAGCAATTCGCGGCCAAAGTCGGCTAGCCGGCCGGCTACTTTATCTTTCCGTTCAGCTCTTTGAGGGCCTCGATCACCGCGGCATCGTGCCCCTCCACCTTGACGGCTTTCCAAGCCTTGGCGATGACGCCATCGGGGCCAATCAGGAACGTCGAACGGGCGATCCCCATTTTCTTCTTGCCGTACATATTCTTCTCGCGCCAAGCGCCGAACTTCTCGGCCACGGCGTGTTCCGGATCGGCCAGCAGCGGAAAATTGAGCTGGTATTTGTCGCGAAACTTGGCATGGCTCCCCACGTCGTCCGGACTGATGCCGATAACCTTCGCCCCCAGCTTTTTCAGTTCCGCCGAGCGGTCGCGAAAGGCGCAGGCTTCCTTAGTGCAGCCCGGCGTGTCGTCTGCCGGATAGAAATAGAGCACGACCGGACTTCCCTTGAAATCGGCCAGTTTTACCTTCGTGCCATCGTCGGCTTGAAGCGTAAATGCCGGTGCCTTGTCCCCCTCTTCGAGCCAGTCAGCCATGATGATTTCTCGCGTGATGAGTGATGTCTTTTCCGTCCCGGCAGTCTAGGCGGCAGGCAAGTCCCCGCGGCAACTCGACGTTCGCCTATTCGACCGAAAACCGGTGGACCGTCGTCGATTGGAAGGTTTGCCCCGGCCGCAGCACCGTGCTGGGAAATTGCGGCTGGTTTGGCGAATCGGGAAAATGCTGAGTTTCCAGGCAAAATGCCTCGTGCTGTTTGTAGCCTCCTTCCCCCGCGCCACCCCCCAGGAAATTGCCACAATAAAGCTGTACGCCCGGCTCGGTCGTCAGAATCTCCATCACGCGGCCGGTGGCGGGGTCTTGCACGCGGGCCGCCAGTTCCAGCTTGCCGGCTTGGCCGCGGAGCACGTAGCAATGGTCGTACCCCTTGGTTTTGTGCGGGTCTTTTTTCAACTCGTCGATCCGCTCGCCAATCGCATGGGGCGTGGCGAAATCGAATGGCGTTCCGCGAACATCGGCCGGCGTGCCCTTGGGAATTGCCCCGTCGTCGATGGGCAAATACTTGTCAGCCGCGAGCGTTAGCACATGCTTCAGGATATCGCCGCTCCCCGCGCCGGCCAGGTTCCAGTAGCAGTGGTTCGTCAGGTTCAGCACCGTTGGCTTATCGGTCGTCGCGGAATAGTCGATCCGCAGCTCGTTGTTGTTCGTGAGGGTATAGGTGGCGGTTACGTCGAGGGTGCCGGGATACCCTTCGTCGCCATCGGGGCTGCGGTGGCT